>JAJDVM010000113.1 GCA_022826125.1 Defluviicoccus sp.
CATCGTGTAGAGCGCGGCCTCGATCTTTTCCGCCGCCCCATCCTTCGGGCTCATCGCGGCAAGCCGGATATCCAGCCTGCCGAACATCGCCCCAATCCGGTCCGCGAGCCGCTCCACCGCCGCCTCGGCCCGATCCGCCGCGGCGGCGGCCCGCGCCGCGTCCTCCGCTGCTCCGGGGGTCGGGGACGGCAGGGACTCCATCCGCCCCTCCAGACGCCCGCCCAGCCGGTCGAGGTCCTCCCGCGTCGCCGGCTCCGGGCGGCCCGCCTCCGCCGCGCGCCGCAGAGCAGCCACCTCCTCGCGCAACGCCGCGATCTCCGACCCGACCGCGTCCCGCATCGTCCCCAGCGCCGCCCGCACCGCCTCCACAAGCGCCGCATCCGACGCCCGTGCCTCGCCCGGCAGGCTTGCCAGAAGATCCGGCCCCGGCCGCGTCCCGTCCTTCCCGCTCACGGCCTGTCCTCCCCGACCCGCCTCACAGCAGACTGCCCTGACCGGTCTCCTCCTCCGGCGCGTCCGCCGCCGGGGTCTCCGACGCAAGGGAGGACGCAACGATGCGCGCGCGGTCCTCGCCGAGAACCGCCGCCAGAGCCTCCATCAGCCCGTCCCGCCGGCCCGAGCGAACCATCGCCCGAGACCACGCCGCGAACTGAACCGCCACCCGCTCCTGCATGTCGCGAACCAGGGGGGTGGCGTCCGCGCCCTCCAGTATCAGCGACCGGATGTCCCGAACCGCCTCCAGAAGCTCCCGCTGCTCGTCCTCGGCAAGCGCCATCGCCGGCTCGCCCTCGCCGCCGTCGCGCTCGGCAAGACCGACCAGGTAGCGCGCCATCGGAAGACCCCGGAGATCCGCCTTGCGGCGAACCTCCTCCCATTCCGTGTCGGTCGCCGACATCGAAAGGTGGTTGGCCTCCGGCTTCCCGCGCCGCCGCCTCGACCGTCTCATCCGACCCGCGCCCGCGCCAGAACCGATATGGCCGCCAGAAGGTTCAGACCGACGCCGCCCGGAAGCTCGCGCCTGAGCAGATACGCCAGCGCGCGGACCTCCCTGACCCCGTCGCGCAGCTCTTCCTGCTCCGCCGCCGTCAGCGCCACCGCATGGCGGTTGGGATCGTCGGCCACGGAAAGGTCGAGCAGGTAGCGCGACACCGTCTTCTCCGCCGCCGCGGCCTTGCTCCGGATCGTCGCCCGCTCCGCCGCGTTGCAATAGAGGCTCCGCTGGCGCTTCCGCTCGCCGCCCCTCACGCCCCGCCTCCCCGTGGATACAAGGCGCCGGCAAGCCGAGCCCTGTTCACCCGAATTCCTACGCCCTTTCGCAAACCCGGGAAAACCGTGTATCCTCGATGTATCGACCCATAGTCCAGGCCCACGGCCACGCCTTCACGGGTCGAAACCCGCACCTTCCCGCACCCCGTCCCAGACATGCGCTTCCCTCGATGCCACCAGAGACAGATACATACCAGAAACGTATTTCTAAAGAAACAGGCAACAAAAATCCTTGACGACCGACGAAAAGCCCAATAGCCTCAACCTCTCGACGAGGAGAGCGAACGACCCCACCGAGTGCCCAAGCAACCACCAACCCTCTAATCCCAGATCACACCCAGCCGTAACGCTCGACCAGCGGGAAAGCGCGCACCCGCGCGCCCGGCGGGACCGTCGACTGCCCGGGCACCGCGACGCACTGCCCGCCCGGGTCGAAGCGGAGCCCGTGATAGCCGCACTGGAGGGTCTCCCCCACCACCCGGCCCATCGAGAGCGGGAGCGAGCGGTGGCAGCAGCGATCCTCGAGCGCGACGGGCCGCCCGTCCGCGGTGCGGAACAACACCACCGGCTCGCCCAGGATGGTGCGTCCGAGCGGGGTCTCGGAGACCTCGTCGTCCCACGCGGCGGCGTACCAGCAGTTTCTCAGGAACATGCGCTAAGCCCCTGCCAGCCGGGCGAACGCTCTTGCCAACCCGTCATTTCGACCGAGCAGAGCGAGTGGAGAAATCTTCCACCCCGCATACAAGACAGTGTGTGACAGATATCTCCGCTCCGCCTCCCTCCGGTCGGCTCCGGTCGATATGACGACGGGGAGCATCGTCCTACCCTTCCGCCAGCCTGGGGAGCAGGCGCCGCGCGTTCCGGTATTCCATCATCGTCCGAGCCGTCTCGTCGAAGCCCTGGTAGCCGTCGGTCCCGGCGGTCTCGGCTTCCGCGACCTCGTCGGGAATATAGGGGTAATCGGTGCCAAACAGTATCCGGTCGGGGTCGGCGAGGTCCTGCAGCGCGCGCAGCACCGTCGCATCGCCCGAGAGCGCGGTGTCGTAGTAGAGCCGACCGAGATAGGCGCCGGCGCCCTCGGGGTAGTTCTCGCGGAAGCGGGTGAGGGTATCGAAAATCCCGATCCGGTGGGCGAGCGCGGGCAGCGCGCCGCCGGCGTGCGACAGGATGAAACGGATGCCGGGCATCTCCGCCAGCACCCCGTTGAACAGCAGACTCGCCGCCGCCCGCGCGGTCTCGCAGGGGTAGTCGACGATGGGGCGCGGCACGACGTAGTCGCGCTCGGCGCTGGCCGCCGGGTAGGTCGGGTGGATGAGGACGACGGCGGACCGCCGGTCGAGCTCGCGGTAGATCTCGCGGAAGTCCGGGTGGCCGGCCGGGCGGTCGTCGTTCCGCGTCAGGTGCATGAACCCGTCGAGCCCTATGTCGCAGGCGTACTCGATCTCGGCGAGGCAGTCGTCGACATCGGGGAAGGGGAGCGCGGCGAACGCGCCGAAGCGGGGCGCGTGGCGGGCGACCAGCTCGGCGAGCCAGTCGTTGCAGCGCCGCGCGAGGTCCCGGCACGCCGCCCGGTCGCCGTAATAGATCCCGGGGGCGGAGAAGGACAGCACCGAGGTCGCGATCCCGAGCCGGTCCATCAGCGCGAGCGAGATCTCGGGCGACCAGTCGGGGAACGGCCGGTAGGCGGTCGAGGAATACCCGCCCGCGGTCTGCGCCTCGCGGAAGAACTCCGGCAGGACGTGGTGGTGGACGTCGATGCGGTCTTGTCTCATGGCGGATACGGGTCCAAGGCTGGGGCGGATTACTATAGCGCGGCTGGCGGCTCGGGAGGGAGAGGATGGGTCCCTCGGAGGCGTGGAAGCCTTCGGCGATCGGCGCCGGCGGACCGGTTCCGCGCTTTCGGTCCCGGCCCGCTCCGTGCCGCGCATTCGGGATGGAACCGTCGGGGCTCGCGTGCCATGATGCCGCGCCACAAGTTCGGACAACGCCTTGGGGGCGGGGAGATATTGCGCATGCTGAGATTTTCCGAAGAGGTGATGCTTCTTCTGTTGAACGACAAT
>JAJDVM010000018.1 GCA_022826125.1 Defluviicoccus sp.
GAGGGACATCGTGATCGTCACCCTCGCGGACGGCTGCGGCCTCATCGGTCATATTCTGTCCGCGGAAGAGATAGCCGGCGCCGCGGTGCGCATCGAGTTGGTGCGGAAGCTGGAATTGATCGGCCGGGCGTTCCTGAACGCCCTGGACATAGCCGTTCAACCCGCCGCCGGCAGGCTCGACCGGGGACCGGCGTCCATCGGACCCGGGACCGACGCCGGCAACCGGTAGCGTCGGCGAGGCCCGCCTGCGAAACGGTCGAACGGTCCATCGCGGTCGCTGCCGTAGTGGTATCGCCTCCGTGTCATCGGTGACCATGAACGGCGGCGATGCCCTCCTCCAGACACCCGGCCGCCACCCCGCTTCTAGTCCGGCTCTTCCTCCGAACGGTGAAGAGCACCCGGGGATATGCGCGGCAACGAGTAGCGTTCCTCACTCCACGAAGAGTGCGCCGCCAGTTCCAGGGACCGAACACCTCGGTGGATGCGGGATTGCGCAACATGGGTCCTATCGGCCGGGATCGGCGGGAAGTTTTCTCCACCGCACGTCGGTCGGCGTTCCGGACCAATTGACGGGCGGGCCGTCGCTCCGATCGGCTCCCGGTTCGCGATTCGCGTACCGCGCGCAGCCGTCGCGGCGTAAGATGCCGATCAAGCCGGATTCGGGAGCCGGGTGTGAGCCGCTCGACGCGAATTCCGATCATGCAGGCGGTACGCGGATTGGAGTCGCGGCTCGGCGGCTGGGCCATCGAGCTGCGGTGGCCGATAATCGCCGCCGCTCTGGTGCTGGCCGGAATCGCCGCGAGCGGCACGGCGTTTCTCGAATTTTCGGCCGATGACCGCATCTATTTCTCCAGGGACAACCCCCAGCTCCTCGCAAGCGAGGCGATGGAGGACACCTACGGCGAGACGAGCAACGTGTTCTTCGCCGTCGTGCCGGAGGACCGCGACGCCACCTCGGCCGTCGCGCTCGAGGCCGCCCTCTGGCTCACCGAACGGTCGTGGCAGATACCGTACGCGACCCGCGTCGACTCGCTGACGAACTTCCAGCACATGACGTCCGTCGGCGACGACATCCTGGTCCGCGAACTCGTGGACGGCGCCGCTCTCGGCGGTGCCGGGGAACGATCCCGGATTCGCGCGACCGCCCTGGCCGAGCCGCGTCTCGCGGGGAGCCTGATCGCGCGCGACGGCGGGGTCAGCGGCGTCAACGTCACCGTGGCGTTGCCCGGCAAGGACCGGATGCGCGAGGGCGCCCGGGTAACCGAACACTCCTACGGGCTCGCCGACCGGGTGCGCCAGCGTTTCCCCGGCATCGACGTGCGCGTGACCGGCCTGGTGGTCTTCAACCAGGCCTTCGTGGAGGTCTCGCTACGCGACCTCAAGATACTGGTCCCGGCGACCTTCGCGGCGATGACGCTGATGCTGGTGTTCCTGACGGGAGGGTTGAGCGGGACGTTCGCGATCATGCTCATCGTCGCACTGTCGGTGATGATCGCGGTGGGTCTCGGCGGTTGGGTGGGGCTTCCGATGACGGCGCCCTCCGCGATCTCGCCGGTCGTGGTCTTGACGGTCGCGATCGCCAGCTGCGTGCACATTTTCTCGAGCCTCGTCCACCACATGCGGGGCGGTGCGTCCCGCGCGCCGGCGGTCCGGGGTATGGGCGGTTCGTCTCCGCCCCCGGTAGATGCTGAGCTCAAGCGGGACGCGATCGTCGAGTCGATGCGGGTGAATCTCCAGCCGGTCTTCCTCGCCTGCCTGACCACCGCGATGGGCTTCCTGAGCATGAACTTCTCGGAGGTCCCGCCGCTCCGCCATTTGGGCACCTTCGTCGCCTTCGGGGTCGGCGCGGCGTTCGCGCTCTCGGTGACCTTGCTGCCGGCGCTGCTCTCGCTGCTGCCGGTCCGGGTAAGCGCAACCGCGGACCGCCGCGACGCGGCGATGGCCGCGCTCGGCGAGTTCGTGATCCGCCGGCGCCGCACGCTGGGGTGGGGATTCGGCCTGATCGTCATCGCCCTCCTCGCCTCGATACCCCGCAACGAGCTGAACGACGTCTTCCTCCACTATTTCGACGAGAGCATCGAGTTTCGCCGCGATGCGGATTTCACAGTCGAGAACCTCACCGGCCTCTACACCATGGAGTACGCGCTTGCCGCGGACGAGCCGGGAGGGATAACCGACCCCGCCTATCTGTCCGACGTCGCGGCGTTCGCCGAGTGGTACCGGGCGCAGCCCGAGACGATCCACGTCAACGTCATCACCGATACCTTCCGGCGACTCAACATGAGCATGCACGGCGACGATCTGGCCGAATACCGGCTGCCCGCGAACGAGGAGCTCGCCTCGCAGTATCTGCTCCTCTACGAGTTGTCGCTTCCGTTCGGCCTCGATCTCAACAACCGGATCGACGTCGACAAGTCGGCCACCCGGATGACGGTGGCGACCGAGACCCTCTCCTCCAATCAAGTGATCGCTTTAGATCGACGGGCGCTGCGATGGCTCGCGGCGAATGCACCGAACATCGCCCGCGCCGAGAGCGCCGGCGGCACCCTGATGTTCGCCTATTTCGGTCGGCGCAACATCGTCGCGATGCTGCTGGGGACCACGATCGCGCTCATCGGGATTTCCCTCGTCCTCGTCCTGGCCCTGCGATCCCTGAAGCTCGGGCTCGCGAGTCTGATCCCGAACCTGGTTCCCGGCGCGCTGGGCTTCGGGATCTGGGGCCTGACGGTCGGAGAGGTGGGCGTGTCGCTCTCGATGGTGACGGCCATGACGCTGGGGATCGTGGTCGACGACACGGTGCACTTCCTGAGCAAGTACCGGCGGGCCCGGCGCGAACTCGGATGCGCGTCTGCCGATGCAGTACGAATTGCCTTCCGCACCGTGGGTCGTGCCCTGCTTACAACCTCCCTCGTACTGGTGGCGGGTTTCGTCGTCGTCAGCCTCTCCAGCTTCGAGCTCAACGCCGGCATGGGCAAGCTCACCGCGCTCGTCATCGCCCTGGCGCTGTTTGCCGATTTCTTCCTGCTGCCCCCTCTGCTGATGAAGATCGATGCGGATCCCGGCACAAACGCGCAGGTGCGACGGACTGGCCGCACCTAGCGACGCCCCCACCCGTTATTTCGACCGGAGGGGAGCGAACGTCTGCCGACGGCGGCGTTCGCTCATGTTCATGCTTATGAATGGTGCAGGGCGCACCTAATGAACCGAGATACCCATGGACGCGGGTACCGTCAGAAAAAGCGATGAGGACTTGGATGGGATAGACGGTGCTAGACCGCTGGACCACTGCGCTCAATTTGGCCGATTGAGATCACGAGCAGTCATGCGAGGAAACGCCGGGTGTGACGATCAGCAAAGCCGACACCGCACCACGGCGGGCTACGCCCACCTTGCCGATGCCGACCTCCTCGAGGCGGCGGAGACGGTCGGAGCCGTCATCGCCCCCGACGGCCGGCGCGAAACCCGCCGGTCCCTGTACCCCGTCGCCGCCGCCTACCAACGCAGGCCGCCGCGCACCTTCGCGCCGTGCTCCGCCGCGTCGTCGTTAGCGGCCTCGCGGCGGGCCGCCTCGAGGCCGAGCGAGAACGACTGCCACCGCCCGGACGCGAGCCGCCAGCCGAGGCGGTAATCCCGCGCTTCGCCCAACCCGAGCCCCACATAGGGCGTGCCCGTCAGGCCGTCCGTCAGGGACAGCCCATAGCCGAGCTCGGTGTCGAGGCGGGCGGGCGGCGGCTCGCCGCCGTCACCCGCCAGCGCGCTCGGCTGCGTGTCCCACAGCCGGCCGCCCTGTCCCTCGGCGCCCCATGACGGCGTCATCGAGAGCGACATGCCGCGGCCCGTCGGATCGGGAACGATCCGCAGCGATCCGCTCACGCCCCATTCGTCGTAGCCGCTCTCGTCGTGCGCGGCCAGGCCGTAGAAGCGCAGATCGGACGTGATGCCGCTCGACGGGTCGGACCACGCCAAGCCGGCGCCGACTTCCACGCCCGTCCCGGTCTCCGCATCGCCGCCGTCATGGCGAAGGCCGAGCGAGAGCGACGGCTCCACCGAGCCGCCTTCCGAGAGCGCGAACGACCGCGACCCCTCCAGCACGGCCCTCACGCGGCTCGCGGTACCCGTGGCGCCCACGAGGTTGCCGACGCCGGGCGTCGACACGCTGTCGGACTCGGTGCGCACGAAGTACGCGTCGGTCTTCAGCGCGAGCGCGAGGCCCTCGCCTTCGGGCCGCAGCAGATCCGCGCGCCCGCCGGCCGCCACCAGCTGCATCGCGATGTCCGCGCTCTGCCGCGCACCGCCGTACACCAGCGACATGCTGCCCTCGCCGGACCCCATCATGGTCCAGAACGACAGCCGGTCGCTCGCTTGCAGCCGCGCATAGGGCGTGACGAGGGAGAGCGAGCCCTCGAGGTCGTAATTGGCGCCCGATCGCGCGAACCCGGCGCTGCCCGTCTCCATGCTCTCCGACAGCGCCACGCCGAACAGCAGCCTGTCCCGCTCCCAGTCCATGCCGAGCACGCCGGTTATGGTCTCGCTCGTGAGCGACAGCCCGCCGCCGGGCGAACTATGGGAACTCCCCGACAGCGCCTTGCCCCAGGCCGTCATCGCGCCCAGGCCGGACACCTCGCCGGTGGTGAGATGGAACGACGAGCCGAGCAGCAGCTCGCGCATGTCCATGCCGCGCGTCTCTCCGTCCCCCCACTCTTCCTCCGTCCAGCGGTCGAGCGGCGGCGCTGCGCCTGAGAAGTCGAGGCGCTGTCCGCCGATGGTCATGTGCGAGGCCGTGCCCGGGCCCATGGCGAAGCGGCCTTCCAGCGCATCGATCATTTGGCCCGCGACCGAGCGCCCGAACCGAGCCAGCCATTCCTGCTGGAGCGGGTCCGTGTTGCTGATCGTGCCCGTCGCCGTCCCGTCCGCGAGGGTCGCCGTGCCCGCCGGGCGCGGATTGCTCAGCACCACCGAGAAGGTCTCCGTGCCCTCGTCGTGCGCGTCGTCCAGCACCGTGACGGTCACCGACTTGCGGGTCTCGCCCGTGGCGAACGTGAGCGTCCCGCTCGCCGCCGTGTAGTCCGCGCCCGCGGTCGCCGTGCCGTCGCGCGTCGCGAAATCCACCGACACCGCTTCGCGCGCCGCCGCAGACAGCGTCACCGCGAACGCGATCGAGCCGGACTCCTCCCGCGCCGAGGCGTCCGCCACCGACACCGTCACCGCGGACGCCGAGGCCGCCTGGGTCTGCCCCAGCGCCGAGCGCAGCCACTTGAGGCCGCCGTTGTTGACCTTCGCCCGCGCCGGACCCCAGCCCTCCGCCTCCGGATCGCCCAGGAAAAAGCGCGGCAGCACCGAGCCGGACACCCCGGCGAGGTCGTCCACCTTGGCCGTCCCCGACACGGTGCGGACCGTATAGGACTGCCCGGCGGCGCCGAGCAGCCCGACCGCCGTCTGGTAGCGGGTCACCGCCGCGGCGCCAGCGTTGGGGTCGTGGTAGACGGTGAACGCGGCCGGCGCCGCAACGGGCTCGTCGTCGTCGCGCACCGTCACCGACGCGCTCGCGGGGTCGCCGACCTCGTAGCCGGTGCCGGCATCGAGCGTCACCGTCACCTTGCCGTCCGGCTCGTCGCCTGCGTCGTCCGCCGTCGCCACGCTGAGCGTGGCGCTGGTCGCGCCCCCGGCGATGGAGAGCGTCTTCGCGCCCTCGTCCGAGGCCGCAACGAATCGCGCCGGTTGTCGAGGAGATCGCGAACTTGCCGGACGTGTTGCCGGCCGTGATGCTGTAGCTCACCGTGTCGCCGGTGTTCGCGTCCGTCGCCGACACCGTGCCCACCGATACCGCCACCGTGCTGCCGTCGTCGTTCTCCTCGAGGCTGAAGCTGTAGCTCGCCGCGCCGAACGTCGGCGCGGTGTTCGTCTGGGAAGGTTTCGTGGTGCCGTTGATGCGGAGTTGTGCGGCCCAGGTCCGAGCGATCCATTGACCTGTCGAAGCCCGGTCCCGAGATTGGGCACCATTGGCCATGCTCCAACCCGCCGCTCCGGTTTCGTTGTCGGAAGCGGTGTTGCCCAGTGTGGTCGGCTTCGTACCAGCGGCGCTGACGTCCACCACCACGTGGTAGGTCGTACTCGCGGCCAGGTCGATGCCGGTGTGCGTGAAGCTGTTGTTGCCCTCAACGAGCGAGGCCGGCGCCGTCAGCGTGCCCAGGCTGGTACCCGGGCTTCCGCTGCTGTCGGAGTGGATGCTGACCGAGAATGACGGATTTGTACCTGAACTACCCACAGTCATATAGAGGTCGACGCTGGTCAACGTATAGCCGGTGACGTTGCTGCCCGTCGTGAACGCCTGCGCCACGTCCCAGGAATTAAGTGCGGTAGAATTCAGGCTCTGGTCGATGTTGCTGACCAGCGCGCTCGATTGCGCCTGCGCCATCGGCGCGGCGAGCGCGCCCAGGGCGAGCAGCGCGAACGCCCCGGCGAGGGCACGCGCGGCCGCGGACCGGAGGCCGGCCAAGGCGGGGAAGGAAGAGCGGGAGGCGGCCTCGCCGCGAGGGCCGAGGTGCGAGCCGGAAGAGACTCGCTCACTGTCCCTGCCCGACCCACACGCCTTGCCGCCCGGCAATCCAGACCAACCGATTCGCATTATCCAACACCCCAATGAAGCCCTTCTCTCGTGATAAGCGCCGCGCATCGTATTCATAAAATAATCTTATGCAAACGGATTGCGGAAGAATCGGCATTCACTTCAAGTATGAGGGATTACCAAGCCGATGAGGGTCGATTAAAGTCTCTTATACGTCGCCACCTTAAGTTATATGGTATCTTGACAGTGACTTATGGCCCGCATCCGCAGCCGATGCCGCTGCTGCCGGGCAGGACGGAGCCTTGACGGAACGCGACGAAACGGCACGGGAAAGGGATCAGGGCATTCCGGGTCGAAGTTTTCGGGATGCGCATCCATCCAGGCGATCGTGCGCTCGCAGTATTCGATCACCAGTTCGGTTTCGCCGCACGCTTCGCAGACCATTGCCTTGCGCATGAGCCGATCGTGCACCTCGGGATCGCGGGTCCTCAGCTCCTCGCAGGCGGCATCGGCCTCATCGAGGCGGCCTTCATCGACCAGGCTGACGATGCTGTTCGAGAGCCTGTTGAGGCCGGTCTCGGCCCACCGGTATCCATGTGACGATACCGCCGGCGTGGCAGGCACATGAGCAGCGCGGTCACGTTCCCAGCAGCAGCGCTTGTACTTCCCGCCGCTGCCACAGGGGCAAGGATAGTTTCTGCCGATCTTCGCCATTACGGTCTCGTCGCCGGCAATTCCGGCTCCCGGACCCCCGATGACATCTAGCCCGCTCGGCGGTCGCCAGCATCATTCCCGCCCTCGCGCGGCGCGGCCGAAGGAGGCAGTAGGCGGCCTCTTCCTCGCGAATTCGGGGGCCGGAGAGCGGCCCTCGCGCCGCTCCCGGGGAAGCCGATCCATGTCCAGCCGCATCGCCGATGTTGCCGTGCCGCCGAGGTGCAACGAATTGATCCGCGCCGGCGCCTTCGTCGCTATCAACCACTCGGGCGGCATGGACTCACAGGCCATGACCATCCTGCTGTCGCGGATCGTAACTCGGCGTTATCGGCGGCAAGCGATAGGAGAGATGCGGCAGGACCGCGTATTGGAGCAGAAGGGCGAGGTGGCGGGATCGGGTCGCGGACCGGGAAGCCGGGTGGAAGCGATGGCGGATGGCGCGAAAGCGCTGGTTCGCGCGCCTCAGACGGAGCGAGTACGGGATGCGGTGGTTGGGGAACTTCAGGAGATCGGCTGTCTGGCGTCCGAGAAGGGCGCGGGTGAGGCGGTAGGTGCTTCGGACGGTGGCCGCGCGGGCACGGGGATCCGTCTGCCCGAGAAGGTCGGGCAGCACCCGCACGACGGCGTTGGTAACGGCGATCGCATCGGCGTCGGAGCGGGGTTCGCTGCGTTCGGCGATTTCGCGGAATAGCAGTATGCGCGCCTCGTCCCCGTCGAACAGGAGCGCTTCGGGGGTGCCGAGCAGTGTCGCGACGTAGCGCCATATCTGGACGAAGCCGCGGCGCGTGTCCCGGTCGAGCGGGACGCCAAGCAAAGTGACGTATTGCAGCAGGCCGGCGGAGTAGTTGGCGGACGCGAGAGCGAGGTGGGCCGCGCTGATGGGCGTTCCGTGCTCGGCCGGGTTCCAGTCGGACCGCTGCCGTATGAGCCGTCGGGTGGCCGCGTGGACCAGCCTGATATGCACGCACATCTTCCACCCGTCACGCTGCGCGGCGAGCGAGCCGGGAAGCATGATCTCGAAGAGGTGATGGCTCGAGTGGCGGATGCGGCCGACGCCTTCGCTGGAAGGGACCGCGCCGGTCGACGCGACGGATTTGCTTATGCGCGTGGCGGCGATGCGAAGCGTGGCGGCGAAGAAGGCCTCCATGAAGACATCGGCGTTGGCGTGGAAGGATGCCTGGGCGGCAAGCGCGAGCTCGGGACGCCACCATGGCGGGGGGCTTGTCGGGACGGCGGCGAAGAAATCGCGGAGCGGCCGCGGTGCGCCGTCGAGTTCGACGGTGTCGCCGGAGAGGCCCGCGGTGACCAACGCCGTGATCGCGTCGTCGGACAGATGCGACAGGGAGGTGACGGCCCGGTCCGCGAGCGGATCGGCCGTGGAGAGGTGCCGGATGTAGAGATCGGTCATCGCCGGGTCGAGGCGGGCCGCCTCGGCTCGGCCGGCGGTGTAGGCGTAGGGAACGATGGGCGGTGGCAGGGGATCGGTCGGTCGGGTTGTCATGGCGCGCGGGCCTTCGGACGCGAGCGGACGGATTGCCCCATGCCCCGGTTTGTCATGGCTGCTTGCCGGGCGCCGGCGGTTGGCGGGAGGAGATGGGGAGGTAGCGCCGCCCGACCTTGTGGATGCTTCCGATGCGGAGTAGGGCGTCGATCCCGTCCTTCAGCTCGCGGTCGGTGTATTTCCGGCCGAGGCCGGCGCGGAGCTTCTGCATGGTGTCGCGGCCCCGTTTGATGGCGCGGAGCACGGGGACCATGCTTTCGGGCGGAAGGCGGGAGCGCCGCGGTATTTGGCCCGCAGCGCCGCGGCGTGTCGGCGGGGTGTCGTCGGGATGCCTTTGCAGAAAATCGGGAATGGCGAGCAGGTCGTTGTCGTCGGGCCGCGTCATCGCGGCGTGCTCGCGGCGGGGGTGCGATGGCTGACCGGTTCCGAGGCCTTGCGGTGCAGGGGAACGGGGATACCGGTCCCGTCCGCGGGACAGGCGTACGGAAACGTGCGGGTCCCGGGTTTGGCGAGGACGGCGGACGGAAGGAGGTCGAGGACGATGCTGTTCGGGGTACCGCGGCTGATGCCTGCTGGTCGAGGTCGAGGATCGCGCTCTTCTGACCGGACCGCTCGGCAGCCGCGGCCAGATGCACGGCGAGCGTGGTCTTTCCGGCGCCGCCCTTGCGGGAAACGATCGCTACGGTGTGCATGACAGGACTCCCGGTTTCGGGTTGGAGGCAGAGGAGGAGATGGGGAAGGCGCGCGGGTTCACTCTCCCCTCCCCCTCCGCGGCGCCTCCGGGAGAGACGACCGCCGCTTCCTGTCCTGTAGTCCGAAAATGGTGGCCCTGAGATCGAGCTCGCCGGCCTGGCCTTTCTCCGTCATGCCGCGGAGATAGCCGCCCGGTGAATGGACCAACCCCAGGTCGTGCTTGATCGCGATGATCGAGACGGCGACGGCGGCATCGCGACGGCCGAGGGCATCGCAGGCTTCGGTCCAGGCGTGATCCGAGATGCCGAGGCCGTCGGCGGCGAGCTGCGCGGCGTTGACGATGTCGGGCCAGTCGGCTTGTGGCTCGTGCAGCCAGTCGCGGACGCGGTCCGGCAGGATTTCCCAGAACGCATTGACCGGGACCCCGGCCGGCTCGGCCGTCGGTTCCGGTGGTCGGCCGGGGGGGCCGGATCCGGCTACCTCTTTCCCTTCCCGGCCCGACCCGCGGTCTACGGTCTTCCTTAACCCGACTTCCGCAACTGAGCGGGCATTTCAACTAATTTGACGGGTTTCCGGCCGGAGAAATGGCGGATTTCCGGGCTTTGCGTCTCCGGATCCGCGTGTAGTGCCGACCTACCCCCTTGATCGGGATGCGGGCGC
>JAJDVM010000239.1 GCA_022826125.1 Defluviicoccus sp.
CAAACTGCGGACGGTCGCCGTATGGGAGATGAACGGGACGCTCGACCAGGTCATCCAGCCGGAAAAGGTCGATGCCGCGCGCGCGGTCATGGAGCCCTATTGCCGCCGCTACCGCGTCGCGCGCCTCGAGGGTCTTCGCCACGACATCCTGCACGACACGATCGTCACGATCGGGCGGATCTGGCTGAGCGTCGTGGAGGACGGGTATTTCGACTGAAATCGGACTCCGCAGGGGACACTCGCTCGCTCGCTCGGGCCGCGGCCGGTTGCGAATTCCGTCGCTCATGACCGGTTCCGCGCCGCGGAATGGCATGGCAAGGACTACCGGACGGCAACGGCCTCGGTGGCGGGGCCGTTTTCTCAATGGCTTGGAAACTTTCCGGAACCGGACGGATCGTCCGGTACATGGAACGGACATGTCCCGAGTCGCCGACCGCAGCTTACCCGTTGGACAAAATGTGGGGCAATAGAAATCGCCCTACAAAAAATCAATCTAGATCAACGGACTAGCGTGTCCTTCCGACTCCCACCCCCTCCGCTATTCTTATGTATCGGGCCTTCGGCTAACAAAAATTGTAATAGTGCGAGATTCCGATCTCCCTCTAAAATCGACCGTAATCGGCCGGCCGACCCGGCGAGCGAGACAACGCCATGTGCGACGCGCTCGGATTTCGGTACTCGGAATCCACTGCATGCCGACAGCACGATGCGCGGTCCAGTACGTTGAGAAACCGGAAAACACATAGCCGGAAGAAGCGATGTCACAGGAAACCATGACTCCCGACGGCCCCTCTCCGAGGCCGCGGTGGCTGGGCTTCGCTCAGCTGGCGCTGATCGTTCTCGCGATCGCGGTCGCGCTCTATTTCGCCCGGGCGCCCGACAGGGTGGAGCGCGGGCCGATATCCGGTGCCGCGCAGGCGACGCCGGTCGTCAGCGTGGTCAAACCCGCCGCGACGGAGCATACGCTTGTCCTGAAGCTGACCGGGACGGTCACCCTCGAGCGGAAGACCACCGTGGTTTCCGAGGTCGTCGGCCGCGTCGTCTGGGTCTCGCCGAAATTCAGCAATGGCGGCTCGCTCGCGGCGAACGAGGTCTTCGTCAGGATCGATCCGCGCCGGTACGAGCTCGAGGTCGAGGCGGCGAAGATGGCGGTCCAGGAAATAGAGGCCTTCCCGGACATGGGAAAGGCCGTGCTGGAGGCCAAGCTGGGGCAGGCGCGGACGAAGCTCGCGCTCGCCGAACTCCAACTGGCGCGAACGGAGATCTCGCTGCCTTACGCGAGCCGCGTGATCTCGTCCGATCTCGGGGTCGGCGACCTCGTGGGTCCGGCCGACGATGTGGGGCGGCGAGCGAAATTGGGGGTCGTCTATCGGCCGGGGGCGCTGCAGGTCCGTGTGCCGATCCCGCAAGAAGATCTGGCCTCGCTCGCCCCGGCGGCGGGCCGAACCGCGCAGGTCGGCACCCGCATGGGCAGGTACGAGGCCAGGGTGGTCCGGGTATCGTCGGTGATCGCCCCCCGAACGCGGCTGGCGGGGCTGTTTCTCAAGTTCCCGGAAAACGCGCCGCCCGACTCCCTGCCACGCCCGGGGACGTTTGCGCGAGTCGCGGTGGAGGGACCCGAACGCGCCGGTGTTTACGTGCTGCCGGAGTCGGCGGCCCGGGAAGACGACAGGCTCTGGGTGGTGCGGAACGGCGCCTTGACGTCGCTCGCACCCGTCACGGTCGGGCGCAGCGAAGCGGGCTGGGTCGTCGAGGCGTTCGACGCGGGCGACGGCGTGGTCGTGGGAACGCTGTCCGACGCCAGGGAAGGGCTGAAGGTCGAGACCGCCTCGGCGCCTTCGTCGAGTTGACCCGGCGCAGAGCCTGAAGCCTCGAACGCGGAGCGCGCGCCAGAGCGGGGGACGATCGTGAAGAACGGACTGATCGAATATTTCGTCGGGAACCCCGTCGCCGCCAGGCTCCTGATGGTTTTCCTGATCCTCGGCGGCATCATCGCCGGGCTCAACGTACACGTCCGGCAAATACCGGATCTCGACTTCCGCACCATCGTCGTCACGCTGGCCTCGCCGGGTTCCTCGCCCAGGGAAATCGAGGAAGACATCAACCGCCGCATCGAAGAGAGCGTGCTGGGACTCGAGGGGGTGGACCGGGTGGTGAGCGTCGCGTCGGAAGGGCTCGCCCGGGTCGAAGTGGAAATCGAGACCTTCGCCGACGCCGATGCGGTGCTGGCCGACGTCAAGAACGCGGTCGACAGCATCGAGAATTTCCCGCCCCCGAGCGCGCGGCCTCCCAGGATCGAGCACAAGCGGCTGTCCGTGGAAGTGCTGACGCTCGCGGTGTCCTCATCCACCCTTTCGGAAGACGCGTTGCGGTTGGCGGCCGAGAATCTTCGCGACGATCTGCTTGCTCTGCCGTCCGTGTCGGTCGTCCGACTCAAGGGTACCCGCGACCGGGAAATCTCCATCGAAATGAACGAGGAGGAGCTGCGCCGGAACGACCTGACCATCTCCGAGGTGGCGCGCAAGGTGCGGCGGGCCTCGCTCAACCTGACATTCGGCGAGTTGCGCACGGGCGCCGGCGGCGTGGTCCTCAACGTGATCGGAAAGCGAAAGCGCGGCGAGGAATTCGGGGACATTCCGCTGATTACCCGGCTCGACGGATCCGTCTTGAGGCTCGGCGACGTGGCGCGGATACGCGACGGCTTCGTCGACGAGGAGGTTCTGTCCGAGGTCGATGGGAGGCCGGCGATCCTCGTCCGGGTCGAGGCAGGCGAGGAACACTCGGTTTTCGGCATCTCCACCGCGATCGAGGACTGGCTCCGGACCTACGAACCGCCGGCGGGCGTCGAGGTCGAAGTCTGGAGCAACAGCGTCGACGGGATCCTCGACAGGTTCTCCGGGATCCTGCTGAACGCCGTCGTCGGCATGATCCTGGTCTTCGTCTGTCTCGTCCTGGTGTTCGACCTTCGCGTCGCGACGTGGATCGCGGTGGGAATCCCGATTTCCTTCATCGGCTCGTTGTTGTTCTTCGACGTTTCCGACCTGACGCTGAACATGGGAACGCTGTTCGCGTTCTTCCTGCTGATCGGCATCGTGGTCGACGACGCCGTGGTGGTCGGCGAGAGCATCGCGGCCGAAAGGGAGAAGGGGAAGAGCGCGCTCGACGCGGCGGTTTCGGGAGCGCGCGCCGTCGCCGGCCCGATCACGGTCGGCGTGCTGACGACCGTGCTGGCGTTCGTGCCGCTGCTCTTCGTGACGACCGGGAACTACCAGATGGTGAAGGTCTTCCCCCTGGTCGCGTTCTTCGTCCTTCTGGTGTCGCTCGTGGAAGCGTTCTGCATCCTGCCGTCGCACCTTTCGCACGCCGGGCGCTGGAGCCTGTCGCCCCTGAGCAACATCCAGACGGTGGTACGCGATTGGCTGGACGGCCTGCGCGATGCCGTCGTCGTGCCGGCGGTTTCCTGGTCGGTCCGCCACATCTACCTGACGTTTCTGCTGGGTCTCGTCTTCGTGGTCGCCGCTCTCTGGTTGCTGCGGGCCGAAATCGTCCGGGTGGTCGTGCTCGACAGCGCGGCCAATGTGGGCAACACGATCCAGGCCGACCTCGAATTGCCGGCGGGCGCGCCGTTCGAGGCCAGCGTGGCCGCCGGGCAGCGTTTCGTCCGGGCGGCCCGGGCGATCGACGACCGGCTCGAAGGGAGCTCGATCGAGTCGGTCAGCCTGATCGTCGGCAATCTCGCCGGCGCCACCGGGTCGCGAACCGGCCAGGACGAGGCGAACCGGAGCCATCTCGCCTCGGTAAGGCTTCATCTGCACGAGCGGCCGCTGCGCCGGGCGTCTCCCGAAGTCATCGAGAGACGGTGGCGCGAGGCTGTCGGCGACGTGCCGGAGCTGGAGAAACTCTCCATTCAGACCACCCGGATCCGGTTCAGGCCCGGCGTCGCCTACGCGCTGCTGCACGACGACCCCGAAACGCTCCGGAACGCTGGGCGGGAACTCGGGGCCTATCTGCGCACGGTTCCGGGCCTCTACGCGCAGTCGGACAGCCTGTCGCCGGGCAAGCGGCATTTCGAGATTCGCCTGACGCCTATTGGCGAGGCGGCGGGGCTGACGCCCGCGATGATCGGCAAGCAGCTGCGGGCCAATTTTCACGGCCTCGAGGTCCAGCGGATCCAGCGCGGCCGGGACGAGATCTCGGTCGTGGTTCGCTATCCCGCCGAACGCCGGCGCAGCCTGCGGGAGCTCGCCAGCGAGCGGATCGTGCGGCCGGGCGGGCAGGAGATCCCCCTTTCCGCCGTGGCCCGCATCGTCGAGAGGCGCGAGTTCGCGACGTTGACGCGTATCGACGGGAATCGGGCGGCCCAGGTCAACGCGCATGTCGATTTCAGCAGGATCACCGCGATCCAGGCCAGGCGGGCGGTCGCGGAGAACTTCATTCCCGGTCTGCTCGCGAAATATCCCGGCCTTTCGGTCGCGCGGGACGCCGGCGCCCGGGACGAACGGGCGCTGCTCGGGACCCTCGGGGTGCTGGTCCCGATCGTGCTGATCCTGATGTACGGGTTGATGGCCGCCTTCCTGCGCAGCTACTGGAAGCCGCTGGTGGCCGTTATCGGCGTTCCGATAGCCTTTGCCGGAGCGATTTTCGGCCATTGGGCGCTGGGTTGGGACCTGACCGCGATATCGCTGTTCGGCATGATCGGGGTGGCCGGCGTCATCGTGAACGACGCGCTGGTGCTGCTCGACCGCTACAACACGATCCGCCGCGAGAACGAGGCGGTCCCGGCGATCGCCGCCGCTTCGGCGGCCACGCGAGACCGCTTCCGCGCCGTGTTCCTGACCTCGCTGACCACCGTGCTGGGGCTGTCTCCGCTACTCTATGAGCGGAGCGACGAACTCCTGTTCCTGGTGCCGTTCGTCGTCAGCATGCTGGGCGGGCTTGTCGCCGCGGGAGCCTTCACCCTGTTCGTGCTGCCGGCGCTGGTGATGTTCGTCGAGGGCCGCCGGGAGATCTGACGCTCGAAATCGGCGCGGATACCGACGACACTTGACGCGCGTGCGGCGAAGGTCCGAACTATCGGTCGATTGCCGCCTCGATACGGGACCGACCTTCGATCGCAATGGCCAGCCAGCCGCAAACCCGGTTCCGCCGCATCCTGGTCGCCAACCGGAGCGAGATCGCCATCCGGGCGCTGCGCGCCGCGGTCGAGCTCGGCATCCGGACCATCGCGATCTATTCCCAGGAAGACCGGTTCGCGCTGCACCGGTTCAAGGCCGACGAAGCCTATCTCATCGGTCGCGGCATGGGGCCGATCGAGGCCTATCTCAGCATCGACGAGGTGCTCCGCGTGGCGCGCGAGAACGGGGCCGACGCGATTCATCCGGGCTATGGCTTCCTGTCCGAGAACCCTGAATTCGCCGAGGCCTGCGCCGCCGCCGGCATCGCGTTCGTCGGCCCCCGCCCCGGGATCATGCGTCAGCTGGGCAACAAGGTCGCGGCGCGGGAGATCGCCGAGGCCGCCGGCGTTCCGGTCGTGCCCGCCACCGGACCTCTCCCGCACGACGCGGAGGAGGCGGGGCGCCTCGCCCGCGAGGTCGGCTTTCCCGTCATGCTCAAGGCGAGCTGGGGCGGGGGCGGACGCGGCATGCGCGAGATCGAGGACGGGTCCCAGCTCGCCGACCGGGTCGAGGCCGCGCGGCGCGAATGCCTGGCCGCGTTCGGCAACGACGAGGTCTATCTGGAGAAGCTGATCCGGCGCGCGCGCCACGTCGAGGTGCAGATACTCGGCGACGATCACGGCAATCTCGTCCACCTGCACGAGCGAGACTGCTCGGTGCAGCGGCGCAACCAGAAGATCGTCGAGCGCGCGCCGGCCCATTCCCTCGACCCCGCGACGCGCGCCGCCATGCACGAGGATGCGCTGAAGCTCGGCCGCGCGGTCGGCTACAACAACGCGGGAACCGTCGAGTTCCTGGTGGATGCCGACACCGGCGCGTTCTACTTCATCGAGGTCAATCCGCGCATCCAGGTCGAGCACACCGTTACCGAGGTCGTGACGGGCGTCGATCTGGTGAAGGCCCAGATCAGGATCGCGGATGGCGCCCGGATCGGCACCCCGGAAAGCGGCGTTCCGCCGCAGGACGAGATCCGGGTCAACGGCCACGCCCTGCAATGCCGGGTCACGACGGAAGACCCGGAAAACAATTTCATCCCCGATTACGGCGTGCTGACCGCCTATCGTGGCGCGACCGGTTTCGGCGTGCGCCTCGACGGCGGCACCGCCTATTCGGGCGCCCGCATCACGCCGTTCTACGATTCGCTCCTCGAAAAGGTGACGACCTGGGCGCCGACGCCGGACGAGGCCATCCAGCGGATGGACCGGGCGCTGCGCGAGTTTCGCATCCGGGGCGTCGCCACCAATCTCGCTTTCCTCGAGAACGTGATCGGCCATCCGCAATTTCTCGACGGCTCCTATACGACGCGTTTCGTCGACCGGACGGCCGAGCTGTTCAGCTTCGCCGAGCGCCGGGACCGCGCGACCCGGCTGCTGCGCTATATCGGAGAGGTCGTCGTCAACGGCAACGACGCCGTGGAAGGCCGCGCCGAGCCGCCTGCGCGCCAGGCGCCGGCGGTCCCGGAAGCCGGGATCGCCGATATCCCCGACGGATCGCGCCAGCGCCTCGATTCGCTTGGCCCCGAGGGCTTCGCCCGGTGGATGCTAGAGCAGGACCGGGTGCTGATGACCGACACGACGTTCCGCGACGCGCACCAATCGCTGCTGGCGACGCGGGTGCGCACCCACGACCTCGCGGCGATCGCCCCGGCCTATGCGCGCCTCCTGCCGCAGCTTCTCTCGGTCGAGTGCTGGGGCGGCGCGACGTTCGACGTGGCGATGCGGTTCCTGGACGAGTGCCCGTGGGACCGCCTCCAACGACTCCGCGCGGCGATGCCCAACATCCTGACGCAGATGTTGCTGCGCGCGTCCAACGGCGTCGGCTACACCACCTATCCGGACAACGTCGTCCGTTATTTCGTCCGCCAGTCGGCCGAGAACGGGATCGACATTTTCCGCATCTTCGATTCTCTCAACTGGGTCGAG
>JAJDVM010000301.1 GCA_022826125.1 Defluviicoccus sp.
GCCGTCGCCGCGGATCTCCGCCTGACGGAACCCGAACCGCCCCTCGACCGGGCGCGCTGTAGTGCCGACCTTTGAGAGGTCAATCAAGGAAAATCAATGGGTTGGCATCCTCAAAACCCCCGAGTTGCGGAAGTCGGGCTAGCCATGGGCGAGGCGGAGCATCCCCGCCGATGAAATCGGTTGGACAACGAGGAAAATTCCTTAACGGAATCAATGCCCCGGTTTTGGGAGGGTGGACGACCTAAGCCTTTGAAATCATGGAGAACAGCCAGTCCCCTAGGGGACGCCATTCCTTCCATGCCCGGCGATGTCGCCGCCACCCTCGCCTGCTATGCTTCCCGGCGGGCCGACGCCGGAGGCCGGAGATGCTGTCGAGGGAAGACAACGCGCTCGTCACCCGGGTGGGGCCGGACGCGCCGCTCGGCCGGCTGATGCGGCGCTATTGGCTGCCGGCGCTGCTGTCCGACGAGATCGCCGAGCCGGACGGCCCGCCGGTCCGCGTCCGGCTACTCGGCGAATCGCTGGTGGCGTTCCGCGACACCGGCGGGCGGGTCGGGCTGATCGAGGAGTTCTGCGCGCACCGCCGGGTCTCGCTGTTCCTCGGCCGCAACGAGGACTCGGGGCTCCGCTGCGTCTATCACGGCTGGAAGTACGACGTGGACGGGCGCTGCGTCGACATGCCGACCGAGCCGCCGGAGACCGATTTCAGGTCCCGCATCCGGCTCGCCGCCTACCCGACGGTCGAGCTCGGCGGGGTGGTCTGGGCGTATCTCGGCGATGGCGAGGCGCCGGCGGAGCCCCGCTTCGAATGGACCGGCTTGCGCCCCGACCAGCGCGTCGTCACCCGCACCTGGCAGGAGTGCAACTGGCTGCAGGCGCTCGAGGGCGGGATCGACAGCGCGCACGCCTCCGCGCTGCACACCACGCTGACGCCCGACACGAAACGCGCCGGGCTGAGCGGGATGTGGACCGTGCCGGTGCCGCTCAGGGACGAGGTCGAGGTCACCGATTACGGCCACGTCTACGCCTCGATCCGGCCGATGGCGGGCGGGCGCAAGTGGGTCAAGGTCTATCACTGGGTCATGCCGTGCCACACCTTCTTCCCGTTCGAGCTCGGCGGCGACGGCGAGACCCTGCAACCGATCGTCAACGGCCACATGTTCGTGCCGATGGATGACCGGAACACCATGGTCTACAACTGGATCGGCAAGTACGGCGAGGCGCCGCTGGGCCGCGGCGAGCGCGAGATCCTCGAATGGAGCCGGGGGCGCGCGCCGGGCGAGGTCGGCGCCGGGCACCGCAAGCTGCGCAACCGCGACGTCGACTGGCTGATCGACCGCGAGGTCCAGAAGACCGAGACCTACAGCGGCATCGACGGCATCAACAACCAGGACCACGCCGTCCAGGAGAGCATGGGCCCGATCGTCGACCGCACGAAGGAGAATCTCGGCACCACCGACGCCGCCGTGATCGCCACGCGCCGGATCCTGCTCGGACGCCTCAAGGCCGCGGCGCCGGACGGCGACCCGCCGGGCGTCGCGCCGACCTATTACGGGGTGCGCGCGATCGAGCGTGTGGTCGACGAAGACGTCGACTGGCGGACGGCGCTGAAGGACCTGTATCTGCGCCCGGCGGAGGGGTAGGGGGCGCGGCGCGGGTCCGGGCCGGAACCCGCCCCTATGGGCTCGGGATCAGCTTGACGGCGGCGACGATGACCGCGGCCAGCCCGACCATGCGCCAGGTCAGCGCGGCCATGTCCGCCTTCAACTCCGCCTTGAGCTCGGCCAAGTCCGTCTTGGTCGCCAGGTTGTCGTTCCCGGCGTCGGCCGCGTCGCGTGCGATCCCCGCGATCGCCTCGGCGGGGCCTTTCCCCACACCGGCGGCTTCCAGGGCCCTTGCGGCGGCGAGCGTATCGAAGGCGGCGACCATGCGGTCAGGCTAGGGCAAAACCGGCCCGGCTGCAACCGTAGCACGAGTGGGTTAGCACGAGTGGGTCCGGTCGAACGCGAAACCGAGTGAGTGGATGCCGCGGCTCGGATCGGGGAGGGAACGCGCCGCCCGTCCGCGGCCGCGCGGCGCCGTAGTGCGGGCCTCCAGGGACCGTCGCCCCGGCCTTGAGGCGGGATCCAGAGCCGCGGGACAGGCTGCCGCGCGCCGCCCGTCATACCCGGCGAAGGCCGGGTATCCACGGGCTTTTTCTTGGGACGGAAGGCCATGAACAGAACAAGAAAAACGTGGACGGCCGGAACAAGTCCGGCCATGACGATGGAGGGTCGGAACCCGCCCCTACGGGCTCGGGATCAGCTTGACGGCGGCGACGATGACCGCGCCGAGCCCGACCATGCGCCAGGTGAGCGTTACCATATCCGATTTGAATTCGGCCCTCAGCTCGCCCATGTCCGCCTTGAACTCCGCCTTCAGCGCGGCCATGTCGGCCTTCAAATCGGATTTCAGCCCGGCGAGGTCCGCCCTGGTCGCCGCGTCGTCGCTCGCGGCATCGGCCGCGTCGCGGGCGATCCCCGCGATCGCCTCGGCGTGGTCTTTCCCCATGCCGGCGGCTTACAGGGTCCTTGCGGCGGCGAGCGTGTCGAAGGCGACGGCCATGAGGGCAGGCTAGAGCGGAAGGCGGCGGAATGCAACCATGGCGCGAGTCGGTCCGGTGGAGGCCCGGATCGCGGAGCGCCAGTGCCCACCCCCGCCCACTTTCCATTTGCCGCTCCGCGCCGTTTCCCCCCATAAACCCCGCATGACCCGCCGCTTCGCCCCGCCATGCTGACCGCGCTGCCCTTCCTCCGCCGCGGCCCGCCGGCCGACCCGGTTTCGGGCTGGTCCATCGCCACCCTCCTACTCTGCCTCGCCCTGCTCGGCCCGTTCGTCGCGTTGCTCTATGCGATGACCGGGGATTCGGGCGGGTTGTGGCTGCATCTGATGGAGACCGTGTTCCCGCGCTACGTCGCGAATACGGTCCTGCTCATGATTGGGGTCGGGCTGTTGAGCCTCGCGTTCGGGCTGACGACGGCGTGGCTGGTCACGCGCTACGAGTTCCGGGGCTCGCGCGTGCTCGACTGGGCGCTGCTGCTGCCGGCCACCGTGCCGGCCTATATCATCGCCTACACCTATACCGACCTGCTGGAATATGCCGGGCCGGTGCAGGCGGGCCTGCGCGATCTGTTCGGCTGGACCTCGGCGCGCGATTACTGGTTCCCCGAGATCCGCTCGCTTGGCGGCGCGGTGCTGGTGATGGGCTCGGTGCTCTACCCCTATGTCTACCTGATGGCGCGGACCGCGTTCCGGCTCACCCCCGCCTCCTATTACGAGGTCGCGGCGCTGCACGACCGCAGCATCGCGTTCTCGGTCGGCATCCCGCTGGCGCGCCCGGCCATCGTGGCGGGGCTCGCGCTGGTGCTGATGGAGACGGTGTCGGATTTCGGGACGGTGGAGTATTTCGCGGTCGAGACGCTGACGCTCGGCATCTTCAACGTCTGGCTCGGCATGAACAATCTGACGGCCGCGGCGCAGATCGCGGGCGTCGCCTTCGTGTTCATCCTGGGCCTGCTCTATATCGAGCAGCGCGCGCGCGGCCAGCAGCGCTTCTTCGACCCCGGCAGGCCGAGCGGCCGGTTGCGCCCGGTGCGGCTCGGCGGCTGGCGGGCGGCGGCGTGCGCGGCGGTCTGCCTGGTGCCGCTGGTGGTCGGTTTCGCCGTGCCGGTCGGCGTGCTCGGCTGGTTCGTGCTCGCCGGGCTGTCGTCGACCGATTACGGCGCGCTGGCGGCGGCGGCGGTCAACTCGCTCTCGGTCTCCTTCGCCGCCGCAGCGATCGTCATGGCGATCGCGCTGGTCACCGTGGCGACGGTCTCGTGGAAGCGCCACCCGGCGCTCGGCGCGCTCACCGCGGTCTCGGCGATGGGCTATGCCTTTCCCGGCACCGTGCTGGCGATCGGCGTGGTGGTGTTCGCCGGCGCGGTCGATTCGGGCGCCGAGGCGTTCGCCCGCGGCGTGTTGGGCACCGGCTTCGACGGGCTGCTGATCGGCGGGGTGGCGCTGCTGGTGGCGGGCTACGTGGTGCGCTTCCAGGCGATCGGCTACGGCGCGACGGTGGCCGGGGTGAAGCGGCTCTCGCCCAACGTCATGAGCGCGAGCTTCGTGCTGGGGCGCGGGTTCTCGCGCAGCATGGCGACGCTCGCCCCGCCGCTCTTGAGGAAGTCGATCCTGGCCGGCGGGCTGCTGGTGTTCGTCGACGCGATGAAGGAGCTGCCGATGACGCTGCTCCTGCGCCCGTTCGATTTCGAGACGCTCGCGACCTACGTCTACCAGTTCGCCACCGACGAGCTGCTGGAGCATTCCGCGCTCGCCGCGCTCGCCATCGTCGCGGCCGGCCTCGGCCCGGTGATCTGGATGAACGCCTCGCAGCGCCGCTAGCGCGGGGGGCCGAACACGAACGCCCGGTCGCGGTCGATGCTGACCCGCACCGGCTCGCCGACGCCGTGGCGGGCGAGCCCGGGCAGGCGGGCGTGGAAATGCTCGTGGTTCGGCGCGGCGCGGTCGCGGCCGAGGCGGATCAGGCTCGACGCGCCCGCGAAGTGGACGCTGCACACCTCCATCTCCGCGCCCGGCCCGTCCGCCGCCAGCGACAGCCCGTCCGGGCGGACCAGCACCTCGACCGGGGCGCCGTCGTCGAAGCCGGGGTTGGCGAGGCCGCCGAACTCGGTGCGGATGGTCCCGCCCTCGACCGTGCCGGGGAGCCGGTTGACCGCGCCGAAGAAGGCCGCCGTGAAGGCGTCCACCGGGGCCGAGTAGAGCTGGTCCGGGGTGCCGGTCTGCACCGCCCGCCCGTCGCGCATCAGCACGATCCGGTCGGCCGTGACCAGCGCCTCCTCGGGGTCGTGGGTGACCATCAGCACCGTGACCCCGGCGTCCTTGAGGATGCGGACCGTCTCCTCCCTGAGCCCGGCGCGGAGCGAGGCGTCGAGGCTCGAGAACGGCTCGTCGAGCAGCACCACGCGGGGGCGCGGGGCGAGCGCGCGGACCAGCGCCACCCGCTGCTGCTCGCCGCCCGACAGCATGTGGGGGTAGGAGCCGGCCAGGTGGCCGAGGCGGATCCGCTCGAGCAGCGACTCCACCCGTCCCGTGTCGGTCGCCCGCTGGCGGCGGGTCATCCCGTAGGCGACGTTCTGCGCCACCGTGAGGTGGGGGAACAGCGCGAAGTCCTGGAACAGGAAGCCGATGCCGCGCTCCGGCGGCGGCACCGACCCGTCCGCGTCCGCCAGCACCCGCCCGGCGACCGCGATCCGCCCGCCGTCGGGGCGTTCCAGCCCGGCGATCGCGCGCAGCGTCGTGGTCTTGCCGCAGCCCGACGGCCCGAGCAGGCACACCAGCTCCCCCTCGGCGACCCCGAAGGAAAGCCCGCGGACCGCCCGCTTCGCCCCGAACGCAACACTCAGACCGTCAAGCTCCAGCACCGCGCCCACCATGTCCCCAGAGTGTTAATAATAATCAATATCATCATGGGGCTGGCCAAGGAAGGGAAAAAGCGAGATTGTCGAGGGGGGGCGGTCAGGGCGTGCCCCAGACCTCGCGGGCGATCGTGAGGACGAGGTCGAGCTTGCGCCGAGTGTCGTCGGAATCGATCGGCTGGCCGGAGCCGCCGGCGGACGAGAAGCCGCATTGCGGGCCGATGGCGAGGCGGTCCAGGGGCGCGAAGCGGGCGGCCTCGTCGATGCGGCGCTTGACGGAGTCCTTGTCCTCGAGCACGGGGGTCTTGGTGCTGATCAGGCCAAGCACGGCGGTCTTGCCCTTGGGCAGGAAGCGGAGCGGCGCGAAGTCGCCGGCGCGCGGGGTGTCGTATTCGAGCTGCAGGATGTCGACGTCGAGGCCGGCGAACACGCGCTCGGCGATCGGCTCGTAGCCGCCCTCGGCCATCCAGGCGCCCTTGAAGTTGCCGCGGCACATGTGGAGCCCGACCAGCATGCCGGCGGGCCGCTCCGCCACCGCCGCGTTGATGAGGTCGACATAGGCATCGGTCAGCTCGTCCGGGTCCTCGCCGCGCGCCGCGACGCCCTCCCTGGCGGTCTCGTCGCAGTTGCAGGGGAGCGCGGTCTCGTCGAGCTGGACGTATCGGCATCCCGCCGCGGCGAGGTCGGCAATTTCGTCGCGGTAAATGCCTACCAGGTCGGCGAAGTAGGCATTCCGGTCGGCATAGGCGGGCGCCTCGAAGGCGCGCGGGCCGAGGAAGAAATGCAGCACCGGCGGCGAGGCGATCGTCACCTTGGGCAGCCCCCTGGGCCGCAGCGAGGCGAGAAACCGGTAGTCGTCCGCGACGATCGCGCGTTTCCGCTCCAGCCGTTCCGCGGCGTAGGGCGAGGCGGCCACGCCTCCGCCCCCGCCGCCGCTCTCCGAACCCGACCTGAACGCCAGCACCCCCTCCTCGCGGAGCGCGAACCCGTCGAGCGCGTCGATCACCCCGGCCGACCAGGAGCGCCGGCGGAACTCCCCGTCGGTCACCGCCGGCAGGCCGATCCCGTCCTGGAAGGCGACGATGTCGCGGATCGCCGCGTCCTGGGCCGCGCGCAGCCCGTCCGCGTCGAGCCTGCCGGCCCGGTGGGCGCGCACCGCGTCGAGCAGCGAGTCCGGGCGGAGGAAGCTCCCCACATGTTCGGCGCGAAAGGGCACGGCGGTCATGGCACCCACGCTATAGTCGGGCGCGGACGCGGGGGCAACGGCGCGGGAGGCGGGCATGCGGCGGGGCGGCACGGTGGGCGGGATCGAATGGCACCGGATAATCGAGTCCGAGGAGCCCGATTTCGACGTCGGTTTCCTGCTCCCCGACGCGACGCCCGAGGCGCTGGCTCCGCACCGCGCCTGGCTCGAGCCCCGCTTCCTCGACCCGGCGACGAACAAGCTGGTGATGGCGATGCAGTCCTACCTGCTCCGCACCCGCCACCGCACGATCCTGGTCGACGCCTGCGTCGGCAACCGCAAGGAGCGCCGCTTCCACGCGCCCTGGGCGCACCGGACGTCGACCCGCTGGCTCGACAGCCTCGCGGCGGTCGGCCTCGCGCCCGACGACATCGACTTCGTGATGTGCACCCACCTCCATGCCGACCATGTGGGCTGGAACACGCGGCTTCTCGACGGGCGCTGGGTGCCGACCTTCCCCAACGCGCGCTACCTCTTCGCGCGCACCGAGTACGAGCACTGGATCGAGGTCAACAAGGGCGGCAAGAAATATTCCGACGGCTGCATCGACGACAGCGTGCTGCCGGTGGTCGAGGCGGGCCAGGCCGAGATCGTGGCCGACGACTACGCGTTCGACGACGAGATATCCTTCGCCCTCGCGCCCGGCCACACCCCGGGCCACGTGGCGATCGGGCTCGCCTCGCAGGGCGCGCGCGCCGTGCTCTCCGGCGACGTCTGCCACACCCCCCTGCAATGCCGCGAGCCCGGCTGGAGCGCCGTCGGGTGCTCGGACCGCGCGCAGTCCGCCGCGACCCGGCGCGCGTTCCTGGAGCGCCACTGCGACACCGGCACGCTGGTGATGACGGCGCACTTCCCGTCCCCCTCGGTGGGGTTCGTGCGGGCGCGCGGCGAGACGTTCGACTGGGTTTACGACGAGTAGGGGGGCTTGCGGTAACCGCGGCCGGTCGGCGACATTCGCTGTCGTCTTCCTGCTTCTTGTCAGTGTCCACCAATATACTAATGCTCAAGTCGGTCTATTCAGCGGAATATTTCAGTGAACGTACAGGCACACGACGAACTCAAAGCCAAGATCTGGGAAATCGCGAACCGGCTTCGTGGGCCCTATCGGCCGCCTCAATACCGCCTGGTCATGCTTCCCATGGTCGTCCTGCGCCGGCTCGATTGCGTCCTGGAGCCGACCAAGGAAGCCGTTCTGAAACGGTATGTTCAGCTGGAGGCGCAGGAGATGCCCAAAGCGGCGATGGATAGCCTGCTCGGCAAGGCCGCCGACCCCGGGCGGAAGCATCCGCTCTACAACACGAGCCCCTACACTTTCGCCCGGTTGCTCGGCGATGCCGAGAACATCGCGCCGAACCTCGTTTCTTACATCAACGGCTTTTCCCCGATCGCGCGGCAGATCTTCGAGCGTTTCAATTTCGCCGATCAGATCGAGAAGCTCGACGCCAGCAACCGTCTCTTCACTATCGTCAAGGCGATGGCCGATGTCGACCTTCACCCGGACAGGATCGACAATCTCCAGATGGGCTATTTGTTCGAGCATCTGGTGATGCGCTTCAACGAACAGTCGAACGAAGAGGCGGGGGACCACTTCACGCCGCGCGAAGTCATTCGCCTCATGGCGAACCTCATCTATACCGGCGAACGGGATGTCTACCGGCCCGGTATCTACCGCAGGATCTACGATCCGGCCTGCGGAACCGGCGGCATGCTCTCGGAATCCGAGAAGCTGATCCTCTCTCAGAACGAGCGGGCGCAGCTCGCGTTGTTCGGCCAGGATTACAACGACGAGTCCTGGGCGATCTGCTGCTCAGACATGCTCATCAAGGACGAGGACACGGCCCACATCGTCCTCGGCGACACCTTGGGAGACGGCAAGACCAGGGACGGCTTCGAGGGCGAACGCTTCCACTACCTGATGGCCAACCCGCCCTTCGGCGTCGAATGGAAGGACCAGAAGGAGATGGTCGAGCGCGAGCACAAGACGATGGGTTTTTCGGCCCGGTTCGGCGCCGGACTTCCGGCCATCAACGACGGCTCGCTCCTCTTCCTTCAGCACATGATTTCCAAGATGCATCCCTACGAGGAGGGGGACGAAGACCAGCCCGGTTCGAAGATCGCCATCGTCTTCAACGGCTCGCCGCTCTTCTCCGGCGATGCCGGGTCGGGGCCGTCCAACATCCGCCGCTGGATCATCGAGAACGACTGGCTCGACGCGATCGTGGCGCTGCCCGACCAGCTCTTCTACAACATCGGCATCTTCACCTATGTCTGGCTGGTGACCAACCGCAAGCCCCCTGAGCGGCGCGGCAAGGTGCAGCTCATCGACGGCACCCGCTTCTTCCGTAAGATGAGGAGGAGCCTCAACAACAAGCGCAACGAGATCGCCGAGGAGCAGATCCGTCATCTCACCCACATCTATGGAAACTTCCGGGACGGGGAGACGGCGGAAGTAGCGGTCGACGGCGACACCGAGACACGCGTCATTTCCCGTATCTTCGAGAACCGCGAGTTCGGCTTTCTCAAGGTGACGGTCGAGCGCCCCTTGCGGATGAACTTCGAAGCGACGCCCGAGCGCATCGCGAAGCTCGACGAGCAGAGGGCTTTCGCGAATCTGGCGTCATCGAAGAAGCGGAAGGGCACGGCGGCGGCCGAACGCGAGATCGAGGAGGGGCGGAAGCGGCGGGAGGCTATCCGCGCCGTACTCGCGACGCTGGAAGGCAATGGGCGCTACATGGACCGCGAAGCGTTCGACGCCGCTATGATGCAGGCGGCGAAGTGCGCCGGCCTGAAAATCGCCGGGCCGATCAGGAAAGCGATCTTCGTGGCCCTCGGCGAGCGCGACCCGGACGCCGAGATTTGTCGGGACGGCCAGGATCGGCCGGAACCCGACAGTGAACTTCGGGACACCGAGAACATCCTCCTGCCGTCCGGCACGGCGCTGCCCCTGCCAATGGACTTCGGGCCGGACAAGCCCAACGACCGGCTTGTCGAGACCTTCCGGGACAACATCGACGCATACATCGCGTGCGAAGTGCTGCCCCATGTGCCCGACGCCTGGGTGGACTACGATAAGACTAAGATTGGCTACGAAATTCCGCTCAACCGACACTTTTACGTGTACAAGCCGCCACGAGCGCTCGATCAAATTGAGGCCGACATCACCAAGCTCGAAGGGGAGATCGCCAGCCTACTAAAGGGGCTAGTGGCGTGAGGTCGAGCAAGTTTCCGACCTTACCGCTCAAACGGCTGATGCGCCAAGTTTCTGCGGGTGTAGTGTCAATTAAGGGCCATTTGGATGATCTAGCAGATGGTGAGGGTTTTCCTGGCTTTAGTGCTTCCGGACAAGATGTACGCTTGCCAGAGTCGCAGTTTAACGGTGAGGGACTAGCCTTGAGTGCCGTAGGTGCTCAGTGCGGAAAGTGCTTCTACGCTTCGGGCCAGTGGGGTGTAGTTGCGAACACCCAGCCATTTCTACCAACCGAACAGGGCGATGCGCGGTATCTCTTCTATCTGGTAAACCAGCAAGATTTTTGGGAAGTCGGTGGAACGGCTCAACCCTATGTCCAAGTGCCTCGGTCCATGTCTCAAGCTGTTCCGGCACCGTCTCTCGACATGCAGCGGCGGATTGCGCGTTTTCTGGATGAGAAGACGGCGCGGATCGACGGGCTGATCGCGAAGAAGCGCGTGCTTCTGGACCGGCTGGTCGAGAAACGCCAGGCTCTCATCACCCGCGCCGTCACGAAGGGTCTCAACCCCAACACTGAGATGAAATCCTCTGGTATCGACTGGATCGGCACCATCCCTGCGCATTGGGGACTAAAGCGGCTTAAATTTGTCACGGACAAGATTGGAAGCGGCATCACTCCTCGCGGTGGTGCATCCGTCTACGTCGAATCGGGCATTATGCTGCTGCGCAGCCAAAATATTTATTTCGATGGATTGATGTTAGATGATATTGTCTTTATCGATGAGGAAACTGATAATGAAATGTCAGAAACGAGGGTGTTTATCGGAGATGTATTGCTAAACATTACCGGCGCGTCAATCGGTCGTTGCTGCTTGTTCGATCAGGTCAACGCCCGTGCCAACGTCAATCAGCACGTTTGCATTATTCGCCCGACAGAACTGGTCGCTGATTTTGTTAAGATGTTTCTGTCTTCATCAGTCGGCCAAGCTCAAATTGATCTTTCACAAAATGGTGCATCGAGAGAAGGTCTAAATTTCGGGGATTTAGGGGACTTTATTGTTCCCTATCCTCCTGTCTCCGAACAAGAAGCCATCGCCCGAACCGTGCGGGTTCGTGTTGATGCAATTGGTGAACAATCGTCCCATGTGCTTCAAAGCATCTGCACTTTAGAGGAATACCGAAGCGCTTTGGTAACAGCTGCTGTAACTGGTCAAATCAAGGGGCTTTGTTGATGTCCGGCCACACCGAACTCGCTTTCGAGACGGCGATCGAAGCCGGATTAGCTAGGTCGGGCGGCTATGAGACGCGGAACCCGAGAACCTACGATGAAGCGTTCGCCCTCTTCCCCGCCGATGTCACCGGCTTCCTGAAGGAAAGCCAGCCGGCCAGGTGGCTGGCGCTGGAGGCGCTGCTCGGGCCGAAGACCGCCGCGACCGTGCTGGACAGCCTGTCGAAGGAGCTGGAACTCAAGGGGACGCTGCACGTCCTGCGCCACGGCTTCAAGTGCTATGGCAAGACCTTCCGCATGGCCTGGTTCCGGCCCAACACCCGGATGAACCCCGAGGCGGCGGAGAACTATGCCAGGAACCGGCTGACCGTCACGCGCCAGGTCGGCTTCGCCTCGGTCATGAAGAAGGCGGACGGCAAGAACCGCCGCTGCGTCATCGACGTGACCCTTGCCGTCAACGGCGTTCCCGTCGTCACCGCCGAGCTCAAGAACCCGCTGACCGGGCAGCGGGCGGCCGATGCGATGCGCCAGTACCAGGACGAGCGGGACGGGCGCGATCTTCTCTTCGCGTTCAAAAAGCGCGCGCTCGTCCACTTCGCCGTGGACCCGGACGAGGTATGGATGACGACCGAGTTGAAGGGCAGGGAGACCGGCTTCCTGCCCTTCAACCGGGGCAACGGCCACGGCGCGGGCAACCCGCCGGTCGAGGGGAACTGGAAGACCCACTACCTTTGGGACGAGGTGCTGAAGGCCGACAGCCTGCTGGAAATCCTGCAACGCTTCATGCACCTGGAGGTGACGGAAAAACAGGTCAGGACCGACAAGGGCGCGCGCACCGTGCGGACGGAGACGATGATCTTTCCGCGCTATCACCAGCTCGATTCTGTCCGGAAGCTGGTCGGTCATGCCAGGGCCCATGGCGCGGGCCGGAACTATCTGATCCAGCATTCGGCCGGTTCGGGCAAGTCGAACTCGATCGCGTGGCTCGCGCACCGGCTGGCCAGCTTGCACGACGAGAATGACGAGAAGGTGTTTCATTCCGTCGTCGTGGTGACCGACCGGCGCGTGCTGGATCAGCAGTTGCAGGCGACGATCTACCAGTTCGAGCACAAGACCGGCGTGGTCGAGAAGATCGACGAGGACACAAAACAACTCGCCAGGGCGCTGTCCCAGGGCACGCCCATCGTCATCACGACGATCCAGAAATTCCCCTTCATCTCGCAGGCGCTCTCGACGCTTGAGAAGAAGGGCTCGGGCGTGAAGATCGACACGGCGGGCAAGCGCTTCGCCGTCATCGTCGACGAGGCGCACTCGTCGCAGAGCGGAGAGACCGCCACCGTTCTCAAGGGGATGCTGAACAAGGACGGGATCGAGGCCGCGATCGCGGCTCAGCTCTCCGACGAGGAGGACGACGACCTCTCTGACGACGCGAAGGCGGCGGTCCTGCGCGCTGCGCTGCAACGGGCGCGGCAGCCAAATCTCAGCTTCTTCGCCTTCACGGCCACGCCCAAATTCAAGACGAAGGCCCTGTTCGACGAACCCGGCCCGTCCGGCGCCTCACCCTTCCACGAGTACACCATGCGGCAAGCCATCGAAGAAGGCTTCATCATGGATGTGCTTCAGAACTACACCACCTACAAACGCTTCTTCGGCCTGATCAAGCAGATCGAGGACGATCCCGACGTGCCGCGCAGGGAAGCCGCGAAGGTCCTCACGCGCTACCTGGAGCTTCATCCCGTCAATATCGAGCAGGTCGTTTCCGTGATCGTCGAGCATTTCCGGCTCAACGCGATGCGCGAACTCGGCGGGCGCGCGAAGGCGATGGTCGTTACCGGCTCCCGCCTTGCCGCCGTGAAATACAAGCTCGCCTTCGATCGCTACGTCGAAGAGCAGGGCTACGGCGGCATCCGTTCGCTGGTGGCCTTCTCGGGTAGCGTCGAGGACCCCGAGCTTCCCGGGTCGTCCTATACCGAGGTGGGCATGAACGGCGGGGTTTCCGAAAGCGAGCTCCCGGAGACCTTCGAGCGCGACGATTACCGGGTTCTGCTGGTCGCGGAGAAGTACCAGACCGGTTTCGATCAACCCCTGTTGCAGACGATGTACGTGGTGAAGAGGCTGGCCGGCGTTCAGGCGGTTCAGACCCTCTCAAGGCTCAACCGGATCGCGCCCGGCAAATCCCGCACCTTCGTCCTCGACTTCGTCAACGAGGAAGAGGACATCTACAAGGCGTTCAAACCCTACTACGAGACCACTCCCGTCGGAGAGAACGCCGATCCGCATCGTCTGTCGGAGCTGCAACACCGCCTGCTCGAATGGGCGATCTTCACGCCGGCCGATGTGACCGGGTTCGCCGAAGTCTGGTATCGCGGCAAGCGCGACCACTCGGCGGCCGACCATCGGATGATGAACGCCGTCCTCGATGCCGTCGTTCAGCGGTTCCAGGATCGCGGGGAGGATGAGCGGGAGGAGTTTCGCGGCCAGCTGACGGCCTATCGGAACCTCTACGCCTTCCTGTCGCAGATCATCCCCTATCAGGACACCGAACTCGAACGCTTGTACGCCTTCGCGAGGAATCTTCTGGCGAAACTCCCGCCGCCGGGCGACGGCCGGGACTTCGTGCTGGACGATGAAGTCGCGCTGCGGTTCTACCGGCTTCAGCAAATTTCCGAGCGATCCATCGGCCTCGGGGAAGGCGAGCCCGAGCCGCTGAAGGGGCCGACCGATGTCGGCACGGCCCGCGCCAAGGAGGAGGAGGTCGCGCTTTCGGGCCTGATCGACCGCCTCAACGAGCGTTTCGGCACCGACTTCACCGAGGCGGATCAGCTGTTCTTCGACCAGATCCGCGCCTCGGCGGAAAGAGACGAGAACATCGCGGAGGCGGCCCGCGCCAACAGCTTCTCGGACTTCGCCGCTTACCTGGACGGTATTCTGGACGAGCTGTTCATCGCGCGAATGGAGGGCAACGAGGGGATCTTCTCCAGGGTGATGACGGACGCCGATTTTCGCTCGGTCGCGCACCAACATCTCGCCCGGGAGATTTTCCGCCGGGCTCGCGAGGAGCAGGGCGAGTCCCGGGAGGAGCCCGCCTTCCAGCCGGGGCTGTGAACCGGGATTCATCGCGACAAGGAGCGCCGCTTCCACGCGCCCTGGGCGCACCGGACGCAGACCCGTCATCTCGACTGGAGCGGCGCGTGAGCGCGGCGGAGCGGAGAGATCCGTCACGCACCGGCGATGCCCGGGCTGCAAGATTTCTCCGCTCCGCGCCTTCGGCGCTCCGGTCGAAATGACGGGGAAAGGGCAGGGTCCGGGCCGGCGGCGGCCGCTTTTCGCTTGATGGGGGGCCGGTGGTCCGGCAGGGTCTCCCGCGCGGGCGGCGTCGGGCCGCCGGGGAGGGTGCGTGAGTCCGGAACTGATCGCGATCCTGGCCGTCGGCGCCGCGCTCGCCGGCCTGATCCTGCAAGGCCAGCGGGGGCTCGGCGCGCGCATGGACCGGATCGAGGCTCGCATGGACCGGCTCGAGGCGGGGATGACGGAAATCCGCGACCGGCTGAGCCGCCTCGAAGGCAAGGTGGACTTCCTCGAGGGCTATATCGTCCGCCGCAACGAGGCCGGCGCGCCGGCGGAGTAGCCGGCCGGCTCGCCGCGGCCGTGGTGGGACATCCGGGCTACAGCAGGCGGGCTCCCGGCGGCACCGCCTTGTCCGGCACGCACAGCACCACCTCGCCCGTCTCGTCCTCGAACCCGGTAATCAGGCACTCCGACATGATGGGGCCGATCTGCTTGGGCGGGAAGTTGACCACGCCGACGACGAGGCGGTCGACCAGTTCCTCCGGGCGGTAGTTCGCGGTAATCCGCGCGCTCGACTTCCGGACGCCGATCGCCTCGCCGAAGTCCACCCGCAGGATGTAGGCGGGCACCCGCGCCTCCTCGAAGCGCTCCGCGGCGAGCACCCGCCCGACGCGAATCTCCACCCTCTCGAAGTCACGCCACTCGATGGTCTCCATGAGCGCCTCCTTATCTCCGCCGTCCGCGCCGGGCGCCGGGCTTCCTTCTCGCGAACGCGGTCTGCCCGGCATTCCTCCGTTCGGCCGCGTTGTCGCCGTGCCGCGCGGGAAGTCGGGAATCGCCGTGCGGGCAACGGGTGGCCACGAATCGAACAAATCAAGAACATCTTGGCGCGGCGTGAGGATATGTGATAGGAGGTGCCGCCATGGCAGACAACTCCGCGATCGAATGGACCGACGCGACGTGGAACCCGGTGACGGGCTGCACGAAGATCACGCGCGGCTGCGACAACTGCTACGCGGCACGCTTCGCCGAACGGTGGCGGGGCGTTCCCGGCCACCCCTACGAGCAGGGCTTCGACCTTCGTCTCTGGCCGTCGCGGCTGGATCGACCGGAGCGCTGGCGCAAGCCCCGCATGATCTTCGTCAATTCGATGAGCGATCTGTTCCACAAGCACGTGCCGCGCGGGTTCGTCGACGACGTGTTCGACCGGATGGAGACGACCGACCGCCACGTCTATCAGGTGCTGACCAAGCGAAGCTCGCGCATGCGGGATTACCTGCGCCGCAGATACCCCGGCGGCGCGGCGCCGGGACATATCTGGTGCGGCGTGTCGGTCGAGGACCGGGCGGGCACGGCCAGGATCCGGCATCTGCAAGCGGCGCCGGCCACGGTTCGTTTTCTCTCCATCGAACCGCTCATCGGTCCGGTGGGGGACATCGATCTGGAAGGCATATCGTGGGTGATCGTGGGCGGCGAGAGCGGGCCGAACGCGAGGGAACTGCGCTTCGAATGGGTCCGCGACATCCGCGACCGGTGCGCCTCGGAGGGTGTGCCATTCTTCTTCAAGCAGTGGGGCGGAGCGCGCCCTAAATCAGGAGGGCGATTGCTCGACGGCAAGGAGTGGAATGAATTTCCCCGGAATATCCCGTCGAAGCCCGCCGCGGTTCCGCTGCACGCCGCGACAGCCTGATGCTACCGAAGATCGAACGTTATCGGGGACGCGAACAGTCCTATATCAAGCATCTTTTTCTCAACAAGTATCTTGAGGCGGCTGCATTCAAGCTACTGCAATCGCGGTCGACGTCGCCCACTTTCAATTTTGTGGATGCATTCGCCGGTCCATGGCGAGTATCGGATGACGACAAGTTTTCCGACTCTTCTTTCTCCCAGGCGGTCAGAACTTTGGAGGCCGTACGACGGGTGCTCTCAGCAATGGGTCGTACAGGACTCCAAGTGCGGTACCGCTTCTGCGAAAGAAATCCGACTTCGGCCGACAAGCTACGGCAGTTTGCGGCCAACAGACGGGAGTTCGATATTCAGGTCTTTCAAGGTTTGTTCGAGGACAACATTGACGCGATTGGTTCTTCTTGCCGCGATGGTTTTACCTTCACATTCATAGATCCCACGGGCTGGGATATCGAATCGGAGAGGGTGTTTGCTTTCCTCAAAGATCTCAATGGAGAATTTCTTTTCAATTTCATGGCGGAGGAAGTAAACCGACATGCCGGATGGGATGTCGTAGAAGAGTCTTTCGGTCGTTTTCTGGCGGACCCTGGATGGGCTGAGAAGTTCTTAGATTTGCCCGAAGATTGGAGCAACGAAACGAAAATCCTTGTCCTCCTGAAACGTAAAATGAAAGAGGTTGAGATCGCGAATTACCTGCCCGATATGACCATATTGAGACCGCGTGAAAACCGGACGAAGATGAGACTTTTGTTAGGAACGAATAATGTTCTAGGCGCGGAAGTATTTCGTACAATTCAACGGAAAGTCGAAAGGGAGGCCATGTCGGCACGGCAAAGGATATCAATCGAAGAGAGCGGGCAACCGTTTCTTTTTCCCAGCAATCAGCTTGCCGAATTCGAGTCAGAGCGTGATGGCGTCGGTTGTCGCAAATACATGGATCGCGCCGCCGATCTATTGCATAGCATTGTAGTCGATCGGCCAGGCATCCAGTTCAGGCCGCTCTCTGGCGAAGTAATGGAAGAGGTTCCGGTTCGGACTACCGACTTGAACAGGATAGCGATGAATTTCCGCAGGGCGGGGCAGCTCGGCTTCGACTTGCCTCCGCGGAAGCGAACACCGGCTCCGACGACGCCCATCTGGCCGGCCTAACCGGCGCGCGCAGATTTCCGGCTCGACCTCCGCCGCCTCCTCTTCCCCCGCATCCCAGCTTCCAGCGGCGCACGCATCTTTTCGTAGAGCGTGAACAGGTGCTCGACGCGCTCGCGTTCGGAGGAGAAGGGGGTGCGACGGTAGAGGCGATCTACGGCGCGGTCGAGGGCGATATGGGCCGCGCGGAGGTCGGGCGGCATGGTATCCCGGTCGTAGAGCGCATCAAGGGACGAACCCGGGAATTTGGCCCGTGCATCGAGAACGGCTTGAGACAGAGCGGCTATTCGATCCTGCCGGGCGTCCGTCATCTCTGGCCACGGAAACGAATTGTAAACGGCCGGTGCATAGCGATAGTCGCTCTTCAGGCGTCCCGCGACGGTTCTCATCCAGGCCATGTGCATCGCCGAAGTAAGCAAACCGAAATAATGGAGCGGCGCGCCAGGTACGATCCGGAGTTGATTGGATGCAATCACGGTTGGCGGAAGTATGGCGATCGGGATGTATTCTCGGCTTTCCGATGAAACCTCCGGTATCGCCAGATAGTCGGTATCGGGTTGGCGATCCTGCGTGAACAAGGTGGGGTAGTCCGCGTAGTCCTGGACGCTGGCCGTCGGGCTTAGAAGTCGTCCCGTGCGCACGCGCTCCAATCGTTCAACAATGGGCTTCGACGCCTTCAGTTCGGTGGGGTCGGCATCTTTGAGCCAGAGGCGCCAGCGCCACCGACCGGAAATCATTTCGTCGCCGCCGACGTATGGCTTCAGCCACTTGTCGCAGTGCGGGTCAGCGGCGAGAAGTTGCTCCCGGTCGTCTTCTTCTAGGATCAGGTTGCTGAATTTCAGGTAGCCGCCTTCCGGCTTCCTGATGCGGGCGCCATCCGTCGGCTGACTCCCCTTGTGCATCTTCAGCCGCCCGTCGGGCGGCGAAGAGCGTGCGGGCACGGCATACTGGGGGCCGTCGATCAGGTAGCCGTTGATCTGCGTGACCTCCGAAGCGTGGGGTTCGCCTCGTACATGCTCGTAGTCGTATATCCAGCGCTTGCCGTCTTCCGCGAATGTGAGACCGACGATCACGCAATGAACCGCCGCCTTTCCACGCGCTTCGCTGTTCCACTGGAAGGTCCGGTGGGCGAAGCGGATCGAGAGGTTGCGTGAGAAAATTACCGGCCAGAGAATCCCGCTCTGTTCGCCTTGGCTAATCGAATTGGTGGAAACGAACGCAATCTCGATAGTGCGATTGGTCGCTGCATAGCGCGTGGCCTTGTTGAACCAGCAGGTAACGTAATCCAGCCGGTTGACCTGTCCGGCCGTTCCCCAAGTCCGTGCCATGTCCTCTTGTTGCGCCTTTGTCCGCCATTGATGACCGACAAAGGGCGGGTTGCCGAGAATGTATGAACAATCATCCGCCGGCAGGAATGCCTGCCAGTCCATGTCGAGCGCGTTGCCGACAGCGATATTCGGCGACTTCTCCAGCGGTATCCGCGCGTAGGTCAGGCCGAACGCGAGGCTCAGCCGGTTGTTCATGATGTGGTCCATCATCCACAGCGCGGTCTCGGCGATGCGGGCGGGGAACTCGCCGATCTCGATGCCGTAAAACCGGTCGACGTTCACGACGGAGAGCGATTGCGCCAGCGCGTCCAGCTGTCCTTCCGAATAGACCTCCTGCAACACCTCGATTTCGAGCTGCCGCAGCTCCCGATACGCGATGATGAGGAAGTTGCCGCAGCCGCAGGCGGGGTCGAAGAAGCGGAGCCGCCCGAGCCGGTCCTGGAAGCGCAGCAGTTCCGGGCGGCGGCGGCTGTCGCGCCGGCGCTTGAGGCGTTCGAACCCGGCGCGCAGGTCGTCGAGGAACAGCGGCTCGATCACCTTCAGGATGTTCTTTTCGGTGGTGTAGTGCGCGCCCTGCGCGCGGCGCTCGGCCGGGTCCATCACCGACTGGAACAGCGCGCCGAAGATGGCGGGCGAGATGTTCGACCAGTCGAACCGGCAGGCGTCCAGCAGCGCCGCCCGCATTCCCGCGTCGAAGGACGGGATGCGCAGCGCCTCCTCGAACAGGGCGCCGTCGATATAGGGGAAGCGGGCGAGGTCCTCGTCGAGCGTCGCCGCGCGGTCGGCCCCCGGCGTGTCGAGCACCTGGAAAAGTTGGGCGAGCCACGGGCCGAGATCGGCGCCGTCCTCGCCGGTGCGGGTCTCGATGAAGTCGAGGAAGATATCGCGCGGCTCGAAGATGCCGGTGTCGTCGGCGAACAGGCAGAAGACGATCCGCACCAGGAAGCGTTCGAGGTCGTGGCCACGGTATCCCGCCTCGTCGAGCGCATCGTGCAGCCGCCCGACCAGCTCGGCCGCCCTTACGTTGGCCGGATCCTGGTCGCGAAAGGTCCGGCGTTGCACGCCGGTGACGAAGCCGAACGCCTCCACGTGCTTCGGCAGATCGGCGAGCGGGAAGGAGATGTCCTCGCGCTCGTCCAGATCGTGGAGCTCGAAGGTCCGGAAGTCGCTGACCAGGATGTAGCGGGGGCGTTCGTTCTCCGGGAGCGCGTCGAAATACTCGCCGGCCTGTCCGTATGCCTTCTTGAGGTCGCGCCCGGCGCTCTTGTGCTCGACGATCAGCACGCCGGGCCAGAACAGGTCGATGAAGCCGTGGCTGTTATCCAGCTTCGCGACATGCTCCTCGTAGCGCGCCACGGTTCGCCGCCGGACGCCGAACACCTCGAAGAAGTCGTTGTAGAAGCTCTGCGCCTCGCCCTTCTCGTACGACGCGTCCTGCCACTCCCCGGCGAAGGCGGCGGCGCGGGCGCGGATTTCGTTCCACGACAGCCTCATCGGGCCGCGCCGCCCGACGGCGAGGGTGCGACATTCCTTGCGCTCATCGCCCCGTTGTGGCCGAGCGCGGCGCGACTCGCAAGCGCGCGTTCCGCCGTGCTCCGTGCCGGTCGGAACCGTCTCGTGGGCATCGCACCGTCCGTCATGCCCGGACTCGTTCCATTGCTGTCCGGTTTAACTTCGGGACGGGCTCCGTGCCGATGGGCGAGACCGTCTCCGCCCCCTCAGCTGTCACCCCGGCCTTGAGCCGGGGTCCAGAGCTACAGGCACCGCCGTCGCCCGGCTTCCCTGGACCCCGGCTCAAGGCCGCGGTGACAACGGGGGGACAAAGAGGGCAGATGCGAGCGGGCCGCGATCCGAGCCTCGACCGAGCCGACGGGTCGATAATCCGCGGGTAACCGGACCATGCACCCTGTCCGCCAAAGTTAAACCGGACAGCAATGGACTCGTTTCGGGCATGACGTGGTGGGGTAGGCGGGGAAGAAAGATTCCGCCCTGCCCCCCCATCACCCCGCCGGAAACGTATCCCCCGCCTCGTCCGGGTCCACCCCGCCGGGCGGCACCGGCTTTCTCGGGCCCCACATGCGGTATTCGACGGGCGGCATCGATTTGCGGAAGGCGGGGCGGTCCTTCATCCGTGCGTACCATGCGGCGACCGCCGGCAGGTCTCCCCACAACGCGTCCAGGTCGAGGCTCTCCACCCGGTCGAGGATGGGCGCGACGCAGATGTCGGCGAGCGAGTACGCGGCCCCGCATATCCACGGGCCGCCGCCGCGCCCGAGCGTCTCCTCGAGATGCGTCATGTGCCAGGCGAAACGGGACGCGGCGGCATCGACCGCGTCCCGGTCGGGCGGGCCGGAGACCCGTCGCAGATAGTCCCTGGCGCGGTCCCGGTCGGGGTGGCGCTCCGACCACTCGCGCAGCCGGTCCATGCCGAAACCCTTGGCCCGGAGCGTCATCATCAGGTTGAAGCTGAGCGTCACCACGAGGGGAAACAGGTACTCGCCCTCCTCGGCGATCCATTCGCGCATCACGGCCCGCGCGCCGGCGTCTTCCGGCTGCAGCCGGGGCTCGGGAAACGCCTCGTCCAGATAGAGCGCGATGTCCGAGGACTGGATCACCGGCGTCCCGTCATGGACCAGGGTCGGAACCTTGCGGTGGCGGTTGAGGTCCCCGTAGCCCGCCCGGAAATGCTCGAAACGGTGCGTCGCCACGTAGCGCTCCGCCCAGTCCAGCCCCTTCTCCGCCAGCACCAGGCGCACCTTGAAGCAGCAGGGGGAATCCCAGAAATGATGGAGCTCGATCATCCGCCGCCTCCCGTTTTCCGCGGTTCGCGAAGGGTAGCACGCCGCCCTCGGTTCGCCCCCGCTTCAAACCTCGTCCCCGGGGTGGCATGATCGCCGGCGCCCGGTTCTCCAGCGATAGAGGCTTCGATGTTCGGCAAGACGATCGGTGAAATCCCCGGCGAGGCGGCGGCCAGATTCGGCGACAAGACCGCGCTGATCTTCGGCGGACGGAAGGTGTCGTTCGCGGAGATCGACCGGCAATCGAGCCGGGTCGCCAGCGGGCTGCGCGCGCTCGGCGTCGAGCCGGGCGACCGGGTGACGCTCTATGCCCAGAACAGCGTCGAGTGGATCGTGAGCTACTACGCGATCGCCAAGGCGGGCGGGGTGCTCAACCCGATCAACGTGATGCTGACCCCGGACGAGGTCGCCTACGTGGTGAAGGA
>JAJDVM010000166.1 GCA_022826125.1 Defluviicoccus sp.
TCGCGCTCGTCGTTGCCGCCGCCGAGCCCGGCGCCGCGATGCCGGCCGACCGCGTCGATCTCGTCGATGAAGATGATGCAGGGCGCGTTCTTCTTGCCCTGCTCGAACATGTCGCGCACCCGGCTGGCGCCGACGCCGACGAACATCTCGACGAAGTCCGAGCCGGAGATCGTGAAGAACGGCACGTTCGCCTCGCCGGCGATCGCCCGCGCGAGCAGCGTCTTGCCCGTGCCCGGCGGTCCGACCAGGAGGACGCCCTTGGGAATCTTGCCGCCGAGGCGCTGGAACTTCTGCGGGTCCTTGAGGAAGTCGACGACCTCCTCGAGCTCCTGCTTGGCCTCGTCGATCCCGGCAACGTCCTCGAAGGTGATCCGGCCGAGGCGTTCGGTGAGCAGCCGCGCGCGGGACTTGCCGAACCCCATCGCCTTACCGCCGCCGGACTGCATCTGCCGCATGAAGAATATCCAGACGCCGATCAGCAGCAGCATCGGGAACCAGGAGATCAGGATCTGGAACAGCGACGGGGTCCCGTCGTCGACCGGCAGAGCGTTGATCACCACGCCGCGCGACCTCAGCCTTTCGACAAGCTGGGGATCGTCCGGCGCGTAGGTCTTGAAGGAGCGCTCGTCCCCGTAGAACCCGGAGATTTCGTGCCCCTTAATGGTGACCTCCTTGACCTGGCCGTTCTCGACCTGCGCCAGAAACTCGGAGAAGGCGATTCCTTCGCCGGCACCGCGGTTCGACGGCTGCTGAAACAGGTTGAACAGCGCAACCAGCAGCAGTCCGATAATCACCCAAAGCGCGAGATTGCGTCCGAAGTTACTCAAGCCCAGCTTCCCGAGTGGTGCAGGCGCGGATAGAGCCCCGCATTCCGTGCCCTTAGATCGTCCAGTTAACCGACAGAGTGAATAGATAATGCGACAATCGCATTAAACAACCGCAAACTCGGTCGCTGCAAGCGGTCTCGCGGGGGCGAAAGCCACGCTGGCGACGACGGGCTTCCCCTTCTCCGGCGGGGTTCGACGCCAGAGGAGATGGGGCACTTCGAGCACGCCCTCGTCATCGTGCACAGCGGGGAGGGCGCGGCGCGCATCGCGGGGCATCGCGGGCGCACCTTCGAGGGTCCCGCGCACGGCGCGCCAGCCGGCCGTACCCAGAGCACGAAGATGCAACGCATTTCGGCCGGCCGGGATGCGCGCGAAGGAAATCCGGAACCGGCCGTCCCAAAACGTTTCGCCGCCGGAAACCACCGGAATCCTCTCCCGGATCGCTCCGGCCTCGCGAACGAACAGGATCGTTTCGCCCGACGGTGCGATGGCGCAACCGGCGAGCGTGCGGGTCCGCATGACGCCGTCCCCGCGCAGGTCGTCGAGGAGCGGTGCGAGCCTGGCGCGACGGGGCGCGTAGCGGCGGCCGCCGACGCAGCCGAGGATACGCTCCAGCGCGCGCCGCGAGAGATCCAGCGGCGCGGCGGCAAGCGCCTCCCGGTCCGCCACGGCGTAGCCGGCGGGATGGACCGATACGCAGCGCGCCAGCAAGGCCGCGGTCTCGCCCTCGAGGACTTCGCGCGCGGCGGCGACCCGGTTCGCGGTGGCGGCGAGGCGGGCCGGGGTCAGCCCCTCGCGCGCGAGCACGCCGGCCGAGCCCCGCAGCCGGGCACGGGCGAACGCCGGGTCGGCGTTGGCGGGATCCTCGATCCAGCCCTCTCCGAGCGATTCGAGCGTCGCCTGCAAGCGCGACCGGCTTACCGGAAGCAGTGGGCGGAGAATCCGGCCCCAGAAGGTCTCCTGAACGGGCGGCATGGCGGCGAGCCCGTCCAAACCGCTTCCGGCGGCGAGGCGGAGGAGCGCGGTCTCCGCCTGATCGTCCCGGTGATGCGCGGTCATGAGATGGAGAACGCGGTTCCTCGCACACCAGTCGCCGAGCAGCCGGTACCGCGCCTCGCGCGCCGCCGCCTGGACGCCGGTTTTCGGCTTGGGACCCTCCCAGTTCAGCCGGATACCTTCGATCCCGCGCGCGGCGAGCCATTCCAGGGTGCGGCTCGCCACCCCGGACGAGTCTTCGTGCAGCCCGTGATCCACGACCAGCGCGGCCGCGGTTCCGCCGCGCCGGGCAGCCCAAGGCGCGGCCAGGAGCGCGAGGGCGCGGCTGTCCGATCCACCGGAAACCGCGACCGCGACGGACGGGTGGGGTTCGAACGGACCCAGGGGCTCGATCAGACCCGCGAACGCTTCGCCGTCCAGCGATTCATCGTCGCCCGCGCCCATGCGCGGCTAGCTGCATTTGAGGCGCTTCCGCTGCCTCGAAACGCGCTTCTTCAGCGTCGGATTGGCCTTCGGGAACCGGTCGAGGAGGCGCGCCAGGGCCGTGCATGCTTCCCGCTTCTTGCCGAGATGGCGGAGCGAAACGCCGAGATTGTAGAGGCTGTCGGGCGCCTTGGACCCGCGGGGAAATTTCTTGTAGCCGTCGGCGAAGGCAAACGAGGCGTTCCGGTAGTCCTTGCGCACCAGATACGTCCGGCCGAGCCAGAAATAGGCGTTGCCGGTCAACTGGTGCTTCGGGTGCCTGTCGATGAAGGCGCGAAACGCGGCCCCGGCCTTGGTGTAGTCCGCCTCCTTGAGGGTCAGGGAGAGCGCATAGTCGTACTGTTCCTTGGCGGTGCCGGCGGGCAGGACCGGTGCCGGCTTGGCCGCCGCCGCGGCACTTCCGGGCCCGAGAGTTCCGAGGGGGCGCGGCGGAGCGTCCGGGGCCGTGGTTCCGCCGATAATCGACGCGTTCTCCGTTCCGGAGACCCCGGGGGCGTCGTCAGCCGGGGACGCCGGCGCCCCCCTTTCGAGCGCCTGCAACCGGAGTTCGAGATCGGAAACGAGCTTCTCGACCCGCTCCGCGCCGCGGCGCCTCTCGTTCTCGAGGGTTTCGATCCGCTGTTCGAGGCCGCGAAGCAGCGCTTCGAATTCGTTCAGCCGAACCTCTGCGTTGGCCGCGGCATCGGCGGTTCGTCCCGGCGCTCCGCCGCGGGATACGGAACGCTGCAGCGTCTGGACCTCGCGCTGCAGCCGCTCCACCCTGTCGCTGAGCTCGTAGAAATCCGCCGACTGGCTCGCCGCCGGCATGGGACAGGCTGCGATCCCCAGCGCGACCAGCGCGCATACCGGAACCGGCAGCCCCAGCTGGAATTTTTTCATCGGGTCCTAACCCCTCCGCCCGTCCGGCCGCCCGGGCCGTCGGACGCATCCCAGAATGGACCCGGATTATGGCGAATTTTCGGCGCCGGCCGGAGACCGGATCAGTTGGACAGGCGCAGCGTCGATTCGTCGATCTGCGTCACGCCGCGCCGGTTCTGGGCCCAGGCATCTTCCGTGGAACCGGGATCGACCGGACGTTCCTTGCCGTAGCTGACGGTCCGGATCCGACCCGGGTCGATGCCGAGCGCGATCAGGTAGTTGCGCACGCTGATCGCACGGCGCTCGCCGAGCGCCAGATTGTATTCCCGCGTTCCCCGTTCGTCGGCATGGCCGGCGATGGTGACCGCGATCGTGCCGTGCTGCTTGAGCCACTCGGCCTGCGCGTCCAGGATGCCGCGCGCCTCGTTGGTCAGGTCGAACCGGTCGAAGCCGAAAAGGACGCGGTCGCCGACATTGCGGGCGAGATCCTCTTGCGATCCCGGAGGAATGGCCGGTGTCGTCGGCAGCTCCCTCTGCGTCACCTGTTCCTGACCGCTCGTTGTCGTCTGGGCGCCCGGGTCGCCGGTCGTGGACGTGGAGGCCTGCTCGGTGGGAGTCGAACTGCACCCCCACACGAGGGCCGCGGCGACGGCGACGGCGAAAATCCTGAACCGCATGTAGATGCTCCTTCGAGAGTCAGATGCCCGCCGCGGCCCGACGACGGCGCTGTTCGACCGTCGCAATATGCCGCCCGGGCGGATGGAATTCAACAAACGCAACGGGCATGGGGATCCCCGACGGCCGAAAACCCGCGCCTCAGCGCTTCAACGGCGACCACGCCGGGTCGGACGCGTCCCGCGGCGTGGCGATCTCGCGCTCGTTGTACCCGGTAAGGTCGATCGAATAGAGCTTCGGCCCCGGTTTCTTCTGCCCGGGCCGCGCCCGCGGCTGGCGGAAATAC
>JAJDVM010000372.1 GCA_022826125.1 Defluviicoccus sp.
GGTTGGTCCTGGGCATTCCGTTCTCCCGGTTTCGGTTGCAACACTGGGCACGGACGGTTGCGCGATCCGTCCCGGAGTTGCACAATGTCGGGAGAGAAAAACGACCCTGTGTCAGATACTTAGCACCGAAGGTGCGCCGTCTGGTGTTCTTCCACGATCCGGACGGCAATCTCCTCGAGCTCTACGGCGACTAGAGCGTGTCCGTATAGAAGGACGCCTCTTTGCCGCACCTCGTTACACCGTGAACCCGTCGTCCTCGATACAGGCGCCCGCCGCGGTCAGCCGGCAAGCGGGAACGACCACGGGCTCGCCTCCTCGGCGGTGCGTTCGGCAACGTCCCAGTGCCGCCATCCGCCCCACAGCCGCTCGGCATCCTCCTGGCCGAACCGGTGGACCGCCGCCATGTCGACGCCATCGACCCGGCCGCCCTCGACACGCGTGATCCCGTCGACGATGACGGTATCGACGTCGTCGCCGACGCCAACGTCGACCAGGCTCTTGATCGGGTCGCGCACCGGACCGAAGCGCAACGTGCCGCGGCCGGAGATGTCGATGATCGCGATATCGGCCTTGGCGCCCGGCGCGAGCCGGCCGAGATCGTCGCGGCCGAGGACGCGGGTGGCGTTGAGGGTGGCGGCCTCGAACACTTCGGCCGCCGTTGCCTCGAGGAAGCTCCCGCTCATGATCTTGCCGACCAGCGAAGCGCACCGCATGTTCATGATCATGTCGCGCGGAAAGGTGTCGCTGCCGAGCGCGACGTTGACACCCGCCTTCCTGTAAGTCGCCCAGCTGTCGAGGTAGCGGCCCCGCCGGGCGAGGTTGATGGGGCAATGCGACACCGTCGCCCCGCCTTTGGCCATCAGCTCAAGGTCGCGCCCGGCCGGGTAGTTCATGCGCGGATTCTCGGCGACGAAGTTGCCGTGCCCGATCAGCACGTCGGATGCGCAGAGCCCGACCGAGTCCAGCAGCTCGATCGGTGTCATACCGTGCTCGGTCACGATCTGGAAGAACTCGACCACGTTGTACGCCGCGTGGATCGAAATCGGCACGCCGAGCGAGTCCGCCGCCTTGCGGGTCTCGCGCAGCAGCTCCAGCGACATCAATTCGGTGGTGAACGGGATCAGAATCCCGCGGATGCGGCCGTTGCCCGCGCCCGCGTGCTCGCCGATGAAGTCGACCGCCGCCTGCAACCCGCGTCGCCCCTTCTCCTCGTCCCAGTCGCGCACCAGACGGCCGTCTTCCCCGCCCACCCAGTCGGCGGAGGCGTAGGCCGGCGCCAGATAGGCGCGGATGCCGAGACGCTCCGATTCGGCGAGCAGCGCCTGCTGCATCGGCAGCTGTGCGCCGAAATCCATGAAGGTCGTCGTGCCATTGCGCAGCAGCTCGGCGATCGTATAGGTCGCCGCATCGATGCGGCGCCGGGCGGCCGCCTCGTCCTCGTCCGCCCGCTTGACCCAGCCGCCGGCATCGCCACCGTGGGGCCGGCCGCGGCGGGCGGGCAAGGTCTCGAAGAAGGGCTGGCCGAAATACTCGGGCCGCCCAGCATCGGTGATCAGCCGATGGGCGGCGCGGTGGCCGGAATGGATATGCGTGTCGATGAAGCCGGGCGAAACCAGCTTGGAAGTCGCATCGATCTCACGGTCGAAGTGGCCGTCGTAGTCCGCGCCGACATGGACGATCGTGTCGTCCTCGTAGACCACAACCCCGTCACGGATCAGCGTATGCGTGGCACCGGAATGCCCAACCACCCAACCGCCGCGAATGAGCGTCCGCATGAGAGTCTCCCCTGGCCGTCGCGTCCGCGTACGAGGCAGCGCCGAGATCGTTTGGCGCAACTCCTCCCGCTGTCTCTTGCCCACATCGAACCATCAACGCCTTGATCGAACCATGACATGGATCGAGACGGTGATCACCCGACAGTATGGCCACCGCACTTCACCAAAGACCCGTCACGATTTCAGCCGTTCGTTGCCGGGATCGTGCGGGGATTCGGGGATCGTGCGGGCGGGGTAGCGCTTTCCGAGGATCTCGATTTCGAGTTCCGATCCGATATCGCCATGACCGGCGTCGACGTAGCCGATGGCAAGCGACTTGCCGATGAAATGACCGCGGGCGCCGGAGGTCGCGCGGCCCACCATGGCGGAGCCGCGCCATAGCGGCTCGTTGCCGATCGGATCGGCATCGTCGATCCCGTTCACCTCCAGGGTGACGAACTCGCGCGGCACGCCTTCGGCGCGCTGGCGGACCAGCGCCTCCCGGCCGACGAAATCCCCCTTGTCGAGGGCCGCGAACCGCCCCAGCCCCGCTTCCAGGATGGTGTATTCGCGGGTCAGGTCCTGCGCCCACATGCGGTAGGACTTCTCGATCCTGAGCGAATCCATCGCCCGCATCCCGCACTGGCCGATATCGAATTCCGCGCCCGCGCGGAGCAGTTCGAGGAAGATGTGCCGCTGATACTCCACCGGGTGGTGGATTTCCCAGCCGAGCTCGCCCAGGAAGTTGATGCGCATCAGGCGGACCGGCGCCAGCCCGACATGGGTGTGCCGTCCGGTCAGCCAGGGGAAAGACCCGTTGTCGAGGTCGGCCTCGGCGATCTTCTCCATCACCGCCCGGGCGTTGGGACCCGCGACGACGAGCGTTGCGTGGGAGGTCGTCAGGTTGTCCAACCGGACGCTGCCGTCGTCGGGCAGGTTCTTCGCGAGGTAG
>JAJDVM010000141.1 GCA_022826125.1 Defluviicoccus sp.
ACCCTCCCGATCATCGGAAAACTCCTCGGACACAGCCAGATCGAGACAACCGCCCGATACGCACATCTCGCAACCCACTCAATCCGCAAAGCCGCACAACGCATCGCAAACAGCATCGCAAAAGACATCTGCTGAAAAGGCTCAGGGCATGCCCTTCGATACGGCGCTGGCGCGCCTGCCCAGGGTGAGGGATGGGTTGCGCGCGGCACGAACCGCCACGACCCGGCCGGGCCGGGCCGGAATTCGCCCTATTCCAGCCCGAGCTCCCGGGCGAAGCGGGCGCGCCATTCCCCGACCGGCTCGGTGGAGGGGTTCCCGTCCAGCATTCGCCGGGTACGCGCGGCGATCTCCTCGTCGTCGAGCGAGAGGTCGAGCTCGTCCGAAAAATAGGGCTGGGCGACGTGCCACGGGGTGTCGACGAACGCCTCCGTCCGGTTACCCTCCGGGTCGTCGCAATAGACCGACCACGCGACCCCGTGGTTCACGGTGAGCACGTTGGTGACGCCGAGCCATTCCTCGAGCGTCCGGCGGATCTCCCTCAGCCGGTCGAGGTCGTTCACCTCGAACGAGACGTGGTTGTGGTGGACGCCGTCCCGCGCCGTCCGCCCCTGGTAGAGCACGAGCTGGTGATGGTCCCTGGGATCGGCGCCGAGGAAGGCGATCTCGCCCCGTCCCGGGAGGGTGCCGCGGTCGGTTACCCGGAGCCCGTAGACGGAGGTGAAGAAGTCCACCATCCGGTCCAGATCGAAGACGTGGAACCCGGCGTGGCTCAGGCGAACGGTCGGTCTCGGGTTCATGGCGGCTCTCCCGGCCCGGACAGGTGCTAAACCCCGAAGGTGAAGCGGCTGCCGAGGTTCGAGGCCACCAGCTTTTCCGGCATCCGCCGGCGCATGGCCTCGATGAAGGCGACGCCGGTGCAGTGCATCGGAACGACCACGTCGGGCGCCAGCCGTTCCAGCTCGTCGACGGTGTGCTCGATATAGTCGGGCTTCGCCGTCGTCAGATGGAACCCGCCAATGACCGCGTGCAGCTTGTCGATGCCGGAAACCGCCATCGCCGTCTTGACCGAGTTGACGATGCCCGCATGGCCGCAGGAGGAGATCACGACGAGTCCGCGCCCCTTGACGACGTAGCAGGTCGCATGCTCCTCCGGGTGGCTGTCGGCCACCAGTTCACCGCGCCGCTCGGATTCGGAGAAATGGTCGTAGGGCGCGAGCATCGAACCGCCGGTGACCTCTTCGAAGGTATCGCGGGTGATGTAGCCGGTCGTGAACGGCCCCGGCAGCGCGTGCGGCCGCGGGCAGCAGACCGGAATCACGTTCTGCGATACCAGTCCCGTCCGGTTCGGCGCGCCCCAGCACACGAATTCCCGCTCGACGCCGGGCTTGGGCGGCCCCGCCGGCACCCAGCGGACCGAGAACGCCTCCTCCGCCCCGACGAAGAGCGAGACGTCGTCCTTCATCGCTCTGCGGTGCTGGGTCACGAACCCGTCCAGACCCCCGTAATGGTCGCGGTGGCCGTGGCTCAGGATCAGCCCGTCGAGCCTCGCCGGGTCGATATCGAGCAGGGAGACGTTGCGGTTGAGGATCTCGGGCGTATAGCCGAAGTCCAGCATGTACTCCGCCTTCGCCCCGTCGGCGCGCGACTCCAGATGAAGCGCGAGCCCCCATTCGCCGGCCAGGGTGGACATCGGCCGCCCGGGAATGCCGCCGACATGCTCGATCGCGACATGGTCGTGCTCGGCCGGCGGCAGGAACCGCTCGTAGTGCGAATCGACCACCACCCGGACCGCCAATCGCTCGACCACGGGTGCCTTGAACGGGGTCTGCCGGGCTGCGTTCATCGCCGCTTTCCCTCCTTCGCCCGGATCAGGCGTCGACCGGAGCCGGCACCGGCCTGTCGCCGTCGACGGTGTTTTCCCTGAGGTTGAAGCGGCGCTGAACCACCTTGTCGAGATCGGTTCCGGTCACCCGGACGAAGCGCGCCCCGTCGGGGAAGTTGATCGAATGGACGTCGTTCGGATGGAAGACGCCGACCATGCCGGGATCGAGCCGGTAGCGCTCTGCCGGTTCCACGATGGGCTCGTCCCCGCCCGGCGCCTCGCCGGTTTCCCGCCATACCGTCATCTCGGTGTGCTCGACCGCCTGCCCGTAGATCGCCCAGGACGGGCCGTGGTCGTGCGGCGGGGATTCGACGCCCTTTTCGTAAATGTGGGCCAGCACCACGAAGCCGAGATCGGGATCCTCGTAGAGCCGGTGGACGCCGCGCTCCGCGTCCGGCCCGCAATGGGCCGCGACGAAATCCCGGTTGGCGAGCAGCCGTCCCAGATTGGCGCGCACGACCTCGCGCCCGTTATCGCCGTCGTCGGCGTCCAGCGCCGTCCGGCAGTCGTCGCAAAATTGTTCGAGCGTGTATGCCATGGAGCGTTCTCCCCGGTTTCCACAGGCGCGAGCCGGTCTTGCCCCCGGATCGCCGAATTCGGAGGCTACATTCTTTGTCCCCGCGGGACCAAGAATTTTCGCGGCGGGCCGCCTTCGGCGCGATCAGGCGTCCAGCGACGCGCGTGCCTCGGCCAGCGTCTCGTGTATCGGCAGGAGTTGCTCGAAACCGGTGATCCTGAACACGTCTCGAACCGGTTCGGAGAGGCCGCACAGCAACAGGCTGGCGTCGCGTTCGAGCAAGGATTTGGCGGCCAGAAGGACAACGCGGAGCCCGGCGCTGCCGATAAAATCGAGCTCGGCGAAATCGATGATCACCGCGCGGTCGGTCTCCTCGATCGCGTCCTTGATCGCGTCCCTGAACGCATCGGAGTTGGACCAGTCCAGCCGCCCTCCGACGCCTATGGACAAAACGTTGTCGTGCCGTTCGGTGGTCAGATCCATCGTCTTCTTGTCCCGGTCCGGATATTTCCGAGAACACAATCGCGGTGCGCAATGTAATCGTTCAATCCGGATACTCTTCCCGAGGGTTCGCTACTTGACCCCAACTTGGCGCAGGCGCCCGTTGACTTGTCTCCGGATCGTGCAGTCTTCCGTATCGAATGCCAAGAGCAATTCGGGTATTCTGTACGAAAGTTATCCTGGGCACGCCGCGCGGATGCCGCCTGGCGCGGAAATCGGCGGGGATCGGGCCCGATCGTGGGCGCGCGAGCCGGTGGGGTGGTAGGGTGATCCCGCTGCCCGCGAAAACCGGAGAACGGGCGGCGACCTCCGGGCGGACCGTCGTTCCGGGTCCTTCGCCGATCACGGGACACAGAGATGGAAATCGGAATCTTCTTCTGGCCCTACACGCCCGAGTTGACGGGGCGAATGGCGGTTGCCGCGGATCGCTGGGGGTACGACATGATCGGCATCGCCGATACGCCCGGCAACGCGATGGATCCCTGGGTCGCCGCCACCGTCGTCGCCCGCGAAGTGCGGCACGCCCGGGTGGCGCTCTGCGTCACCAATCTTTCGTCGCGCCATCCGGCGGTCTCCGCTGCCGCCGTCTCGTCGCTGGAGCTGCTCGCTCCGGGCCGCACGGTACTGGGGTTGGGCGCGGGGCACAGCGGGACGCGCAATCTGGGATTGCCCAGCTCCGATCTCGGTGAGCTCGATCGCGGAATACGTTTCGTAAAGACGCTGACCTCCGGCGAGCCGGCATCGCTCGGCGGGGCGGAAGCCCATATACCCTGGGCGCGCGGCGGCGTGAGCGTCTTCCTGGCCGCGTCCGGCCGGAGGACCCTCGGGCTGGCGGGCAGGATCGCCGACGGCGCCTTCGTCAATTTCGGCATCGCCCCCGACAATCTCCGCTACTCCGAAGCCCTGGTCGCCGAAGGTGCGCGGGAAGGCGGGCGCGCCGCGAGCGGGGTGGAGACCTGGCAGATCGCCAGCCTCGACTGCAACCACGACGGCGATGCCGCGAGGCAGAGGGCCGGCGCAATCCTCGCCTTCATGGCCGGCGGCTACATTCTCGCCGGCAACGATCTGGCCGAGCGCGGGGTGCCGGCGGAATACCACGAGCCGGTTCGGGAGCTGCGCCGGCGCTACAGCACCCGGCCGGGCGAGGCCGATGCGCGGCTGGTCGACGAGCTGGGGCTGTTCGACTACCTCGCCGGGCGCTTCGCGATTTACGGCACCCCGGAGCAATGCCTCGATCAGCTGCGCGCCGCCAGGGCGGCGGGCCTGAAGCGCGTGATGTTCACCGTGAGCGTCGCCTCGGACCCGGCGGGGACGGTGGAACTCTTCGGGGAGCACGTCCTGCCGGCGATCCGCGCCGGTCAGTGAGCTTCCCGCGGCGACGGGACATCCGCCAGCAGCGGCTCGCCCGCGACCTTGCCGCGCTTCAGCAGGCGGCGCTCGTCGGCCGGGAAATCGGTGCGCGCATGCACCGAGCAGCGGTTGTCCCAGATCACGTAGTCGCACGTCCGCCAGACATGCTCATAGTCGACCCGCTCGACATAGGCGCAGACCTCCTCGATCAGCGCTTCGCCCGCCGTGCGGTCATAGCCTTCGACCGCCGCAGTCATCAGCCGGTCGACATAGAGCGCCTTCTTGCGCGTCACGGGATGGACGATCACCGCCGGCTGCCAGAAATGGGGGATCCCGTGGAGGTCCGCGATATCCGGCCGCTCCTTGATCGTATAGTCGTAGACCTGAAGGACCTTCCTTCCGGCCAGCGACCGGCGCAGCCTCTCGGGCAGCGCCTCGTAGGCGCGGTAGCAGTTGCCAAAAAGCGTGTTTCCACCGCTTTCCGGCAGCTCGACAGCGTAGAGCCACGTCGCCTTGTCCGGCGCCTCGGTGAAGCTGTTGTCGTGGTGGAACCACATGTCGCCGTCGCCGAGCGCCCCGATGGGATTCCCGGTCTCGTCGCGGATGTTGGAGATCAACGCGATCAAGGTATCGTCGTCTCCGCGCCGGTCGACCGGCATGGAGATATCCGCCGGTTCGCCCAGCCAATCCGCGCTGCGCCTGAGCGCATCGTCGTCGAGCGTCTGGCCCCGGAAAACCAGCACCACGCGATCCAGCCAGGCCGCGCGCAGGGCGGAGGCGACCGCGGGATCGAGCGGGCGCGAGAGGTCCACGCCGCGGATCTCGGCGCCCATGTCGGGCGACAGCGGAGCGATCTCGACGGTCATGGCGGCGATAGTAGTGCCGATAGCGCCCCACTGCACGGCGGATGCAGGGTATTCTGGAAGCCGACCGACCGGGATCGCCTGTATGCGCTTGCTTTCCTACGACGCCACGGACGTCGTGGTCCGCGAAGATCTGGCCGCCGCCCACCGGCGCGCATGGCAGAGGCTCGGATCGCCGGGCACATGGTTCCGGGCGGAGCGCCGCGTGGCGATCGCCGCCGAGACGAGATCGGCCCGGGACTGCGCCTATTGCGCGGAATGCAAGGCCGCGCTGTCTCCTTATGCCGTAGAGGGATCCCACCGGGTGGCGACCGATCTGCCCGACAATCTTGTCGAGGTCGTTCACCGGGTCGCCACCGACCCCGGCCGTCTGACCCGCGCCTGGTTCGATCGCGCGAGGGATAGCGGTATCGGCGATGCCGGGTTCGTCGAGACCGTCGGCGTCGTCGTGACAACCATCGCGGTCGACATGTTCTGCGGCGCGATCGGCGTCGCCCCGCACCCCTTGCCCGAACCTGAGCCGGGCGGACCGTCGTGGCGGCGGCCGGTGGGCGCGAAGCCCGGACCCGCATGGGTGCCCATGCTGGCACCGGAGGACAGGACGGCCGACGAATCGTGCCTCGACAACGTCTATATCTCGCCGGATCCGACCTTCGTGCGGCGCGCCCTCAGCCTGGTCCCCCGGGAGGCATCGGGACTCTTCGACATGGTCGACGCGCAATATCTGCCGGGCCGGCTAATTTCCGACGTCGCAGGCCGGCACCGCGCCATCGACCGTGCCCAGATGGAGCTGATCGCCGGACGGGTCTCGGCCATCAACGGGTGCTTCTACTGAACCGTCACCCATGCGGAGATGCTCCGTGCGAGCGCGACGGCAACGGGAACCAGCGTCGACCTGACCGCGATCGTGGGCGACGGCGCGGGCGACGGGGGCGTCCCGCATGGCGGCCTGCTCATGGCTTTCGCCGAGGCGGCACTGGGCAATGACGAGAGCCTGCTGAACGACGCTCGCCAACGCGTGCGGGATGCCTTGGGCGATGCGGGGCTGGTCGATGCGGCCGCCGTGATCGCCAACTATTCGGCTCTGGACCGGGTCGCCGACGCCACGGGTATCCCGCTCGAACCGGCCAAGGAGACGGGGACGGCGGATCTGCGCGCGGAGCTCGGAATCGACGCGTTTCGCCGGCCGTCTCTCCCGGCTCGGTCAGGCTGAAGCGGAAGCTGCTCGGATGTCTTCCAGCATCGCTTCAACCCTGGGCCAGCTCCGTCCGCCGTTGGTGGCGAGCGAAACCGTCAGGTCCTCGGGAACCGCGTCGATCAGTGCGGGCATGAAGCTCGCGCGGCCGCGCACCCGGGCGAACCAGTCCTCGACGTTGGGGCGGCCGTCCCAGAACCCTTCCATCCGCATCATCGACAGCCGGTTGACATAGGGCGACATGCCGACATCGGCGAGAGAATAGGCGCCGCCGGCGAGCCAGGGAGTGCGCGAGAGCGTCTCTTCCATGTCGGCCAGGGTCTTCTCGAACTCGACGACGGCGGCACGCGCGCTGGGCGCTTCGATGCCGAGCTCGATCCACTCGCGCTTGCGCCGGCGCTTCACCGGGTCGCGGGTCTCCTCGATGATCGCCTCGACCTGCTCCGGCGTGTTGTTGTCGAGGATGGTGAACCGGTGCGAGGCCGAATAGGTCAGCACGCTGGTCATCGGGTGAAGCCGCTCGTCGATCCGCTTGGTCCAGACCCGCATCGCCGCCAGGTCGTAAGCGTCGGCGGATCTGAGCGGCGGGTCGGGCAGGATGTCGTCGAGATATTCGCAGATCACCGTCGATTCGACGATCGGCCGACCGTCGTCGACCAGGGTCGGCACGACCGCGTTGGGGTTGAGCTTCAGGTACCAGTCCTGGAACTGCTCGCCTCTGAGCACGTCCACGACCTCGCCCGTCCACTCGGCGTCCTTCTCGTGCAGCACGATCCGCACCTTGGCCGCGCAGACCGAACTTCCCTGATGATACAGCGTCAGCATGGCCCCTCCCCGCTTTCGGCGGCTAAACTATCACGACAACGATTGCCGGACGGAGAGCGGGGACGGGGTCGCGGACATGTTCTTCGAAAACATCTGGTACTGCGTCGCTCTTGCTTCCGAAATATCGAGCCGGCCGATCGGACGCGTCGTCTGCAACCGGCCGATCGTCCTGTTTCAGACCGCGAAATCGGGCACGCTGGTTGCGCTGGAGGATCGCTGTCCGCACCGCCAGGCGCCGCTGTCGATGGGGACGGTGATCGGCGACGAGATCATGTGCGGCTATCACGGCTGGGTGATGGCGGCGGACGGGCGCTGCGTCCACGTCCCGCACCAGGAGACGGTCTCGCGCAATGCCCGGATCGAGAGCTATCCGGTCGCGGCACGCGAGGGGTTCGTCTGGACCTGGCTTGGCGATCCGTCCCGGGCCGACCCGGCGGAGATTCCGGAGATGCCATGGCTGGTGGCCGACGACCGCTCATCGATTCTCAGCCGGTTCCACGCCCGGGCCAACGATCAGCTGATGGCCGACAACCTGCTCGACGTCAGCCACGCCGATTTCCTCCATGCCGGCAGCTTCGGTTCGCGCGCGGGTCAGCGGGGCGAGACCGACACGGTCCGCCAGGAGATGGAGACCTGGACGAAGCCGGGCTCGGTCCACAGCCGGCGGGTGCTGAAGAACGTGGCGCTGGGGCCGATGGCCGCGGCGTGGGGCGGGTTCACCGAGCCGGTCACGCGGACCACCTCGCAGAACTGGCGGCCGACGAACACCATTAACATCGAGCTGGCGATGGAGAACCGGGAGAACCGGATCCTCATCAACCACGACCACATCATGACGCCGGAGACCGAGACCTCGAGTCACTATTTCTTCGCCTTCACCCGCGATTTCGTGCTGGACGGCGGCTATCCCAACGACGAGGACATGCGGCGCGAGCAGGAGACCACGATCCGGACCGAGGACATCCCGATGGTCGAGGCGCAGCAGCGCAACAGGATCGCGTTCGGCGACCCGCTCGACGTGCCGGGCCAGGCCGACAAGTTCCTGATCGCCGTCCACAGGCGCATCGCGGAAATGCGCGGCGAACGGTAAGAGGGACCGGCCATGTACGACTTCGCCTTCGGCGACGTAAGCCTCACCCGGATCGTCGAGATGGAAATGCCTTTGCTCGAGGCCAGAGCGTTCTTTCCCGATTGGGATGAGGCCGCCATCGCGCCGTACGCGGGCTGGATGGTGCCGCGCCATTACCGACCCGACAGCGGGCTGGTGGTGATCGCGATCCAGGCCTTCCTGATCAGGACGGCCCGCCACACCATCCTGGTGGACAGCTGCGTCGGCAACAACAAGCCGCGCAACCGGGAGTTTTTCGACGACGCCGAGTTCCCGTGGATGGACCGGTTCCTCGCGACCGGCGCGCGCCCGGAAGACATCGATTTCGTGCTGTGCACCCATCTGCACGTCGATCACGTGGGCTGGAACACGAGGCTCGAGGACGGGCGCTGGGTGCCGACCTTCCCCAACGCCAGATACATCTTCGCCCGCACCGAGCTCGATTACTGGCTGTCCCAGTCGGAACGGGGGCTGATGACCCGGACCGGCGATTACGTCGCCGACAGCGTGATCCCGATCCTGGAGGCGAAGCGCGAGCTATTGGTCGAGATGGACCACCAGATCGAGGACGGGATCGTGCTCGCGCCGCTCCCCGGTCACACCCCGGGCCAGGTGGGCCTGCATATCGCTTCGGGCGGCGACGAGGCTCTGATCTGCGGCGACCTGATGCACCATATGATCCAGTGCCACATCCCGGCCTGGAGCACGATCGCCTGCGCCGACCGGGCGGCCGCTCGGGCAACCCGGGAGGCCTTCCTCGACCGCTACGCCGAGACCGATGTGACCATCCTCCCGTCGCATTTTCCCAACCCCAGCGCCGGGCGCATCGTCCCCGAGGGCGAGGCCTTCGCGTTCCGTTACCTGGGGGAATGACCGCGCGCCGCAGGTCCGTGTCGATGCCTGCGCGACCGGGCCGCGGCAAAGTAGCCGACGATCCGACATCGAGGACAAGTCCGGTCCAGCAGAGCTGGAACGAAGAGCATAGTCTTCTATCATGAGATGACGGTGCGGGGTACGATGGTTTTCGAATGTGCGACCCGACAACCGGCCGGTTGCCCTCTTGGTAGCGCGTGTGTCGAAACCGGTTAAGCTGACACGACGCGGCGTACTGAAGTCCGCAGAGGCCGACATGCACAGAATCGGCATCATTCCCTTCGATATGCGGGGCGAAGCGGTCGCCCTGCTATTCGTCACATCGCAAACCCGGGGACGATGGATATTGCCGAAAGGCAGGCAGAAATCGGACGAAACCCACGTAGAAACATGTTGCCGCGAGGGATATGAGGAAGCGGGGGTACGAGGGATCGTGCTTGAGAACTTTCCCTTCACCGTCACAATCACGAAACAGGTCGAACGCGAAAAGGACCGCGTTCCCGTGACCTATTATCCGTTCCTCGTAACCGAGCAAACCGATGAGTGGCCGGAAATGGAAAAGCGACAGCGCCATTGGGCGCTTGTCGAAGATTCGGCCCGCGTAGCCTACAGCGAGGACTATCTGTTTCTCATCGATCAATTCGAACGGCTGAAGCCTTGGATCAGAGAATCTGCAACAGCCCGTAGATCGTAGCCGCGAGCACCGCCGAAGCGGGTACCGTAATCACCCAGGCAGCGGCAATCGAAAAAACGTACCGGCGCCGCACCAGCCGGCGGACGGAACGAAAGCCCCTACTGTTGAAGGCATCGTTGGATGTCGCGTTCAGCTTGTGCCCCGGACGCAGTTTTCGCCTGTTCGGGTTCTCGAGAACTTCACGCAGGAATCCGACGCCGAAGATCGCGCCAAGGGCGATATGGGTCGAACTTACGGGAAGGCCCAATGTCGTCGCGATCAGGACGGTGATAGCCGCGGACAGCGCGACGCAATAGGCTCTGGGCGAATTCAGGCGCGTTATCTTCTCTCCGACAACGGTGATCAGCCTCGGCCCGAAAAGGCCCAGGCCAAGGGCAATTCCGAATGCCCCCACTGCCATGACCCAGAGCGGTATCGTTACCTTGCCCGCAATTTCCCCTTGCTCGCCGACCGTCGAAACGAGGGCGGCCAATGGGCCGACGGCGTTGGCGACGTCGTTGGCGCCATGGGCAAAAGACAGCAGCGCGACACCCCCGATCAGAGGCACATCGAACAGGCTGTAAATGTCCTTCTTGCGGTTTTCCAGACGGTCGACGCGCTTGGCGATAAAGGGACGCGACAACACGTACGCGACCAGGAATGAGCCGCCGGAAAACAGGATGATTTCGACGCCGGAGGGCGTCCAGACTTTCTTCAGCCCCTTCATCGCCATGTAGGCGGCGAATGCCGCGGCCATCGTGGCGATCAGGAGGGGCACCCATTTGTTGGCGGCTTCCAGCCGGTTCTCCACGTTCAGCACACGGACTTTGATGAAGTATAGAAATGCGGCAGCTATGACCGCACCGACGACAGGCGAAATCACCCAGCTGGCGGCAATGTTCGCCATCGTTATCCAGTTGACCAACCCGGGGCCCGCGGCAGCGACACCGGCGCCGAGCACACCCCCGACAATCGAGTGCGTCGTCGAAACCGGGACATTCAGCACGGTCGCCAGGTTTATCCACAGGGCAGCTGCGAACAGCGCGCTCAGCATCAAGTCTCTGAATGCGCCGACGCCGACTTCGTCGCCCGGCGCGATAATCCCTTTGGAGATCGTTCTGACGACATCGCCGCCGGCGAGCATGGCGCCCGCGGCCTCGCACACCGCAGCGATCAGAATGGCGGCCGTAACTGTCAGAACCTTGCCGCCAACGGCCGGGCCCATGTTGTTGGCAACGTCATTGGCGCCGATATTCAGCGCCATGTAGCCGCCGATCACCGCCCCGATGGCGACAATCAGCCAGTCCTCGCCAAAGGTGCTGTGAGACCCGGCGACGAGAAGGCTGACCGTCGCCAGAAAGACGATCGCCAAGCCCAGCGGAACGACGGTACCGCGCAGGCTGTAGAACTGGGATTGGCTAAACCCGTATCGCCTCAGATCGTTGACGTAGCGGGCCGCGGGGTTTCTTCTCGGCGCGTTCAACGATCCTTACTGCCGGCTCGTGCTGTTTCGGGGGAACTGCATTTGGGACAAACCGGTTGCAGAACGACGTCAGAGTCATCCCACACTGCGGCCATCGTGTACAGCGCGAGATCGCCGTCTGGCCTAACAAATCCGATCGCGTGAGCGTAACCGGATAGGAGCCATCGCCAGGGCGAAGATCGAAAAGGACGACGTGGACGGCGACGAACCCGGCATGTCGGCGTTCGGCATCGATTCAGCCGACCCGCGTTCGCGATCCGGGCCGATGTTGGCTACCATTGATTGCAAGGGCGCTGGAAAGGAGCGAGCGATGACCATCGACAGAATAAAGCCGGGCACCTGGAACGCCCGCGCGGTCGTGCATGGCGGCCTGGCCTATCTTTCGGGCATCGTCGCCCAGGACAAGACAGCGGACGTCAAGGGCCAGACCGAGCAAGTGCTCGCGCAGATCGACGGCTTTCTTGCGGAGGCGGGCACCGACAAGTCGCGCATTCTGTCCGCGACGGTCTATATGGCCGATCTTTCGCAGAAGGACGCGATGAACGAGGTCTGGATGGCCTGGCTCGACCCCGCCTGTCTGCCCGCGCGCGCCGCCGTCGGTGTCGAATTGACGCCCGGCACGCAGGTCGAGATCATGCTCGTGGCTGCTGTTTGATTCCTGAGTGCGATGCTCAGACGAAACGGAGGGTCCGATGGCGGCGTTTTCGGACGTCGTTACACAAGCTTGGCGCTGATCCCCCCGTCCACCACCAGCTCGGCCCCGGTCACGTAACGGGCGTCGTCGCTGGCGAGGAACAGCGCGGCGTGGGCGACGTCCCAGCCGTCGCCCATGTAGCCGGTGGGGCACTGCGCGTCGCGGGCCTCGACCATCCTGTCCACGTCGCCGCCGCCATAGACCTCCTTGAGAGGCTCGACGATCATCGGGGTGTTCATCAGACCCGGCAGGATCGCGTTGGCCCGGATGCCCTTCTCCGCGTATTCCAGCGCGATCGACCGGGTCAGCGGCAGGACGGCCCCCTTGGTGACCGCGTAGGTGACGTAGGGCACGCCGGTCCAGCGGATGCCGGAGACCGACGAGATGTTGACGATGGCGCCCCGGCCGATCCTGCGGCCGTCGGCATCCACGCGGAATTCGTTCCGTTCCATCGCCGGCAGCACCGCGCGGCAGGTCAGGAACATGCTCTTCAGGTTGACCGCGGCAATCCGGTCCCACTCCGCCTCGTCGACATCGACGGTCGGTTTGGGCGCGACGATCCCGACATTGTTGTGCAGAACGTCGATCCGGCCGAACCGGTCGAGACAGGCCTCCACCATCGCTCCGACCCGGTCGGCCCGGCTCACATCGGCGGCGAACGTCTCCGCGACACCGCCCTCGCCGGCGATGATGCCGGCCGTCTCGGCGGCGGCATCCGCGTCGATGTCGACCGCCAGGACTTTCGCGCCTTCGCGGGCGAACAGGACCGCCGCCGCCTTTCCGTTGCCCCAGCCCGGCCCGACGGACCCCGCGCCGACGACGATGACGACCCGGTCGTGCAGTTTTCCGCTCACGGCGTCGCCCGTTCCGCGGCCTAGCCGGCCTCTTTGGACGAGAAGGGCGAAAATCCCGGTTGCCGCGCGGCATCGCCGAACCCTTCGCCGATCTTCTCGAGCGCGATGATCTCGAGCACGTTGCGGTCCGGATCGTGGAAGTAGCACTGGCGTCCGTGGAACACCCCCTCGTGCCGTTCTTCCTCGAAGATGATCTCGATTCCGTGCTCGGCGAGCTGACGCTTGGCGTCGTCATAGGCGTCGAGATCGACGCGGAACGCGTGGTGGATCAGGAAGTCGTTGCCGGGATTGGGATCGACCGGCGTCTTGCTGCGGGTCAGGATCACGTGGTCCTCACCCGATTTCATGAACACCATCCCGATCGGCGGCACCACCTGCACCGTCTCCAGCCCGAGCACCTCGCGGTAGAATTTCTCGCTCCTCTCGGGGTCGGTCACCGGTATCGTGAAATGCACGACGCCCCTGGTCTCGATCATCGGGCTTTTCCTCCCTGGTTCGTTTCCCCGGATCGGGCGGACCCGGGCACGGGTTGCGAGGCGGCCTGCCGTCCGAAGCCCTTCCACGCGATCGGCGCGGACGCCGCCTCCGCCGCCTGGTCCGCGGCAATATCCGGGTTCCAGTCGTTGGCGACGAACCGGCGGCCGTTGACGCCGTCGGATGCGTCGGACAGCAGCCACAGGATCGGCGGCGCCATCCTCCCCGGTTGGATCAGCCGCGAACGGTCGGGCTGCGAGGCGAGCGTCACGAAGGGCGTGTCGGCGGGACCGCCGGGGATCAGCACGTTGACCGTCACCCCGGTCCCGTCCAAATCGCCCGCCCAGTTGGCGGACGACGCTTCGAGCGCCGCCTTCGAGGGGCCGTAGGGCGTCCATGCCGGCCGGATCATGGTATCGAGGCTGGTCGTCACGTTGACGATCCGGCCCCAGCCCCCCGCGATCATGTGCGGCACCGCGGCCTTGGCCAGCATGAAGGGAGCCTTGACGTTGACGTCGAAGACGGCCTCCCACTTGTCCGTCGGCACATCCCAGAACTTGACGTTGTCGGCCCAGAAATTCTCCCGGATCGTCGCCATTCCGATCCCGGCGTTGTTGACGACGGCATGGACGCCACCGAACGCCGACAGGGTCTCGTCGACGGCCGCGGCGCAGCCGTCGGGCTCGCGCAGGTCGCGGCATATCGGAACGACGCAATCCTCGCCCGCCGCCGCCCGCGCGTCCCCGACGATGCGCTCGGCGAGATCGCGGTTCGCGTCCACCGCGGCGACGCGCGCGCCGGCCCCGACGAGCGCCAGGGTCATCGCGCGGCCGAGCCCGCCGCCCGCGCCGCTGACGATGGCGACCCTTCCCGCTACGGACGCTTCGGCCATGTCTCTTGCCCCTCTCCGCGCCCCGCCAACCGGTCCGCTATACGCAGCGGCCGCCGTCCACTTCCAGCGCGACGCCGGTGATGAAGCTCGCCTCGTCGCTTGCCAGCCAGAGCGCCGCCTTGGCCACGTCCTCGGAAGTCGAAAGGCGTCCGAGCGGCACCGTCGCCTCGAAGGCCTCGCGGGTGTTGGCACCCAGGAAGGACGGCAGGAGCGGCGTGTCGCCGGCGACCGGGCAGAGCGCGTTGACCCGGATATTGTCCGGGCCGAGCTCGGCCGCCATCGACTTAGTCATGGTGATCACCGCGCCCTTGGACGCGTTGTACCAGGTTAGCCCGGGGCGCGGGCGCAGCCCGGCCGTCGACGCCGTATTGACGATGCAGCCGCCGCCCTGTTCGCGCATCAGCGGCACGACCTCCATCGCCGCCAGGTAGATCGCTTTCACGTTGACCTCGAAGATCCGGTCGAATTCCTCTTCGCCCACCTCCAGCATCGGCCGGTTGACGTGGGTGACGCCGGCATTGTTGACCATCGTGTCGAGCCGGCCGTAGGTATCGACCGCCGTCCGGACCATGGCGCGCACGTCGTCGCGGTCGGACACATCGGCGTGGATATAGGCGCCGCCGATCTCGTCCGCGATCCTGCCTCCCGTCTGGTCGTTGAGATCGGCGACGACGACGCGGGCGCCCTCCGCGGCGTAGCGCCGGGCGATGGCTTCGCCGAACCCCGAGGCGGCGCCGGTAACGACAGCGACCTTGTCTTCGAGCTGCATGGAAATCCGCTCCCCCGGTCAGGACTGTACCGCCGGCAGGTTGCCCATTGGGGCTTGCGCTGGCAACCGCCGCGCCGCCTACCCGGCCATGAGCTGCGGCAGCCAGGTGACCGCGGCGGGCACCGCCATCAGGAAGGCGAGGATGCCGATCTCGAGCAACACGAAGGGTGCGACCGCCGCGTAGATCTGACCCATCGTGGTGTCGGGCGGGGCGACGCCGCGCATCACGAACAACAGCATCCCGAAGGGCGGCGTGGTCTGGCCGATCTCGAGCGCCAGCAGCATCAGAACGCCGAACCAGATCAGGTCGATCCGGATCAACTCCGCCAGAGGGATGAAGAACGGCAGCGTAATCAGCATGATGCTGACCGGGTCCATGAAGCAGCCCATCAGCAGCATCAGCGCCATCATCGCGATGAGGAGCGAGAGCGGCGTCGGGTCGATCTGCTGGATCAGCGAGAGCAGACCCGTGGTCGCGCCGGAGAACGACAGGATCTGCGAGAAGGTGAGCGAGGCCGCGATGATGAAATAGATCATCACCGCGAGCTTCCCGGTCTCGACCATCGCGGTCCACAGACCCTTCCAGCTGAGGGAGCGGTAGCAGAGCGCCGCGAGGACCGCTCCGATCGCGCCGAGCGAGGCCGACTCGGTCGGGGTCGCGACCCCGGTCAGAATGCTGCCGACGACCACCGCGAACAGGCCGAGCAGCGGGACCACGTAGATCAGGACCGGGCGCACGCGATGCCACAGGCCCATGTCGGGCATGTCGTAACGCGGCGCGAGCGACGGGTTGAGCCGGCAGCGGATCATCACATAGGAAAAGTGGACGGCGGCCATGATCAGCCCGGGGATCGCCCCGGCGATCAGGATAGCGGCGATAGAGATCCCGGACAGGCTGCCCAGCAGCACCGCGAGGCTCGACGGCGGGATCAGCATGGCGATCCCGCCGGTGCCGAGGATCGGTCCCATCGCCATGGAGTTGTGGTAGCCGCGGCGGCGCATCTCGGGCATCAGCGTGGTGCCGAGCAGCGCCGTGTTCGCCATGCTGGAGCCCGACAGCGTCGAGAACACCGTGCCGCCCGCGACCGCCACCAGGGACAGCCGTCCCGGCACCCGGGCAATCAGCTGGTCGACCGCGTCGATCGCGCGTATCGCAACCCCGGTGTGGAACAGAATCTCGCCCATCAGGATGAACATGGCGACCGGGGCGAGGGCGAACCGCACCAGCCCGTCGACCACGTTGCGTTCCAGCTGGATCAGCCCTGCCCCGCCGCCGAGAAACAGCAGCGCGCCGATGATATTGGCGGAGAAGAAGGCGATCGCCACCGGCACGCCGAGGAACATCGGCACCAGCACCATGCCGAGCAGGAAGAAGAGCGCCCAGTACCACTCCATCGCTCAGAACGCCTCCGGCCGGTCGCCGCGCGGCGCCCCGTCGCCCGCGTCCGGGCCGAGCGAGCGGATCAGCTGGCGCACCGCCTCGATCAGGAACAGCGCCATCCCGCCCGGCACCACCGCCATCGGGATCCATTCCTTGATGTCGAAAGACTTGTAGAGCGTGGAGTCCTCGACCCATGCGAGATGGGTGGTGACCGCGCCGAAATAGACGATGACCGCCGCCGCCATGACGATGACGAGGTTGATACCGATCCGGAAACGCCGGTAGACGCGCGGCGGCAGGGCGGACAGCACGAGATCGACGGTGACGTGGCGACCGATGCTGAGGATGTAGGCGGCGCCCACCATAGTCAGCGTCAACAACCCGTACTCGACGGCCTCCAGCATCCAGTAGAAGCCGGACAGGCCGAAATTTCGCGCGACCACCTCGGCCGCGACGCCGACCGCCAGCAGGGCCACGATGATGCCCGGCAGGACCCCGGTCAGCCCGAGCAGCCGATCAAACAGACCGCCGGTTTTCCACATCCGACCGCCCCAACGCCATTGGCGGCGGAGCGCGGTCCGGAATGTCCGCGCTCCGCCGCCCTGTCCGAATCGTTACTTGCCGATCAGGGCGCGCAGCTTCTTCCCGACGACCGGATCGCGCTTCTCCACCACGTCCCATTGCGCGGTGTAGGCGATATCGAGGAACTTCTTCGATTCGGCGTCGGACAGCTTCAGGAGCTTCATCCCCTTCTCGCTGATCAGCCGGTCGCCGATCGCCCGGTCCTTCCTGCCGAGGTCGGCCGAAAGCTCATTCTCCAGATAGAGGCCGGTCTTGGTCAGCACGTCCTTTTGCTTGGCGTTCAGCTTGTTCCATTTGCCGATATTGACGCCGACCACGATGATCGGGTGGTAGAAGCCCGGCAGCAGCTTGTATTTCGAGACCTCGAACCAGCCCAGCGCCATCACCTCGCTGTCGAGATTGGCGTAGGCGTCGACCGCGCCGCGCTCCATGGCGGTGAAGATCTCGCGCCGCGGCATGTTCAGGGTCCGCGCGCCGAGCGCATCGAAGAACGCCTTGTAGGTGTTCGACGTGCGCATCTTGAGGCCCTTGAAGTCGGCGAGCGACTTGATCTCCTTGTTCGAGTAGATGTGGAAGACGATGTCGCCGCCATACATCGACAGGAGATGCATGTTGGCCTGCTTGGCGAACAGATCCTTGAAGATGTCCCAGGCGCCGTTCTTGCGCATCTCGGGCGCCGACTTGGTGGTCGGCGTGAACCCGGTCGCGAGCTTGACCAGGTTCGCCATGTAGGCCGGCGGCGTGCCGGCGAGGTCGAGCAGCCCGGTCTTCACCGCGTTGCCGAGCTGGCGCGACGGAATCGCTTCCGGTCCCACGACCGACCCGATCTGGATCGACCCCTTGCCGTCGGCATTGACCTTGGCGACGAACGCGTCGAAGGCCTGGCGGGTGAGCGACTGCTTGTTGCTGATGAAGTAGCCCGCCTTGAACGAGGTCTCGGCGGCCGTGGCGACGGTCGCCGCGACGCAAACGGCACCGGCCGCTATCGTGGCGGTAATCGCTGATCTCATTCCTTCCTCCCTTGGGACGTTTCGCTCCGTACTTTCAGTCGAAACGGTGCCCAAGGCGGGACTCGCTGTCAATCTTGGGGAGAGTGCCGCGCCGTTCGTGTTGCCTGCCGGCCCGGCCGGTTCTAGTTTCCGAATCCCAAGCCGCCGCCGGGAGACCCGCGCGATGCCGCTCGACGCCGCGCCCGAGATCGTTCCCTCGACCTGCCCGCACGACTGCCCGAGCGCCTGCGCGCTGGACGTCGAACGGCTGGACGCGCGCACCATCGGCCGGGTCCACGGCGCGAAGAGCAACCCCTACACCGCCGGCGTGGTCTGCGCCAAGGTCGCGCGCTATGCCGAGCGGGTGCATCACCCGGCGCGCCTGACGACGCCGCTGCGCCGCGTCGGCGGCAAGGGCGAGGGGATCGACGCGTTCGCGCCGATCGGCTGGGACGAGGCGCTGGACGAGGTCGCGAACCGGCTCAAGACCGCGGCGAACGAATGGGGGAGCGAGGCGGTCTGGCCCTATTTCTATGCGGGCACGATGGGCCTCGTGCAGCGCGACGGGATCGACCGGCTGCGCCACGCCATGCGCTATGCACGCCAGCATTCCACCTTCTGCGTCGCGCTCGCCGATGCCGGATGGCGCGCCGGGGTGGGCGTCAAGTACGGCACGGATTCGCGCGAGATGCAGGACGCCGACCTGATCGTCGTCTGGGGCGGCAACCCGGTGAACACCCAGGTCAACGTGATGACCCATATCGCGCGGGCGCGCAGGAGCCGGGGCGCGAAACTGGTCGTCGTCGATCCCTACCGCACCGGCACCGCGGAGCAGGCCGACCTGCATCTGGCGGTCCGGCCCGGCACCGACGGCGCGCTCGCCTGCGCCGTCATGCACGTCCTGTTCCGCGACGGCCATGCCGACCGCGAGTTCATGGCGAAATACTCCGACTGCCCGAAAGACCTGGAGGCGCACCTGCAATCCCGCGGGCCGGGCTGGGCCGCCGGTATCACCGGCCTCTCCGTCGACGAGATCGAGGCCTTCGCCGCCCTCTACGGGCGAACCGAACGCGCCTATATGCGGGTCGGCTACGGTTTCACCCGCTCGCGCAACGGCGCGGCCAACATGCACGCCGTGACCTGCATCCCGACCGTCGCCGGCAAGTGGCGCCATCCCGGAGGCGGGGCGCTCTATTCGAACGCCGACGTCTTCCCGGTCGACTTCACGCTGATCCGCGGCCTCGATGCGATGGACAAGTCCACTCGGGTGCTCGACCAGGCGCGGATCGGCCCGATCCTGACCGGCGATCCGCTCGACGGGACCGACCGGCGGCCGGTCAAGGCGATGTTCATCCAGAACACCAACCCGATGATGGTCGCGCCGGAAACGACGAAGGTGCGCGATGGTTTCCTGCGCGACGACCTGTTCGTCTGCGTCCACGAGCAGTTCATGACCGAGACCGCCGCCATGGCCGATATCGTCCTGCCGGCGACGACCTTCCTGGAACACGACGACATCTATATCGCCGGCGGCCACACCTATCTCCAGATCGCGCGCCGGGTCATCGAGCCGCTCGGCGAATGCCGGTCGAACCACGAGGTCCTGTGCGGGCTGGCGGAGCGCCTCGGCGCCGACCACCCCGGCTTCCGCATGACGGAATGGGAGATGATCGACGCGACGCTGAAGGCGTCGGGGCTCGGTGACGCGGAGACGGCGGCGGACGGGCGCTGGATCGATTGCGCCAAGCCGTCCGAAGGGATGCGTTTCCTCGACGGTTTCGGCCATCCGGACGGCAGATTCCGTTTCCGGCCCGACTGGTCCTCGATCGGGCGCGACGCCGAGCGGATGCCCGAGCTGCCGGACCATTTCGCGATCGTCGACGAAGCCGACGACGAACGCCCCTTCCGCCTGGTGACCGCGCCGTCGCGGGGCTACCTCAACTCGAGCTTTACCGAGACGCCGGGCTCGCGGGAGCGCGAAGGGCGCCCGACGATCAAGCTGCATCCGGAAGACATCGAAGCCGTCGGCGCCTCGGACGGCGCCCGGCTGCGGGTCGGCAACCGGCGGGCCAGCATCGTCATCCACGCCGAGGCGTTCGACGGCCTGCAGCGCGGCGTGGCGATCGTCGAAGGCATCTGGCCCAACGCCGCCTTCGAGGAAGGGCTCGGCGTCAACGCGCTGGTTAGCGCCGAACCCGGCCCGCCGTTCGGCGGCGCCGTCTATCACGACACTGCGGTGTGGGTGCGGCCGGCCTGAGGAGCGGAGTCCCGGCTCGGGCGAGTTTGTTATCGGACTCCCTTGAGGCGCACGGCGGGAAGCCTTTTCAGCCGCTGGCTGACCGGATCGACCTCGATGCCGACCGACTCGAGAGCGGTCACCCCGAGAAGGGGCTCGGCGTTGGCCGCCCCGTAGAGGATCGTCCCGCCGACGGTTTCCCCCATGAATTCGATCTCGCCGACCGTGATGTCCATGACGATCTCACTCCCGTCCGCCAGTTCGTAGACCCGCTTCCCCCTGGGCTTGAGCCCGATGGCGTCCAGATGCGGCCCGGGCACCAGAGAGTCGGTCGCGCCCGTATCGACCAGGAAAAGCCCCTCCCAGCATTTCTCCGGGTCGGCCGGGTTTCGAACGGTTACCGTGACGTGAGTCGCGCCCATTCTCTTCCCCCCTTCTCGCCGTCGCGCCGCGTGGCTCGACTATCGCTGTCCGGGGCGGCGCAGTCCAGCACCGCGCCTCAGGCCGGCGCCAGCACGAAGTCGAACCGCGCCAGCCAGGTGCCGCTTTCGCGGGCCAGCCGCATCAGCAGCTCTTCGCGAAAGATCGGGTCGCCGATGTTGTCGTGCGGCCGGTCGGGAAAATAGAGCTGGGTCGTCAGAAGGCGCGTCGCCTCGCCCTTTACCTTGACGTGGAAATGCGGCGCGCGTTCGGGATAGAGGCCGGGCCGGATGGTCTCGAACCGGAACGCGCCGGCCGCGTCGGTGAACTGGTGCCCGCGATAGCGAAAGCCGTCATTGTCGTACCGGCCGCGCTCGTCGCAATGCCAGAGGTCGACCGCCGCGCCGGGCACCGGCCGGCAGTCGGACGTGAGCGCGAGGCCCTGGAGGACCAGCGGTTCTCCGCCGCTCCCCGGCTCGCGCAGGTCGGCGCGGCTCGGCGTCGAGGGCGTATAGTAGGGCCCTTCGATCTGCGACGGCGTACCGGGCGTGCACGTCCGCGGCGCCGCGAGGCCGAGACCGCGGTCAGGCGCGACACCCGAAAACGCATAGCCCAGCGGGGTCGAACGACCGCGAACCACGAACGGCAAGGCCGCCGCCCCGGCGGCGACGGCCGCCAGCCCGATTACCGCTTTTCGCCGGGTCGGAATGCGGTTCGGCATTGCGCCAGACTATCCGTTTTGGATGGAACCGCCACGGCGGCGCGTCCCGGTTCCAGGGAATCGGACAGACCGGTCCGCGGTTCAGAGCCCGGCGACGTCGACCAGTGTCTGACCGGCTTCGCGCTGCCGGCGGTGGTTTTCCTCGACCGCGCGCTGGATCTCCGGCGAGACCTCGACCTCGCGCGCGAAGTCGGGACGCGCGCGAAGCGGCGCGAACCATGCGAACAGGTTGGGATGCAGCCTTTCGACGGGATAGCCGCAGCGGACCAGCCGGTTGACGTAGATGAACCACGCGATGTCGGCCATGCTCAACCGTTCGCCCATGATGTAGGGCGCGCTCCCCAGCCGGCGGTCGAGGTCGTCGAAAGACTCGCGAAAGCGTCCGGCCGAGACCCGCACCGCCTCGTCGGTTATGCCGTCCCGCGCGATGCGCTGCCAGAAATCGATCTCCACCGCCTTGTTGGGATCGGGCTTTCCCAGCACCGTCCCGCTTCCCCCGGCACGGTAGTCGGCAAGAACTTCTTCAGACTTGGGTGCACGCCCGCGCGGCTGGGTGAAGCGGAAGGAGATCGTGCGCAGGTCGAGATGCAGATCGTCCTCGTGACGCAGCAAGTCGGCCATTTCCGCTTCGCGGCCCTCGGGGATCAGGCGCGGCTCGGGAAACCGCGCGTCCAGCAGAGAAACGATGTCGTTGCTCTCGATATGGACCTCGCCGTCGATCACCAGCGTCGGCACCAGCCCGCGCGGATTGATGCCGAGATACCGCTCGTTCAGGTTCTCGCTCTTCGGGAGCTCGATGTGATACGAGGTCCACTCGACGCGCTTCAGATTGAGCACGATCCGCGTCTTCTGCGAACACGACGAGCCCTGGAAGTGGAACAGGTGCACACCCTTCCAGTCGAGCACGTCGCGCGTCCGGATATCGTTCTCCAGGAGCTGGACCATCCCGCGCCCTCCCCGCCCCCCGGCCGTCAGGCTTCGGCGGCGTGCGCGGCGGCGACGCTGTCGCGCGCGCAGAACCGCTCGTAGAAGTCCGCCACGTTGGGGTGCTGTCCGAGGTCGTATTTCGCGGGCTTGGTCCAGTTGAGGATGGCGCCGCAATAGACGTCGGCGACGGTGAACGTGTCGCCGGTCAGCCATTCTCTGCCCGCCAGCGCCCCGTCCAGGAATTTGAGCCTGAGCTCGACCCGCGCCCGGGCGATGGGCCGCATGGCGTCCGGGATGTGGGGCAGGAAGATCGGCGGCAGGCCCTTGTGCAGCTCTCCGCCAACGAAGCTGAGCCATTCCTGCACCCGGTAGCGCTCGTCGGTCCCCGCCGCGGGGATCAGGCCGGCCTCGGGCGCCCGGTCGCCGACCCATTGCAGGATCACCGCGCATTCCGACAGCTTGCTGCCGTCGTCGCGCTCCAGCAGCGGCACGTAGCCGCGCGGGTTGATGGCGAGATAGTCGCTGCCGTCGGCCAGCGTCTTCTCGCGCAGATCGACCGGCGCGAGCTCGAAATCCAGCCCGGCCTCGCGCAGCCCGACATGCGGCGCGAACGAGCAGGTACCCTTTGCGTAGTAGAGCTTCATGACTTCTCCTCGTGGTTGGAAGGTTTGTCCCGCGCCCGAATCACGCGGCGATGGCGAACCGGTCCCGGTCGTGCGGGCGGGTGAGATCGACGACCGGACCGCGCGGCACGATTCCGTTGGCACCGATGGGACCCGCGGACGAGAACACCTGACGGCGCACCTTCGGTGCTAAGTATCTGACACAGGGTCGTTTTTCTCTCCCGACATTGTGCAACTCCGGGACGGATCGCGCAACCGTCCGTGCCCAGTGTTGCAACCGAAACCGGGAGAACGGAATGCCCAGGACCAACC
>JAJDVM010000200.1 GCA_022826125.1 Defluviicoccus sp.
CCGTGGAGCCTCCGGCTCGCATCGGTCTCCCGGATACCGAAAGGAAGCGAACATGACCAAACCGATGGCCAGAACTTCGATGCTGGTCCTTGCGGCGACGCTCGGGCTGGGAACGATTGCCGGATGCGACGACGACGCGAAGATCGCGTCGCGAAACCTCTCGAAGGCGGCCGACAATTTCGAAGTCGACCGCCGCATCGTCTTCTACAACGGCATAACCGATTCCTACATGCTCACCATCGAGGGCCGGTGCTCCATCGAGGACCAGCAGATTCAGCTGGAAGTGACCTGCAAGTCCGGCCCGAACGAGTACAAGAAGCACTTCCTGGGACTGTCCGACAACGTGACCTATTTCGCCGAGCAGCTGCGGACGGCGGACGTGAGCGTGTTCCACCACCGGGTTACGTTCAAGCCGCAGCAGATCGTTCCCGACATCGATTTTCGGGGGAGCGCGGAGGAGCTGCGCGAGAATGCATCCGAGGCGAACCAGTGACCGCCCGGTCGAAGGACGAGCTGCGTGGCAACGCGGCAAAAGGGTGCGAGGGTCACCCCCCGGCCTGGGCACCTTGGCCATGCCGGTTCCAGAAATTTCGAACCTCTGGCTTCCGATGAGGGTCGATGACGTGCGGATGGTGCTCGCGCATGCGGAAGCGAAGATCGTGCACCTCGGCCGGCTGCTCGATGCGAACGGACCGGCCGGACTGTGGCGCCCGAACCCGCAATGACCTGGCAGATCGCGATGATCGGGGTGGGAGCGCTGGCCGTAGTCTATGTCGTCATGGTGGTCGCGGTCATTCTCCAGATCCGCGAGTGGGGCCGCCAGAGCGCCGAGCAGGCGGCCAGGTGCGACCGTCGGCACCGCGAAACGATGGTCGATCTCGCGATTTCCGGGCGGCGCAATAGGGAAGCACACGCCAGGCGCATGCAGGACCTCGCTACGCCGGGAGGGTGAAACGTCGACGCGGCGTGTTTCCGCGGGCACCGCCCCGGCGCAGGGCGGACACCCATGAAGTTGGCGATCCTCGACAACGGTGACCGGACGCACGGATCCCGACATTTGGCAATCGGCGACGGTCCCGACATCGCCGCGGCGCAAAGATGCTCGGGATGCGGTTCCGCGTTCCGCAACACGTCGAAAGCATGCGAGAATATCAAAGTGTAAACTTGACGCTTTGATTTTCGCCGCCCACCGGCGGGATGGTGGAAGAGCGCCGCGGAGGGGCCGGAGACCGGACGGGATCACATCGAGAAGCCGCGTCCCTGGCTCCTGACCTGCTGCTGCGATTGCTCCTGGGCGCGCTCGTTCTCGATGCGCTGGATTTTCTCCGCGTCCTCGCGCAGCGTCTTTTCGAGCTCCGCCGCGCGCTCCCGCAGGGTCTTCGTTACCCCGTCCTCCTCCCGGTCGGGGTCGCGCTTCCCCGCCTCCTCCAGATGCCGGTTCGCCTTCTCCATCAGGACTTCCGCCCCGGACATCCACTCGCGGTGCGCGTCGCGGCGGACGAACAGCCCGTAATGCTCCCTGTCGCCGGCCTCGCGTTCCGCGAGACAGTCGCGAATCTCCCACGACAGGTCCAGGCGTTCCCGGGCGGCATCCATCGTGGCACGGAGGTCGTCCAGCATGTTCCGGGTCTTCTCCTCGTGGCGCGCTTCCCGCTCGGCCGCGGCCTCGATTTCCTTCTCCCTGCGCTCCCGGGCATCCCGCTCGGCCTGCTCCACGGCGGCGCGTTGGGCGGCGATGCGCGCCTGCTCGGCGCTCCGCTCCTGTTCGTGCCGCCGCCGCGCGGCCTGCTCGCGCGCGCGTTCGTCGCGCTCGATCCGCTCCTCGATCTCCTTCTTCCGCTCCGCGATCCCGTCCCGCCCGAAGCCCAGGAAGGCGAGATGCGCGCCAACCCGGAGGGGCGTTATTTCCTCGCGAATCGCCTCGGCCTCGGCCGCGACCGCGCGCGCCTTCTTCTCCCAGCCCTCCCATTCCGGCAATTGTTCCGCCGGAGCCTGCCCCGGACCCGATCCGGGGGTTTGCCGATCCCGGGCGGTGGCGTCCAGATTGTCGCGTCCGCTCTCGACCGCGCGGGCGGCGTCGACGAACGCGCCCACCCGTTTCCGCTCCTTCGCGCATTGCGCGTCGAGGGCGACGACGGCGTTCACCGTCCCGCTCACGCGTTCGGGCAGCTCTTCCCTCGCGCCGAGCGAGCCCGCCCGCTCCATCAGCGCGCCATGAACCGGCGCGTCGTAGAGCATGCCCCCGGTCTGCCGGACGAACGCCCGCGCCTCGCCCATGAGCAGCCCCATCTCGCGATACTCCGCCTCGACGATCGCCGCGTCGAGGAAGGGCGCCGCCTTCCCCACCGCCTTCATCTCTTCGGGCATCATGTCGATGTGGTCGGCATAGTCGCCGATGCCGGCGCGCATGTCGCGGGACTCGTCCAGCAGCGTGTCGGCGTCGGTGCGCCATTTCGTCAACTCATCGAGCGCCGCCTCCGGCGGGGGGACGTTCTCCAGCAGCGCCCCGGCCCGCTCCGGCCAGTCGCGGATCGCGCCGCGCAGCGCCTCCGCCCGGTCGTCGTGGTTCACCCACGAATCGACGGCCCTTTGCGTCTTCTCCGGCAGATCCGCGTGCCCGGACAGCGCCCTCGCGGCGTCGACCGCCTCCCGGTAGCGCGG
>JAJDVM010000048.1 GCA_022826125.1 Defluviicoccus sp.
GGCCGGCTCGGGGACGAGGGCACCGGCTTCGCCTTCGACAACGAGCGACCGCGGCATCGCGTCGTGCTGGAGGACTTTCGTCTCGCCGACCGCGCGGTCACCAACGGCGAGTACCGCGCCTTCGTCGAGGACGGCGGATACCGAGACCCGCTGCTGTGGCTCGCCGACGGCTGGGCGACGGTGCAGGCCGAGGGGTGGGAGGCGCCCCTTTACTGGCGCGAGACCGACGGCGAGCGGTCGGAGTTCACCCTCGCCGGCGAGGTGCCGCTCGACCACGACGCGCCGGTCTGCCATGTGAGCCATTACGAGGCCGCCGCCTACGCGACCTGGGCCGGCAAGCGCCTGCCCACCGAGGCCGAATGGGAGGCCGCGGCGCCCGGGGTGGACGAGGAGAACGCCAACCTGTTGGCCGCCGACCGCCTGCATCCCGCGGCGGCGAACGGCAACGGCCGGTCCGCCACGCGCCAGATGATCGGCGACGTATGGGAATGGACCGCGAGCCCCTATGTTGCCTATCCCGGTTTCCGCACCTCGCCGGGGGCGGTCGGCGAATACAACGGCAAGTTCATGTCGAACCAGATGGTGCTTCGCGGCGGATGCTGCGCGACCCCGCCCGGGCACATCCGCGCCACCTACCGCAATTTCTTCTACCCCCATCAGCGCTGGCCGTTCACCGGGATCCGTCTGGCCGAGGACGGCTAGCCACATCGGAATCGACCGACACAAGGAGAGCGCCATGGCAGGCAAGGACATCGCCTACACGACCCGCAACGGGGAGACCTTCGACGGATATCTGGCCGAGCCCGACGGCGGCGGTCAGGCGCCGGGTCTGTTGCTGATCACGGCGATCTTCGGGATCGACGACGAGATGAAGGAGCTCTCCGACGCCTGGGCGAAGGACGGGTTCCTGGTCTCGGTGCCGGACATTTTCTGGCGGGTGATGCCGGGCCCGACCGCCGACATGGAAAAGGCCTTCGCGCGCTACGGCGCGTTCGACCAGGAACAGGGGATGCTCGACATCGAGGATCTGGTCAAGGACCTCAGGGCGAGGCCGCGATGCAACGGCAAGGTCGCGATGCTGGGCTTCTGTTTCGGCGGCCTCTACGCCCATCTCGGCGCGGCGCGGCTCGGGATCGACGCCGCCGGTTCGTTCCACGGCACGAGGATCGGCGAGGCACTGGACGAAACGCCGAAGATCGCGTGCCCCGTCAGCTTCCATTTCGGCGACGAGGATCCGGTGGTGCCGATGGACGAGGTGGCCGCCATCCGGGAAGCGTATGCCGGCCGCGACAACGCCGAGATCGTCGTCCACCCCGGCGCGACCCACAACTTCGCCATGCCCTACAAGGAGGGCTATCAGGCCGCCGCGGCGACGGCGTCGCGTGCGGCGGTGCTGAAGTGCTTCCAATCGATGTAGGGACGGATCTTCGCCGGGGCGCCCGGGCGGAGTCCCCGGCGTGATCGCGGACGCCCTCCGCGGCAACCCGTTCGGCTGGCTGGTCGTGGCGATATGTTTCGCCGCGCTGATGGCCGTCTATGCGACCCGCAGCTCGATCGGGTTGATGATGACCTTCTGGGAGGTCGAGCCCGGATGGGGACGCGACCTCGCGTCCAACGCCGGCGCCCTCGGCCTCTTCCTCATGGCGATCGTTTCGCCCTTCGCGGGGAACCTGATCGACCGCTTCGGCCCCCGAATCGTCTGCGCCGGCGGCCTGTTTTGCGTTGCCGTCGGCATCCTCGCGACATCGGCGGCGACCAGGGACTGGCAACTGATCGCGTTCTATGGCGGGCTGATCGGGATCGGCTCGGGCGCGATCGCGATGCCGATGGTTTCCGCCGCCGTCGCCCGGTATTTCGCCCACGGGCGGGGTCTGGCGAGCGGCATCGGATTTTCCGGGGCGACCGGCGGCCAGCTCGTCGCGCTGCCGGTGCTCGGGGCCCTGGTCGTCGCCCTCGGTTGGCGCGGCACCTACACCGCGCTCGGCGTGGTGACGCTCGCCGTCGCGGCGATCGCCTGGCTCGCGCTGCGGCGCCCCCCGCAGGTTTCCGAGGAGCTTGACGACCAGACTCTCGCGCCGCTCGGCGAGCGCCTCCGCTATGTGCTGTCGAGCGGAACCTTCTGGCTGCTCGCCATCGGTTTCCTGATCTGCGGCTTCAGCACGGCGGGCGTGATCGAGGTCCATCTCCTGCCCTATGCCGAATTCTGCGGCTTCGCGCCCATCGAAGGGGCGACCGCCTACGGGGTGCATGGCGGGATGAACATGATCGGAGTGGTCCTGTTCGGCTTTCTGTCGGACAAGCTGCACCGGCCGCGACTGCTGGCCTCGGTCTATTTCACCCGCGTGGCGCTGTTCGTATTGCTGACCCAGATCGCCGGCAGCCTGCCGCTCCTGTTCGTCTTCGCCGCGCTCTACGGCTTCCTCAACTTCGCCGCGATGCCGGTCATCGCCCACATCATCGCCAGCCGCATGGGGGTCGGCGTGATCGGCCTCGCGATGGGCCTGATCTTCGGCGGCCACTGGCTGGGCGCGGCGGTCGGCGCCTATCTCGGCGGCGCGTTCTATTCGTTGTGGGCGCGCTATGACGAGCTCTGGATCGTCGCGGCGCTGGCGGTCGCGCTGGCCGGCTGCCTGTCCCTCTTCGTGCCCGAGGACCGGAGGAGAGAGCCGGCGCTGCAGCCGGCGTGACCGACCGCCCCAAGAGCTCGTTTCTTGCCGGCGACGGCGTGGCCCATGTGCTGATGGCGCAGGCCGCGCTGATCTTCGCGCTCAACTACGTGATCGGGCGATGGGCGGCGGGCGAGGTCGCGCCGTATACGCTCGGCTTCACCCGCTGGACGGTGGGCGCGCTGGTCCTCCTGCCGTTTGCCTGGCACCTGATCCGCCGCGACCTCCTTCTGCTCCAACGGCACTGGAAGCTGCTCTGTCTCTTGGGTTTCCTGATGCCTCTGATGGGCGCCGGGATCACCTATGTCGCGCTCAACTACACGACCGCGATCAACGGCGGCGTGATCCAGACCTCGCTGCCGGTGCTGATCGTGGTTCTCGCCTGGATCGTCCTCGGCGACAGGGTTACCCGCCGGCAGCTCTTCGGCGTGGTCCTCGCCGTCGTGGGGCTTCTCTACATGATCTCGCGCGGCGACCCCGCGATCCTCCTCGACCTCGCCTTCAACCGCGGCGACGCGGTGCTGCTTCTGTGCAACCTCTGCCTCGCGGGTTACGGCGTCGCCGCGCGGCTGATGCCGAAGGAGGTGCATACCCTCACTCTTCTGACGATGGTCTGCGCGGTCGGGGCGATGTGCCACGTACCGTTCTTCGCCTTCGAGCTGGCCCAGGAGGGACTGCCTCCCCTCAGCACGAAAGCGGTCGTCTCGCTGGTGTTCGTCGCCTTTTTCCCCTCGGTCGTCGCGATCCTCGGCTGGAACGTCGCCATCGTCCGGCTCGGCCCGTCCCGGGCGGGGTTCTACATGTACCTGGTGCCCGTGTTCTCCGCGGCGATCAGCGTGCCCTTCCTTGGCGAGACGCTGAGCGCTTTTCACCTGATCGGCGTGGCGCTGATCGTCGGCGGCGTTACAGTGTCCACGCGCAAGCCCGGCACGGACGAATCCGCATAGGCGCACGCCGGGGCGGGTATAACGGCGCTGCGGTTTGCGCGTACAATCCCGCGAGCGGGGAATAACGGACCGGAGGGCACGCCCCATGCAGGGACACAAGGACCGCATTCTGACCACCCATGTCGGCAGCCTGCCGCGCACCGTCGAGGTGCTCGATGCGATGAAGGCAAAGCACGAGGGCGAGCCTTACGACGAGGCCGACTACGAGCGGAAGATCGGCGAAGGCGTTCGCGAGATCGTCCGGCGTCAGGCCGATCTCGGCATCGACGTGGTGGCCGACGGCGAGATGTCGAAGACCGGCTTCTTCGCCTATATCGAGGATCGGATCGAGGGTTTCGAGCCGCGCCGCGACGAGAAATACAATCTGTTCGCGGCCGAGACGGCCGCGTTCCCGGAATATTACGCGGAGTATTTCGCCCGTGTGATGATGGGCGGCGCGATCGTGAAGATGGCTCCCATGTATTGCGTGGGGCCGGTGTCCTACAAGGGCGAGGCGGTGCTTGCCCGCGACCTCGACAATCTGAAGGCCGCCGTTGCCGATGTCTCCTGCCACGACGCGTTCGTGCCCGCGGTCTCGCCCGCGGGCGTCGGCTACAACGCCTATTACAACACCGAGGAGGAATATGCCGGGGCGGTCGCCGAGGCGCTCCGGACCGAGTATCTCGCCATCGTCGATGCCGGTTTCCTGTTGCAGATCGACGACCCGTTTCTCTGCGACATCCTGGTCGATCCCGCGCTCGGCGACGCGGGCAAGGACCGCAAGTGCCGGCTCTATGTCGAGGCGCTCAACCACGCGCTGCGCGGCATCCCCGAGGACAGGGTCCGCTATCACACCTGCTACGGCATCAACGAGGGTCCGAGGATCTACGAAGCGCCGATGGACGAGGTGTGCCGGTACATGCTCGACATCGAGGCGGGCAGCTATTCGTTCGAGGCGGCGAACGCGCGGCACGAGCACGAATATCACATCTGGGAGGACATCGAGCTCGCCGACGGCAAGGCGCTGATCCCGGGTGTCATCACGCATGCGAGCAACATCGTCGAGCATCCGGAGCTGATCGCCGAACGGCTGGTGCGCTACGCCGAGCGGGTCGGGCGGGAGAACGTGCTGGCCGGCGGCGATTGCGGGTTCTCGTCGCAGGCCTGCTACCACACCGAGGTCCATCCGACGGTGATCTGGGCCAAGTTCGAGGCGATGGCCGAAGGCGCACGGCTGGCGACGGAGAAACTCTGGTAGCCGAAAACCCGGGCGCGCGGCTCGGGCCTCCCGCCGACGCCGCGACGGCGGAAATTATCTGTCCGACGCGATCGAGTCCGACGGTATTCCGGGACGGGAACTTGGGAGGCCTTCGATGAAGAAACCCGTTGAAGCGGCGGATCGCCTCCTGTCGAAAGCCGGTGAAGACGATGACTTTCGCGAACGCCTGCTGGCGAACCCCAGGGAAACCGTGGAAAGGGAATTCGGCGTGACGCTGGCCGAAGGCCACGAGATTCACGTGCACGAGGAATCCGACAGCGCGACACATCTGGTGCTTCCGCCACGTAGCAAACTCAGCGAGACCGAGAGAAAGGAGGCCAGGGCCGGTGCGGCATCGCTCGAGTTTCTTCGCAAGACGCTCCACGACCCCGCGCCGCCCGCTCGTCCCGCCGTTCTCGAACGCGAGCGAGCCCCGGCGACGGCCGCCACTCCCGCAGCGCTGGCAAGAGCGGGCCGGGAAAGCATCCGACGCGGTCTCGCTTTCCTGGAAACCGCCATCGACGAAAACGGGGCCTGGCACTGCATCCGGTTCAATATCGCCGATCCCGACATCCCGCGGCATTTCGAGAGACCGCCCTTCGTGTCGGCTTTCTGCGTACTTGCTCTGGAATGCTGCGACGAACCGCGGGCCCGGGACCTGTGCGCAGCTGCCCGCAACTATCTCGTCGATACCGCCGAATATCCCGGATTGTGGCGCTACTACCGCCACCTGCCCCGGGATCTCGACAGTACCGCACTCTGCTCGCTCGTAATTGGCAACCATCCCTGGATTTTCCTGGGGAGAAACGTTCCGTACATATTGGCGAACCGCGACGAGGAAGGTCGTTTTACGACCTGGGTGCTGACGGCGGACGAGCCGGACGTTGCCGCGCCGTTTCGTATCGAGGCCGACCCCGTCGTCAATGCGAACGTGATCGCCTATCTCGGCGACCGCCCCGAAACCGAGGATGCCCAACGATGGCTGGAAGCGCTGATCGCCGAAGGCAGCGTCGAGGATTCGTCGAAATGGTATCCCGATACGGTCACGATCTACTACGCGACGACCCGCGCGATGACTCGCGTGCGGCCGGCCCTCGACCGGCTGCGCCCGATAATCGCGGAACGTGTTCTCGGCCTGTGCAACGAGGAGGGCGAATTCGGCAACATCCTGCAAACCGCGCAGGCGGTGGCCGCTCTTTACAATATCGGCAGTCTCGAAAGCATCGACGCTAAACGCCTGGTGGAGAATTTCTTAAGTTCGCAACGCGAGGACGGTAGCTGGCCCGAGCTCCTCGCCTTTGGCGACCAATCGCTGAAATGGGGCGCGATAGGCCGGATAGGGCACGGTTCGGAAGCCGTGACCTCCGCGTTTTGCATCGAAGCCCTGGAGCGGCTCGTCGAAGTCCTGGGGACGTGAAGAAATTGCGGGTTACCGTATCCGGTGATACCATGAACCTCCGCATAAGGGACCGATAGCCCGTCGGGGAAGCTGCCATGCCGCAAGATACAGCCGTAGGCGGCGGCTTGGGCTCGAACGAGACCGACGTCGCGCAGCGCATCGAGCCGTCCGTCCTTAACGCCCTTCCGCACTATCTGCCCCTGGGTATTTTTCCGTTGATCGTCGCCGCCGCGATTTATGGCGGCTGGTGGTTATTGCCGCCATTCGTCTTCATGAGCGTCGCGGGGCCGCTCGACCGGGCGCTGGGAGTCGACGGGCGCAACATGGACCTGGCGAAAACGCCCGAACGCCGCCTGGTCCTGCACAATCTGCCGGTCTGGATCTGGGCGTTTCTATGGCCGCCGACGCTGGTTTTCGGCATGTGGCAGATCCTTGTCGCCGATCGGTTCGCAATCTGGGAATGCGCGCTGCTGGCGATCGTGTTGACCATGGAAGCGCAGGCCGTTTTCGTGGTCGGTCACGAGCTGGTTCATCGGCGCTCGGTCTGGGAAAGGTGGCTCGGAGAGTTCCTGCTGTCGTCGGCTTCCTATCCGCAATACGCCACCGAGCATGTCTATATCCACCATGCCAGGGTCGGCACTCCGCACGACGTGGGATCGGCTCCGAAAGGAGAGAGTTTCTGGCGGTATTTCCCGAGGGAAGTCGCAAGCAACCTCACCAATTCATGGAAGGTGGTTCGCGAACGGCTGGCGCGGCGCCGTCTGCCGCTGTGGCATTACAGCAATCCGTTCTGGCGGTACGGCATCGCCGTGGCGTTCTGGTACGCGCTCGTGTACTGGATGAACGGACTTTGGGCGGTTCCGGTCTTTGCCTTCCTCGGCCTGTGCTGCGTTTTTTCGATGAAGATAAGCAACTATTTTCAACATTACGGTCTCCGCCGGGTCCGCCTGCCGAACGGGCGATGGGAAAAGGTGATGCCGCGCCATTCCTGGAGCGCGGACTGGAAATTCAGCAACTGGATGTTCTTCAACATGCAGCGGCACGCGGATCATCACGCGGCGGCGTCCCGCCACTATCCGCTGCTCCAGGTTCGCGGCGCCGACGAATCGCCGGAACTCCCGGGAACCTACGCCGACATGATGAACATCGTGCTCAGGCCCAGGCGCTGGTTCGCGAAGATGGATCCGCTGGTGGATCAATGGCGCGAGCGCTTTTATCCGGAGATCGACGACTGGAGCGCCTATGACAGCCCGATTTCCGCCACGCGGCCCGATGCCTTCGAGGCCATAGTCGAAATCTTCGGCGCGGCCCCGCGGCTCGCCGAACGGATCGAACGCAATTCCGAGCTTCTCGACAGCCTGCAGGATCGGGAATTCACCGATCTCGACCTCCCGGAGGGATTCGGGCCGGATCGGGAGTCCGAAGCGATCGCGCGGCGCGGGCTCGCGAGACTCTACTGGACGCACGAAATGGGCGTTCGGGAAATGAAGGACCTGATCGACGAATTGCCGGCGGTCGATGCGGGCGAGACCGCCGAAATCGTGCGGAACTGGTCGAACGACAAGGCGTTCCAGATCGGCATGCACGTCGTGCGCGGAAACCTGTCTCCGGCCGAGGCGACGACCGCTCTCTCCAATCTCGCCGAAGCGTCGATTTCGGCCGTTGTCGCCGCCGTTGTCGCCGATTTTGTCGACCGGGTCGGGCCGGCGCGCGCCGGCGGGATCGCCGCCGTATTTCTGGGCGATCTCGCCAGCCAGGAGGTCTATCCGAGCGTCGCGATCGAGATACTGTTCGTGCACGACGGCTGGCGGTCCGGCGAAATCGAGCGTCTGTGCAGGCGTTTCCGGGAGACCCTGACCGATCTGGCGCGGGACAGTCTCCTGGTCTCTCCGGTGCCGCGCGACTCGAAATCCCTTCTCTCGCTGCCACTTTCCGAGCTGGCCGAGCGCGGCGAGAGCCTTGTGCCCGCCCTTGCCAGAACGCGCTGCGCGTTCGAGTACGGCGACTCCGGAATCGGCCGACGCTTCGACGCGGCGCGGCGCGACGTTCTGACCCGATTTGGCGAGAGCGAGGCCCGGATCGCCCGGCTGCGCGAGCCGCCGGAAGATCCCCCCGAAACGGGCGTCTCCGCTTACGCCCGGATGCGCGGCGGGCTGGAGGACGTCGAGCGGGCCGCGCGCTTCCTGCAGTTGACCGACGCCGCGATCGGCCACGACGATCCGGCTCCGACCGCCGCCGCCGTGTTCGATGCGGCGGGCGTCGAACCGCTGGCCCGGGCCTCCGCCATGTGGCGGGACTTGCAGGGCGTCATGCGTCTCGTCGGCGAGGAAGGATTCGACGCGGATGCGGCGGGGCCGAAGGTCAAGTCTCTCGTTGCGAACGCGTGCGGGTACGAGGACTACGACGCGCTGACGTCGGCGGTCGCCGAAACCGCATCCAGCGCCGCCGCCGGGGTCGACGCGCTTCTTTCGCGCGCGTAAGCGTGCCGGCCGATCGGGCGCGGAGACCCCCGATGCCAGAGCAAACGGACACGAACCCCCGGCAAGGGATATTGCGCAGGACGACTGCCGCGGACCGGGGCCTCGTCACGCTGCCCGCGCTCGCTCCGCACCTGCAATTCCACGATATCGGCGAACGACAGACGCTGCTGGTTTCCGAGTCGTTCAATACCCTGCTGCACGGGGAGTTGTACCCCGATCTGCTGCCGTTGCTCGACGGCGGGCACCCGCAAGACGAGATCGTCGCGGCTCTCGAGGGCACCCATGCCGCCGCCGATGTTCTCGCGGCCATCGTTTCGCTTTCCGCGAAGGGCTATGTGGTCTCCGCCGATCATGGCATGGACCGGCACCGGGCGGCCTACTGGTCGTCGCTCGGTGCATCGCCGCGCTGGGTCGAACGGCGTCTGTCGGAAACGTCCGTCGCAGTCGAAGGCGACGACGGTCGGTTGACCGGGCACCTGGAAAAGAGCGGCACCGTCGTGGACGCCCGCGATCCCGGGCTGACCGTCATCGTCTGCGACGATTATCTCGACGCGCGGCTTGCGGAGGCGAACCGGCGTCAGCTCGATACGGGCGCGCCGTGGACGCTGGTGCGGCCGCGCGGGATGGAGGCGCTGTTCGGCCCGGTCTTTCGCGCGGACAGGGAAGGACCGTGCTGGGAATGCCTCGCTTCGCGCTTGCGCGGCCATCGGGAAGTCCACGCCTTTCTGCGCAACGTTGCCGGCGAGGAGGCCGCCTTCAAGCCGTTCGCGGCGGAGCCGGCGGTGCTGGAATCGCTCTACGGGTTGATCGCGGCGGAGATCGTGAAATGGCTGGTGCTGGATCGGGCGGCGCCGATCGACGAGCGGGCGATCGCGATGGATGTCGGCACGTTCGCGAGCTCGCAGCATCGGATCGTGCGCCGGCCGCAGTGCCCGGCCTGCGGCGACGAAGCGTTGCATCGGGCTGATCGGCCGCCGGTTCCGCTGCGTCTGGAATCGAGCCTCAAGGCTCATCGCAACAGCGGCGGCGCGCGCAGCATGGCGCCCGACGTGACCCTGGCGAAGTACCGCCATCTGGTGAGCCCGATCGGCGGTGTCGTGACCTGGCTGTCGCGCACCACCGACGAGACCGATCCCTGGCTGCACGTCTACTGGGCAGGGAGCAATCTCGGCATGAGAAGCCGAAGCCTGAGCTCGCTCCGGCGCAGCCTGCGCAGCAAGAGTGCCGGCAAGGGCAGCACGCGGGAGCAATCCGAGGTCAGCGCCCTCTGCGAAGCGATCGAGCGCTATTCGGGCGCCTTTCATGGAGACGAAATCCGTATCCGCGGGCGCCTCGGCGCGTTCGCCGGCGAGGAAGAGGCGATCCATCCCAACGACGTACAGCTGTTCAGCGACAACCAGCTCGACAACGCGAAAAGCATCAACGCGGAGGGCCACCCCTACAACATCGTCCCGCCCCGTTTCGATCCCGATGCCGAGATCAGCTGGACGCCCGTTTGGTCGCTTACGCAAGAGCGGCATCGCTATCTGCCGACATCGATGCTCTACACAGTGCCGGCCGAGGAGCGCGGCCCGGCGGACCCGATCGCCGATTCCAACGGCTGCGCCGCGGGCAACACCCTGGAAGAAGCCATCCTGCAGGGCTTCTACGAGCTGGCCGAGCGCGATGCGTTCGCCATCTGGTGGTATAACCGGCTGCGTGTGCCGGCGGTCGATCTTTCCAGCTTCGACGACGAATATCTCGCCGCGGCCCATGACTATTACGCGCGCCGCGAACGGGATCTGTGGATACTCGACGTCACTTCCGATATGGGCATTCCCGCCTTCGTCGCGCTCTCGCGGCGGCCGGATGCCCGGACCGAGGACATCATTTATGGTGCCGGCGCCCACGCCGATCCGCGCATCGCGGCTCTGCGAGCGATCTGCGAGTTGAACCAGTGCCTTACCTGGCTGCCCCGTCCCGGAAAGCAGGACGGCCGCCCGACGATCGACGATCCGCTGGCGCTTCGGTGGTGGAAGACCGCGCGACTGGCCGATTGTTCGTGGCTGGCGCCCGCGGAAGGCGCACCGCTCCGCAAGGCTTCGCACTACCCGGACACCGAGTCGGCGGATACGCGCGAGGACGTCGAATATTGCCGCGCGCTCGTCGAGGCGAAGGGCATGGAATTCCTGGTGCTGGATCAGACCCGGCCCGACATCGGCATGCCGGTTGCGCGGGTCATCGTGCCCGGCATGCGCCATTTCTGGGCACGTTTCGCGCCCGGACGCCTGTACGACGCGCCCGTGAGCATGGGGTTCCGTCCGCGTCCTCTCGCCGAGGCCGACTTGAATCCCGCGCCCGTGATCGCTTGAGGACGGACATGGATATTGACGAGGCAATCACGCTCACCCAGGACCGCCTCGCCGAGGAGGGCGGCAGCATGGGCGAGTTGCTCGGGCATTTCCGCAGCCGGATTTCGCCGGTGCTCATCGGAGAACCGGAATGGGAGCGCGTCCTCGAATGCGCCCGAAACCTTCCGGTCACCATGGCCGCCCTTCCGTTCGGCTTCGAGCTGCCGCTGCACGCGCGCAGGCCGGAGGCGGATTTCGGCGCGTCGCTCGCGAGCGGAACCAGAACGGCGGCGTTTTTCGAGGAGCGCGCACGAACCGACGAGACGGATGGAACCGCGAGGGCGATCGCAGGGCTGTTCCGGCAAATCGACGCCGAAGATTCGTCCTTGAGAGAAATCGTCGGGCGCAAGCTGATGCTGGAATACGACATCGGCTCGGGACGGGACGGCGAGGGTTCGTTTCCGGCATTGTTCCTGCGGCCGGGCGAACGCCCGATAATCGGCGCCGGCGGTCAGGTGGATGACGTCGTCACGGTGGTCGATGCGCTCGTTTCAAGCGTAGGTTGGAAAATGAGCGATGCCGAGCGGGAGAACGTCGAGCGCGTTTATCTGGCGCAGCCGGCGGATACCCGCATGGATTCGTTCGGTATATTCCCGTCTCGTTCACGAGCGATCCGCCTCGCGATAATGGGCTTCAAATCGCAGCCGGAAATATGTTCCTATCTTGAAAACGCAGGTTGGCCGGGCCGGATTTCGGCCGTCGAGTCCGTAATCGCGCGCTTCAGGGAACGCGCGAATATCGTCCGGACAGGAGCGAATATCGACGTGCGGGAAGACGGTCTCGGCCCGACGCTCGGTCTTACGCTGATCGTCAAGCAGAGGTACACGAAAGATTCGCGCTATTGGCTCGACGGCCTGACCGATTGGGATCCGTTCCTGGAAGCCTTGAGCCAGGAAGATATCGTCGTTCCGGAGAAGCTTGCGGCGCTTGCCGGCTGGGTGTCGAAGCCGACGGCGCTTTTTGCGAAGTCGGGGCGTTATATTTTGCTGCGCGGGATACACCACATAAAACTGGTCGTATCGGGGAACCGGCTTCGAGAAGCGAAGGCCTATGTGTTCATGGTGCTTTCCGGAGCGGTGCCCTCTTAAAATCGGATACTGACGGTCAGACGGCGCCACGCCCGCCCCCGGTCCGAGGCGGGCGCGAGCAAAAACCGCCATCTAATGCGGCTTCGGATCGTTCCCCGTCTTTGCCGGCTGCCGGCCGACGATCAGCGTTACCAGCAGCAGCAAAGGCCGGCCGAGATGGCTTCGAGCTGCTCCTCGGTAATGTTCGGGTCCGGCGGCAGGGCGAGATGCACCGTCTGCATGTCGCTCTCGTGGACCTTGATGGTCATCGAATCGGGAATGGTAATGCCCAATTCCTCGCTGATGGTGGTCTTCGGGTCGGCGAGCAGCTGTCGTCTGAAATCCGTGTCGAGGGCGGATTTCTCGACAATCTGCTGAAGCATTTCGTCGCCGCTTCGCATAGCGATTCTCCTTCGTTCGTCGGACGATCGACTTCAGAATATCGGTCGACGACCGTAGTGCCGCCATGTTGCGGGGTCAAGACTCAAAAGGACAAAGAAAAACTCATTCGACTAAGGGTAGAACTTAGGAATTTATATGAGTTTTCGGCCGCGACAGATAAAATCTTTCACCTCAAATTAAGAGAAGGCAAAGAAAATCTCATTCGGCTTCCCCCGTCGGAAGGGCGCGGGCGTTTCGGGTTTCCCGCGGAGGAACCCGGGAAGACGGTGGATCAGGGATCGGGCGCGTCCCGCTCCCCGGAACACCGGTCCACCGCCGTCAACAGCGCTGGCAGGAGCGTCAGGTCGGCGATAAGCGCAAAGGCGATGATCGTCGCGGTGAGAACGCCGACCTGCGCGGTGGGAACGAACGGAGAAAAGACGAATATCAGGAACCCGGCGACCAGCACGACCGTCGTCGTGAACAGGGCGAGCCCCGCCGTGTCGAAGGCGTAGTGCACCGCTTCGTCGGGGCTCTGGCCGTATTCGCGCCGCGCGCGGCGGTATTTGCTGAGGAAATGCACCGTGTCGTCCACGACGATCCCTATGGTCATCGCCACGACGACGGACAGCGACAAGCTCACCTGTCCTACCGTCAGGCCCCAGACGCCGAAGCCCAGCACGGCGGGGACCAGATTGGGAACGATGCTTATCAGCCCGAGCCGCAGCGAGCGCAGGGCGAAGAGGAGAATGGCGGATATCGCCAGCAGCACGACCATCGTCCCGACCAGCATGGCGCGTATGTTGCGCTGCCCGATATAAGCGAACAGCGCGGCGGGGCCGGTGCTGTTGACGCCGGCCACGTGCGGCGCGTTTTCGCTCAGCCAGGCCTCGGCGCGCGCGTTCAGTTCGAGCAGCTCCTGCGAATAAAGCGTCTCCGCCGATATCGTCACCCGCGTGGCCGATCTCGATCGGTCGATCTGATTGTTCAGGTTGAGACCCTGCGGCAGGGAGAGCTCGTAAAGCAGCAGATATTGCGCCGCCAGTTCCCTGCTTTCCGGTATCCGGTAGGCGGCCGGGTCGTCGCCCCGCATGCTCTTGTTGAGTTGCCGGAACGTATCGGTAATGACCGCAACATGGCGCACGGGAGGTTGCTCGCGGTACCAGTCGGCGAATTTCGAAACCTCGGTGAGAAAACGGGGATCGGTAACCCCGCCCTCCACGGATGCCTGCAGCGAGTATTCGAGCAGCGTGTTGCCGCTCAAGCGCTCATCCATGAAATCCGTGTCCTGCCGGAATTCGACGCTCTCGTCGAAGAAGTGAACCAGAACGTCGTTGAGCTCGTTGCGCGGGATGGCGACCATCATCAGGGGCACGATCACCAGCCATCCCCAGAATATCGGCTTCCTGTGGCGCAGCACGAAGTCCGCCAGGGCGCTCATCCGGGGCCCGCGGAACCGCCGCTCCTTCCGGGCGCGAATCGGGAGGAGCGAAAGCAGAGCCGGCATAAAGGTGACGGAAAGCAGGAAGGAGGCGACGATACCGAGAGCGACGAAGTTGCCGAGGTGACGGTAGGGCGGCACTTCGGAAAAGTTCATGCTCAGGAAACCGAGCGCCGTGGTGAGGCTCGCTAGAAACACCGGGTGCAGGTTGAGCCTGAGGGCCTCGACGATGGCGTCGTGCCTGGAATCGCCGGCCCGCAGACGTTGCTGCAATGCGACCAGCAGGTGGACGCAGTTCGCCACCACGATCATCAGCACGATCGTCGGCGCCGGGGAGACGGGCGGGGAAAAGGGCAGCCCCGCCCATACACCCAGGCCCAACGACGCGAGAATGGAGAAGACGATGACGATCCCGGTGGCCGCCACGCCCGCCCAGCTCCGGGTGAGCACGCCGAGGATCAGGGCCATGAGCAGAAGGCTCGCGGGCAGGAAGACCATCTGGCTCTCGATCGAGGCTTCCACGAAGGTCTGATTGATCATCACCGTCCCGACGATACGAAGATCGATGTCGGGAAATCGTTCTTCCGCCTGCGCGGCGACCGACCTGGCGAATTCGGCGACCTCGGCCACCGCCTCCAGCAGGCCCTCCTCCGGCAGTTCGACGGTGACGTTGACGACGCCGACATCGCCTTTCCGGGAAAGGATGCTGCCCGCGATACGCGGGTCGGTCGAAGCGATGGAACGGATTTGCGCCCGCGCCTCGGCCCGGCCCAGCTCCTCCGGGTCGACAAGATCCCGCACATACAGATCGTCGCCGTCGGCGGTCGTGTGCTGGAAATTGGCGAGCGAGTCGACGCGCCTCGAATAGGGCGTCTTCCAGGCGGCTTCCGTGAGCCAGACCGCAGCCGAGAGCGCGCTTTGCGACGTGGCGTCGCCGTCGTCGGGAACGATCAGGAAGACCAGGTTCTCGTTCTTCCCGTAGGTGTTCTCCAGCGCTTCCAGCGCCAGGAGCTGTGGATTGTCGTCGTCGAAGAAGATGCGGTAGCTGGCCGAGAACTGGAGCAGGGCGATGCCGCTCGAAGCGCCCGCGACCGCGATCAGCGTGATCGCGATGACCAGCCAGCGGGCCGACAGTACCCGCTCGGCGAAACGCTTCGGAAAATTCTCTCCCGCTGCCCGGATCAAGCGATCTGCCTCTTGACCAGTTCGCGGAATACCCCCTCGACTTCCATGAGTTCGCCAAAAGAGCCGCTTTGGACCACTTTTCCGGCCTGCAACACGTAGATGCGGTCGGCCTGTTCCAGCGTGGACAGACGGTGGGCGATGACGACCCGGGTGGAGGTCAGGGCGGTGAGGTTCCGCATGACCCCGGCCTGGCTTTCGTTGTCCAGCCAGTTGGTCGCCTCGTCGAACAGCATGATCCGCGGGCTGCCGATCACCGAACGGGCGATCGTGACCCGCTGACTCTCGCCGCCCGATACGAGAGCTCCGCTGGTGCCAACCATGGTCATCATGCCCATGGGCATGCTCTTGATCTGGTCTTCGACTTCGGCGATCCGGACCGCCGACCATACTTCCTCGGTCGTTATGTCATCGTGGTGACTGACCAGATTGTCCCAGAGGTCCAGGGGATGGAGCCCGATCGATTGCGGTACGGCGCCGATTCTCCGGCGCACCTGCTTCAGGTTCATGTGCCTGAGATCGCGCCCGTCGTAATAGACCGCGCCAGCGGTCGGCCGGTCGATTCCGAGCGCGAGCCGGAAGAGCGTGCTCTTGCCGGCGCCGGACTCGCCGGCGATCGCGACGAACTCGCCGGGACGGGCGCGGATCGTGACGTCGTCGAGGATCAACGGGCCCTCGGGGTCGTAGCGGAACGAAACGTGGTCGAAGAGAATGTCGCCGCCGAGAAAATCGACCGGCTCTCCCTCGGCCTCTGTTTCCGGGATTGCGGCGAGCAGCGGGCGCATCTGATCGAACGCCGGCAGCGTGGCGGCGATGGCGCCGAAGGACTCGCCGAGCCGGGCGACGGCGGACTGGAAAGCGATGAAGATGGTGTAGACGACGAGAAAGTCGCCCACCGGCGCGGTGCGGTCGCCCGCCTCCATCACCGCGAAGATCAGCACCCCGCCGGCGAGAAACGGGAGCGCGGCGCCGAATGCGCGCGAATGTCCCTCCAGCGCGCCGAGTTCCAGCTCCGCGCGCTTCTGCTCGCGATAGTCCTGCGCCCAGATGGCGAACGCCGACCCTTCGGCGTTGTCGACGCGCAGCTTGGCAATGCCGCCGACGATCTGGAACAGCCGGCCAGCCACGCGCCGTGCCGCGCCGATCATCCGCCCGTACGGCGAGATCTGGCCCAACCCGAAGACCACGGTGACCAGCAAGGAGGCCAGGCTGAATGCGAGGGCGACGAGCCCGAGGGTGGCGTCGTAGAAGAAGATGACGCCGAAGACCGGAAGCAGAAAAAGGATCGAGAGCAGGCTGTCGGCGACGACCCCCTGCGAACCGTCGCGAATATTCTGGAACGTCATTCCCGACATGGCCAGATCGCCCGCCGGATGGCGGTGCAGGACGCTCGGCGGGAGGCGCATGAGGCGGTCCCAGACGGCGGCTTCGACCCGCGACGCGGAGCGCCCCTCGAGCCGCATCATCGCCGTGCTTTGCAGCAGGTGCAGCATGCCGCCGAGCACGCCGAAGGCCGCCACCGCCACGGCCGCGGCGTAGATCGCTCCCGCGCTACCGCCCTCCGTGACGTGATTGGCGACGAACCCGAGCGCAAGCGCCGGCAGCAGTTTGATCAGGCCGCCCGGAAGCCCGGCAATCACCAGACGCGCCAGATCCCCGGCCGATCCATGCAGGGCGAGTCGCAAGAGGTCCGCCGGCTTCACGTTGCCCGACGGCAACGGCCGATAGAACATCCAGGCTTCGTCCCCCAGCGTGCCGGCGCGATCCGCAGTCATCCGCACGCTGCGCTTGCTGACCGGGTCGATTTCGCGGTAGCGCCCGAACGTTCCCGGCAGCAGCGCCACCGGCCGGCCGTCCTCCGCGCGGAATGCCAGCAGCGCGTTGCTGTCGCCGCGCCACCACTCGCCCTCTTCCTTGAAGCGCACGCGCCGGGCGCGCACGCCCGACGCATCGAGAATGTCCACCAGCCCGATCGGAGCGTCGGAAGGCCCGGAGCGCGCCGGAATCCTGAAATCGATCCCTTCGTGTTGGCCGATGACCCGCAGGGCATCCGCCAGAGCCGTGTCCTCGACGCCGGCATCCCGCTCGAGCGGGAGTTCGTAGATATTGAATAGCCGCTGGCGGGCTACTTTCTCGGCCGTGCGGCGGCTGGCCGTCCGCGCGCGTTCGAGGTTCGCATCGTCGACCACGGCGAGGCGGCGGTTGAGACGTTCGAGGGCGAGGGCAACCGCGTGGAAGGAGGCGAGCACCGGCAGCAGCATGCCCCGCTCCGCCAGCGTTTCGGTCGATTGGCCCGAAAGCGTCGCCTCGTCGAACAGGGTGAGCCAGCTTGTCCGGGTCAACGGTATCAGGGTTTCCTCGGGGCCGCGCGCCCCGGCAACCTCCGCCGGGTCGACGATATCCATGAACAGGCTCGCCCCGCGCGGCGGCTCGGACACCCAAACCACTTCGCGCCGCACCGACAGCGTGCAAGGGCCCAGGGTCCGCGCCATCCCCGGCTCGGCCAGCGCCGTCGGGCGCGGAAGGCGGCTCGCAAAACGCGAGAGCGTGTCGGTGATGGCCGTCAGCCAGGTATCGGTCTGTTCCGCCAGATCCGCCGGACGAACCTCGGACAGCAGGGATGCCGGCAGGCGCTTGAGCATGGTTCCCGGCAATCCCTTGGCAACCAGGCTGAGCGTGGTCTTTTCGTCATTGTCCCGTTCGTCCGGCGGGACGCCCGGCAGCAGCCAGCCCGCCTCGCGGCGCATCAAATGCTGCGGCGCCGCCTGCTCGACCCCGTCCCTGAATTCCACCAGGAACAGGTTCACGGCGCCCCGGTCGATGAACCAGACACTGTCCGGGTCGTCGAGTTTGACCGGCAGGTTGCCGGCGCAGGGCACGGACGTACCGGAGCGCGCGGCAAGGTCGGCGATCGACGTGTATTCCGGCGCCGTGTCCTGCATCAGCCCGACTTGATCAGCTTGTAGTAGGTGCCGTCGCGGTCCTCGATCAGCTCGTCGTGCGTGCCGCGCTGCACTTCCGCGCCTTTGTCGAGAACGATGATCTCGTCGCAGTCCCGCACCGTGCTCAGCCGGTGCGCCACGATAAGGCAGGTGACGCCGCGACGCCGCAGGGCGTCGTCGACATATTCCTCGGTCGCGGCATCGAGGGCGCTGGTCGCCTCGTCCAGAATCAGCACCGTCGGGTTGCCCACCAGCGCACGGGCGATTTCCAGCCGCTGGCGCTGGCCGCCGCTGAAATTCGTCCCGCCTTCCTCGACGAAGGTCGCGTATCCCTGTGGCCTGACCAGGATGTCGTCATGGATCTGGGCATCCCGCGTGGCGGCGAAGATCGCCTCGTCCGGAACGGCCGGATTCCACAAGGTTATGTTGTCGCGCAGGGAGGCGGAAAAAAGCACGACTTCCTGATCCACCATGGAAATGGACTGGCGTAGCACCTCCTCCGGAATCTCGTCCCGGAGATGGCCGTCGAACAGGATTTCGCCGGACCAGGGCCGGTAGACGCCCGAAACCAGACGCGCGAGGGTCGACTTGCCCGAACCGCTGGGACCGACCACGGCCACGCGCTGCCCCGGCTCGATCTTCAGGTTGAAGTCCTTCAACAGGGGCGGCCGGCTCCTGTTGAAACCGAACGTGACGTTTCGCAGTTCGAGCTGGCCGGCGAGCTGGAGCCGGCCGTTGAACGTCGGGATCGACACCGATTCCGGACTCCGGCGGCTGAACACCGGGTCTTCGGGGGTCTTGGAGATGTCCTCGAGTCGTTGCAGATCGACTTCGAGCGCCTGGCGTTTGTCGGCGAATTCCAGAAAGCGCCCGACGGGCGCCAGAAACATCTCCGCCAGGATATAGAACCCGACCAGCGTCCCCAGAGTCATCTCTCCCGCCATGACGAGGTTTCCGCCGACGCCCAGGATCGCCGCGGCGCGAAGCGCGGCGATCAAACCCGGAAGCGCGGCATTGACGGAGCCCAGTTCGGAATGGAGCTGCCGCGCATGCAGTTCGCGCGCCTGCTGACCGCTCCAGCGCGAAAAAAACCGGTCGTCCGATCCGGTCAGGCGCAGGTTGTCGGCATGAGTCAGCATCTGCATGCCGGTATCGATCAGCAATCCCTGTTCGCGCCTCATCGCGTGGCTGCGAACCGCCCGGAGCGCGTTGAGAAAATGGGCCAGCATTCCGTGCAGAAGGGCCAACAGCAACACGATCAGGGCAAGACGCGCGTCATAGGCCAGCATCGCGACCAGCAGCACCGCGCTCATCGCCATGTCGATAACGAGCACGAGAAACTGATCCGTAAGATTCTTCGCGATCCTGTCGATGGACGACACCCGATCGGTCAAATCGCCCACCAGCCGGTGTTCGAAGAACTCCACCGGCAAACGCAGCAGCCGCGACAGGCCCCGGTCGTAGCCGATCACCGAAATCCGGACCGCGAGCCGCTTCAGGAATCGGTGCTTGAGCAACGACAGGACGTAAACCAGGACGCCGCCGCCCAGCAAGGCTGCCACCAGCCCGCCCCAGGCCCCGCGATGTTCCAGAACGTCGTCCACGAAAACGCTGAGGGACGCGGGAACGATAAGCGTCAGCAACGTCAACATGAGACCGCAGGCAAACACCCCGGTCAGCACGGTCCACGACCCGACCGGCAATGTCCCCAGTTGGCGGAACAGGCTGGGCTGCTCGCCGCCGGTCTTGAAATCCGCGCCGTGCTCGAACCGCAGCGCGACTCCGCTGTAGCCCTTGTTGAATTCTTCCGCGGAAACCCTGCGCCGCCCGGTGGCCGGGTCGTTGAGATAGAAATAGCGGTCGTCGAACCCTTCGAGCACGACAAAATGGCTGAATTGCCAAAACAGTATCAAGGGTAACTCGAGCTTCTTCAGTTGTTCGACGCGTATGCTTAATCCGCTGCATTCGAGGCCGTAATGTCTGGCGGCGCGCGAGATGCTCGCGGCACTGCTGCCGTCCCGGCTGACTTCGCATTTTTCCCGCAATTCGGTAAGCGGCACCCAGCGTCCGAAATAGGCCAGTATGCTGCCGAGGCAGGCGGCACCGCATTCCGACGCGTGCATCTGCAACAGAATTGGCGTCGTTATTCTTTGTTTCGATGCGTTCCGCGAGGCCTTGCCGTTTGCCCCTTTGGAGGCGCGGGACGCCATCCTACGGTTGCCTCAAATGCAGGAATGCGATTGGCGATTGCCTGCCGAGCTCGATTATAACCCGGCATCTCTTGCCGGCGAGCGGCGTGGAATCAAGCCTTTTGTCGAGCGCGATATCGACGCGGTACACGAACACCGGCGCCTTGGACTGGAAGAGCGCCAGACGCTCCGACAGGGGTGCAACGGAAATTGTCGCGATCTTTCCGCCGAACGTCTCCGTTTCCCCCTCCGCGACGGTCAGCTCGACCTCCGCCGGCAACCCCGGCTTGATTTGCGGCGCGGTGTCGCTCTGCACCCAGAGAAGGACCTGTACGGAGCGTTTTTCATCGGACCCGACCAGCACGCCCTTCACCGCGAGGCTGCGGTCTATGTTGCCGAAGGCCAGCCATACCGCGAGGAAGAACAACAACAGGGCGATGACGGCGACAAGCAGACGTTCCCGCGGTGTGGAGATTGTCAGCAGCCGGTCGAGTTGTTCCCGCTCTTCCTTCGCTTCGGCAACGGTGTTGTGAAAAGAGTCGAATGGATTGTTAAACACGGCCTTGTGCAGCCTTCTCGCCGGGATCAAGAAAGGGCGTCGGAAATCTCATTCGGCTCGGGCGAGGATTCGGAAAACTATATGCAGACCGGACGGGGGAAGGTCAAGCCTCCGACGCGCCGGCGCGACGACACGGACCCTGCCCGGATGCATCGGCGCCCGGTCGCTTCGCCGTCGGCCGCCTCTCCGGTCGATGCCGGGCCGCCGGCACGGGGTCGCGTATTCCTTTCCGGGACGCCCCTCTCGAATTTTCCGGCGCGTCCACGGCTTAGCCTTTCCCGGCGAATCGAGGTACAATGCAACATCTCCATCGCAGGATCCGCGCGGATGTTTCCCGACCGCGAAACCGCTGAAAAATGTCCGGTTCGCCAAGCCCGGTCGAAGCGTTTCCCGTACCCCCCGGGCGCGTCGTTCGGTGCGCTGGTTCTGACGCTGGCGTGCGTCGGCCTGCCAGGCCAGCTTGCGCCCGCCCAGGCGGAAACGCCGGAGGAGAAGGGCCTGAGGCTCGCGCGCGAAGCGAGCGCCCGCAACGACGGCTACGGGGATTTCACCGCCGCGATGAAGATGGTGCTGCGCGATCGGCACGGTCGGGAAAGCGTCCGTCAGATGCGTTTCAAGGTGCTAGAGGTGTCCGGCGACGGCGACAAGAGCCTGTTCGTGTTCGACCGGCCGCGGGACGTGCGCGGAACCGCCCTCCTGACCCACTCTCATATCAACACCCGGGACGACCAGTGGCTGTACCTGCCGGCGCTGAAAAGGGTGAAACGGATTAACGCCGCCAAGCGCTCGGGGTCGTTCATGGGTAGCGAGTTTTCGTACGAAGACATGAGCTCGCCGGAAGTCGAGGAGTACACCTACAAGTACGTTCGCGACGAGCCCTGCGGCGAACTCACCTGTTCGGTGACCGAGCAATTCCCCCTCGACAGGAAATCCGGATACAGCCGCAAGGTCGTATGGCAGGATACGGGCGAGCTCCGGACCTGGAAGATGGAGCTTTACGACCGAAAGGGCTCGCACCTGAAGACGCTTACATTTGCCGATTACCGGCAATATCTGGAGCGCTATTGGCGGGCCGGGGAACAGACGATGGTCAATCATCTGACCGGTGCGAGCACAGTGCTCGAATGGACCGAATTTCGGTTTCGCACCAATCTCGACAAGAGCGAATTCACCCACACGGCACTTCGACGCATACGCTGATGCGACTCGCCGGCGCACTTGCGGCCCTGGCGCTCATGGCCGCCGCGGATAGCGGCGCTCAAGCGATCGATTTTGCAGGTAAAATCGGTCTGCAGGGGCGATGGTATCCGGATTCGCCGGCATTCCGGGATCAGCGTTCGGGCACCGGCGGGCTGGTCGTCGAACCGACGCTTTACGGGGAGATCGCGGAAACGACCAGCTTCACCGTCACCCCGCTGTACCGCTACGACAGCGCCGATCCGCAGCGCACACATGCGGATCTGCGCGAGGCGTATCTGTTGACGTTCGGCGAATGGGGCGAGAATTCCTGGGAGATCCGGCTGGGTTTCGATCGCGTGTTCTGGGGCGTGGCCGAAGTTCACAACCTCGTGGATATCGTCAACCAGGTGGACCTCGTGGAGCACCCGCGCGACCGGCCCAAGCTCGGTCAGCCCATGGCGCATCTGACGATGTCCGGCGATTGGGGCGTCGCCGAGGCGTTTCTGCTGCCGTATCATCGCAAGCGCACGTTTCCGGGGCCTCGCGGGCGCCACCGGTCGGGCTACCCGATCGACGACGACGCCCTGTACGAGAGCGGCGCGGAAGAGCGCCGTGTCGACCTTGCGTTTCGCTACAGCAATGCCGTGGGCCTGCTCGATTTCGGCCTGAGCGTCTTCGCCGGAACGAGCCGCGAACCCGTCTTTCTCCCCACCGGTCCGGCCGGGCCGCTGATCCCGTATTACGAGCGGATACGGCAATTCGGGGTCGACGCGCAACTCACGACCGAGCCCTGGCTTTACAAGATGGAGGCGATTCACCGCGGCGGAGCGCGCAATCTTCTGGGCCGGGAAGAGGATTACGGCGCCCTCATCCTGGGCCTGGAACGCACCCTCTACGCGCTGTTCGGTTCGGGAACGGATTTGACCGCCCTCGCCGAGTGGCTCTACGACGGCCGCGGACGCCGTGCCACGTCCGTCTGGCAGAACGACGTGTTCGTCTCCGGCTCCCTTGCGTTCAACGACGTGCAGGACACCCGGCTCGTGGCCGGCCTCCTGGGCGACCTCCGCCACGACTATCGTGCGTTGAACCTGGAGCTGAAGCGCCGGTTGTCGAACAGTTGGACAGTCCGCCTGGAAGGGGTCGCGACCCTGAGCGCGGATCCGAAGGACCTGACCTACTCCGGACGGCGCGACAGCTTCGCGGGCGTGGATTTCACCTTCAGCTTCTGACGGCGCCCGCGACGAAGGGCCCTGAGTTCGAGGCTGTGGTAGCCTGTCGCGCCGACGAAGGGTTCGGGTATCCCCGGATGGCGTAGTCGACCAACCCCTTTGGAAGTCGTGCGAGGTGATACAGCCCGGCGCCAGTTCCCTGCGGAAAATCGCGGTTGTCGGCCAGGGAACGGCGGGGTCCCTGGCGGCCGCCGGCGTATCGCGCCTTCACCCCCACGGCGACCACGAGCTGCACCACATATACGATTCGCGCATCCCGGTCGTCGGAGTGGGCGAAGGGAGTTGGCCGAGCCTGGTTCAGCACCTGCAACAGCTGACCGACCTGCCCCATGAAACCGTCCAGCGGCGCTTGATGGGAACCCGCAAGTACGGCGTCGCATTCGAGGGGTGGGGCCGGCGCAACCGCGACTTCACCCACTATTTCATGCCGCAACGGGTGTCCTACGCCTACCATCTGTCAGCCGACCTGATGGCGGACCTGCTGCGCGAGAGCACGCGCGCGCGCCACATCGACGCGAAGGTGCTCGACATCGCGAAGGTCGAGGGCGGCGCGCAAGTGGAATTCGAGGGTCTGGCGTCCGAGCGCTACGACCTGGTGTTCGATGCACGGGGGTTCCCGGGAGAGCTCGATCCGGACCGGCACATCGGGATCCCGTTCATCCCGACCGATACGGCCGTCATCCGACGGTGTCCGGCGATCGTCGAAGAAGACAGGGAAGGGCCGGTCCTGCAGCCCACCTACACGCGTGCGGTTGCGCGGCCGCACGGCTGGATATTCGTCATCCCGCTCACGGTGCACACGTCCTACGGGTACATCTTCAACCGCGAGGTATCCGGCCTTCCGGACATCGAGGCGGATTTCGATGCGTTCCTCGAAGCGGACGGCGTGTCGGAATTCGAGCAACGCGCCGTCATTCCGTTTCCCAATTTCGTCCACCGCCGGATCTATGACGGGGCGGTGGCCCGCATCGGCAACGCGGCCGCCTTCATGGAGCCGCTCGAAGCAACGGCGATCGTATCGGCCCAGCTGCAAATCGGGATGGTGCTTCAAACGCGCCTCAACCGGCCGATGGAGCATCTCGAGCGCGACGCGCCCGCGGTCAACCGGTTCCTGATCGACAACATGCTCTGCTACGGCCTGTTCGTCGGATGGCACTATTCGTGCGGCTCCAGATACGACAGCGAATTTTGGCGCTACGCGCGCGATTGCGCCTGGCCTCGACACCGCGAGGCGGCGGACCCCGGGGCGGTGGATTGCGCCGCGCTTCGCAAGTTCGACGAAATGATCGAGCTGTTGAACCGGTCGGCAATCGACAAGGCGGACCGGGAACGGATGTGCGGGGTTCCCTTCACCAGCTACGTCCAGATGTCCCGGGGTCTCGGCTGTTAGCGCCGATCTCCCGACATTTCGAGAGCGGGTTCGTGTGCGATGGAGACGACCATCGACGGTCCTACCGCGCGGCGGGCGCCGCCTCGGCCGGCAGCACCACCTCGAAGACGGTTCCCGTCTCCCCCGACGCGGCGAGGCGTACGTCCCCGCCGTGTCCGCGCATCAGGTCGCGCGCGATCGACAGGCCGAGACCGGTGCCTCCGATCCGGCTCGAACCCGAGAAAGGCTCGAACAGGCGCGCGCGGGCCGGTTCCGGGAGGCCCGGCCCGTCGTCGGCGATTTCGATGGTCACCGAGCCGTTCGCCAGGGAGGCGCCGATACTGACGGTTTTCGCCGTCGCCTGATACGCGTTGAGGATCAGGTTGGTCAGCACGCGGCGGAGCTGATCGCGGTCCGCTTCGACGGCGAAGTCCTGCGGCACTCGACAGACGAAGCGCGCGCCTTCCGGCCCGGTCTCGCCCAGATCGCCGACGACCTCCTCGACCAACGGGCGGAGGTCGAACCGCGTATGGGACGGCGGCAGCTCGCCGTCATGCGCGAACGCCAGGGTCTGGCTGCACAGCTTGATCGCCCGGTCCAGCGCGCCCAGCAGCGTCGGCGCGATCTGACGCACCCGCGGGTCGGGGCTGACCCGGATATGGTCGGATACCAGCTGCGCGCTCGCCAGTATGTTGCGGAGATCGTGATTGATCTTGGTGACTGCCGTCCCGAGTGCGGCGAGGCGCGAGCGTTGCCGCAGCGCCTGCCGCAGCGCGCTCTGCATCGACGCGAGTTCGCGGCGCGCCCGTCCGATCTCGTCCGTTCGCGAGCTGGGGGCGACCGAATACCGGGCGTCCTCGGGATCGGCGCGGAACGCGATCATGCTTTCCGTGATGCCCAGCATCGGCCGGACGAAGAGAAGCTGGAGGCTGATATAGACCAGCGTCGCGGTGATCAGCGAAATGACGATCGAAAGGAACAGGATCCGTTCCGAATAGCCCAGCATCTCGTATCGCATGGGCGCTTCGTCGATCACCGTCCGAACTAACGTTTCGGGGGCCCGGGGCGACGGGCCGACGACCTCGATTATCCGGTTCCCGCCGCGCCCCAGGACCAGGAACGCCTCCCAGATCAACGGGAAGAAAGCCGCTTCGCGCAAGTCGTAGATTTCGTCGATCTTGAGCGAGGCCTCGCCGACAAGCGTCTTCAATTCGGATGTGCTGCGGCAGACGATGCGGTGCGAGCGGGCATGTTCGAGGATTTCGGCGGTCAGCCGCGGGGACATGGCGCCGCCCTCCGGAGAAGCCGTCGCCAGCGCGGCCAGGTGGGCGGCCGCGATCCGTTCCTCCATGTAGACGAGGCGATAACGTCCGATCGACGGCGCATAGATGAACACCTCGCTCAGCATCACGAAAAAAATCGTCAACACGAGCAAGCGCGCCGATAGCCCCGTAAGCGGGCTTGAGCCAACACCTTTGGGCGTGGGCATGTGCCCACTATACGGCACTTGTAACTCCGACAAAATTGCGTTGGATCGAAGGGAGCGGACCGGCGCGGGACGTCGCGTTCCCGCCGTCCTCGGGATCACCCGAGCCGGGCCAGCAGGCGCACGATGCGCTTCATCCGGGGTCCGAACAGGGTGGGCGTGAAGAACGAGCCCGCCGCCCGCTTGTTCGCTTCGCCGAGCGTCGGATAGGGCAGGATTAGCCCGGCGACGTGCTTGACGTGCATCGCCTTCGCGACCGGCAGGATCCAGCTCTGGATCAGCTCGCCCGCGTGGGCGCCGACGATGCTGGCGCCCAGCACCGCGCCTTTCTTCGAGGTCACGACCTTGACGAAACCGTCGGTCGCGCGTTCCGCCCAGGCGCGGTCGTTCTCTGCGAAGGGGAAGCGGAGCACCCGGATATCGCCGACGCGTTCCCGCGCCACCGCTTCGGTCATACCGACATGGGCGAGCTCGGGATCGGTGTATGTCACCCAGGGAACGGCGCGGTCGTCGACCTTTGCCGGAAGCCGGAACAGCGCGTTACGGATGACGATGCCCGCATGGTGGGAGGCGACGTGGGTGAACTGGTACTTGCCTGCCGCGTCGCCCGCCGCATAGACCCGGCGGTTGGTGGTTCTCAACCTGTCGTCCACCGCCAGCCCCGCCTTGTCGCGCTCGATCCCCGCGGCTTCGAGCCCGAGATCGTCGATGTTCGGGCGCCGGCCCGCGGCGACCAGCAGGTCGGCGGCGGTAAGCGTCTCGGTCTTGCCGTTTTCCTCGACTTCCACCTCGACGCCGGATTCGGTCGCCGCGACCCTGGCGACCCCCACCCCTTCGCGCAGGGCGATGCCCTCGTCGCGGAGCCGCGCGGTGACGATCCCCGCGAGCTCCGGATCGTCCTTGCCGAGCGCCGTGAACATTTCCAGCACCGTGACCTCGGCCCCGAGGCGGCGATGCGCCTGGGCGAGCTCGAGCCCGATCGGGCCGCCGCCGATCACGATCAGCGGCGAGGGCAGGACGGTGCGGTCGAATACGGTCTCGTTGGTGAGGTAGGGGACGTCCTCCAGCCCCGGGATCGGCGGCGCCGCCGGCCTCGATCCCGTGGCGATGACGAAGCGCCGCGCCTCGATCTCGTGGTCGCCCGCCGCCACCGTCCGGGGGCCGGTGAAGCGTCCGTGCTCCTGGATCACCGTCACGCCGAGCGCCTCGAAGCGCTCCACCGAATCGTGCGGAGCGATCGCCGCGATCACGCCGTGGACGTGGTCGTGCACCGCGGCGAAATCGATCTCCGGCGGGCCGAGGCGGATGCCGAACTGGCTCGCGCCCCGTGCGGCTTCGGCCGCCCCCGCGGCCGCGATCAGCGCCTTCGACGGGACGCAGCCGACATTGAGGCAATCGCCGCCCATCCGGTCGCGCTCGATCAGCACCACCGAGGCGCCCATCTGGGAGGCGCCGGCGGCGATGCTGAGCCCGCCGGAACCGGCGCCGATCACGCAGAGATCGACGCGGTGCTTCTTCATCGGTTTGCGCCGCGCCGCGCCTGGATCCGCTTGTAGAGGATCGGGATGCAGGCGAGCAGGGCGAGCCCGACGATCGGGGCCAGGAAGCGAGGCTCGAATATGATCCCGAGGTCGAGATCGCCGCCCGCGTCGAGCACCGCACCGGCCCCGTCGCCGACCAGCGCATAGACGAACGTCCCCGGAATAATGCCGACCAGAGTGCTCAGGAAATAGGTCCGGAGCTTCACGCCGAGAAAGGCCGGCACGAGGTTGACAAGCCAGAACGGAAACAGCGGAACCAGGCGGAGGACGAGCATGTAGCTCACCGGGTTCTCGTTGAACCCGGCCTCCATCCGCCGCAGGGCGCCGCCCGTCTTGCCGCGCAGGTAATCGGCGAAGGCGTAGCGCGCGGCCAGGAACAGGAGAGTCGCGCCGCAGGTCGCGCCGATGACCACGACCGCGGTGGCGACGAAGGGCCCGAACATGAAGCCGCCGGCGATCGTGAGCACCGCGCCGCCCGGGATCGAGAACGCGACCGCCGCCATATAGATGGCGGCGTAGACGAGCCAGGCGACGACCCCCTGCGAGGCGACCCATCCCTGCAGCGCCTCGCGGTGGGTCTTGAGCGCATCGAGCGTGACGAACCGGTCGAGATCGAACGCGAAGAACGCGACCAGGCCCGCGACCAGGACGGCGATCGGAAGCAGGCGTTTGACGTTAAGGCCGCCAGAGGGGGGTTCCGTCTCGGACATCGGCTAGGGCCTCGCGCTGGTCTCGCTATCCTGATGTATGGGCGGGAGGTTCGTCTTTCGAGACCCTTCCCGCCCCCGGAGGTCGAATTGCGCCCCATGTTCGGCATCCGGGCGCCGTCGGAAAGCGTTTATATACCCTGCGAAGTTGCCCGGTAACCGAGGCAAGGCGATGAAACGGCCGGGACACGTCATTGTGAACGTCGTGAAACGTGCCGTGGGTCGCCTCGATTCCCCCGGTCACGAGGAACCCGGCCACGTTTGCCCGGGACGCAACCGTTTCGGGAGGCCGTAATCGCCGTCGGGGCCGCCGCAAAGCGGCTTATGGCTCGGAATTCGACAGGAAACGCTCCCGTGCCGGTTGTTCGCCCTCCCTATGGCGGCGAAGATCGGGCCATCGCGGGCGGACCGGGCGCCGTTCGGCCGCTCCCTCAGGAGGACAAGCGTTGATCGATCTTTATTTCTGGACGACCGACAACGGCTACAAGGCGCGACAGATGGTCGAGGAAACCGGGTTCGACCATACGATCCGGCACGTCAGCCTGCGCAAGAGGGAACAATTCGACCCGGCGTTCCTCAGGATCAGCCCGGGACACAAGATCCCGGCGATCGTCGATCGGGACGGGCCGGACGGACGGCCCATGGCGCTCTGCGAGTCGGGCGCGATCCTCAAATACCTGGCCGAGAAGGCCGGCGGCGGTCTCTATCCCGCCGGGTCCCGCCGGCGCGCGAGGGTCGATCAGTGGTTCTTCTACGGCAGCTCGACCCTCACCCCTCTTGCCCAGCCGTTCAACCTGTTCTCTTTCCGGTTCGAAACCGACGTTCCGCCAGCGAAGGCCCATTACCACGGCGTTTTACGCGATCTTCTGTCGATTCTGGACCGGCATCTGGCGGACAACGAGTACCTCGCCGGGGAATATTCCATCGCGGACATCGCCTGCTATCCGGACGTCCATATCCACGGCACCGACATCTCGTTCTATTCCGATGCCGACGTCCGCCCGGCCCCCAATGTCGGGCTGGAGGAATTTCCGAATGTCGGGCGCTGGCACGACGCGATCGAGGCGCGTCCCGCCATCCGGCGCGCCTGGGCCGACCTGAAGTCGGTCGGAATGCCGCCTCGCGGATACGGTTAGCCTCCGATCCGGAATCGGCGCGTCGTCTCAGTCCCAGAACATCAGGGTCCGAACCTCGACACTCTCGCGCGGCGTTGCATCGGATCTGGTGTCGGGGTGGTGGAAGGAGCCGTGAGCGGTGAAGCGCGCCGTGCCGTCGGTCCTGGAATCGTAGTTCTTGAACAGCACCGCCTCGTCTTCGTCGAGGCCCGGGAAGTAGTACCAGCGGTGGTCGGGGTTGTAGCGGAGGTTCAGCGTCACCCCCACCCGATCCGGGTAGTGGCGTTCCAGGGCGATCCAGTCCCTGGCGTCGTCGATGCTCCTGGCGTCGCATACGACCAGCGGCCGGGTCTGGACGGGGCCGGCGATCGAGCGCCAGACGTTGATCGAGCCGTAACGCTTCTTCAACCGCGCCTCGGCCTCGTCGGGCGGCAGCAGGTCGCGGACGCGCCTGGGCGCGGATATCTCCGCGAAGTCGTTATGCATGTTGCGGACCGGAGCGCGCACTTTCAGAGCGGCCTGTTTGAGCTCATCGTCGATGCGGATCGTGTGATCGAAGACGACGACTTTGTCCGCTCCTGTCGCGGCTTTGACGATCGCCTCGACCTCCGGGTAGTAGACCGGGACGACTTCCGAATCGTCGTAAAAGTTCTTCACCGCAGTACTGTGTTCCAGCAGCACCACACCTTCGCGGTCGAGGTCGAAGCCCGGAGCCAGGGGGCGGGCGTCACGGATGGTGACGTCGTGGGGGTCGAAGACCACGCCGGTCCGCTCTCCCCGACCCTCTCCCGGCGCCTTGACCGTGTCGACCGGCGGCTCGCCGGTATCGACGGAGTAGTTGAGCCGGGCCCGTACCGTGCCGTCGCCCGAGGCACTTTCGCCGCGCCGCCCCATCAAGCGGTTCCCCGATAATCCCCGCATGTCCCAGGCTGACAGTCTGTCGGACTTGAGGACGTTCCGGTAGGGGCATTGGCGGTGGGCCGGCTTGATCTGCCGTCACGCCCCTTTTACGGTCTGCCGACAACAAACAGGGAGCGCAAACATGCACAAGGGTCCGACGCTGTTGCTTGCCGGCCTCGCCGGCTTCGGATTGGCGATAGGCGGTATGCCTGCGGGCGCGCAGGATTTTTCCGGCAAGACGATCGAGTTGATCGTTCCGGCCGGTGCGGGAGGAGGGCTGAGCCGCCAGGCGCAGCGCTTCGCCAAGACCTTCTCCGACCACATCCCCGGCAAGCCCAGCATCAAGGTGCGCAACATCGTCGGCGGCGGCGGCCAGAAGGGAATCAACTTCGTCTTCAACCGGGCCAAGAAGGACGGCACCCAGATGCTCTGGGGACCGATGAACTTCCCCGGCCTGCTGTTCGGCCTCAAGGGCGTCAAGTACGTCCCGGCGGAATTCAACGCGGTCGGCGTTATCGGGGTCAATTTCGTTACCATCGCGCGGTCGGACCTGGCGGGCGGGTTGAAGAGCCGGGACGACATCGTCAAGGCCAAGAACTTCAACGTCGGCGCCCGCATTCCCGGCGGCGCGCTCGGTCTGTTCTCGCGCTTCTCCTTCGACATGCTGGGCATCCCCTACCGTTTCGCGATCGGCTACAAGAACCAGCCGAAGCTCAAGGCGGGGCTGATGCAGAACGAGATCCAGGCGATCTCGACCGGCGATATCGGATACTGGGTGTTCTACAAGCACGACCTGGTGAAGAAGGGCAGCGCGGTCGACCTCTTCTACCACTCTTCGTTCCCGATCGGCTCGAACACCCCGGAGGACCACGACAAGACCTTCGGCGACGTGCCCAACTTCGTCGCGTTCTACAAGAAGGTGAAGGGGAAGGCGCCGTCGGGGCCGATGTTCGACGCCTATAGATGGTTCGCCGCGCACCAGGTCTGGGCGATGTGGATGATGCTCCCGCCGGGCACGCCGGACAATGTCGTCGCGGCGATGCGCAAGGCCTATGCGGCGAACTGGGCCGACAAGCGCACGGTGGCGAATTTCAGCAAGGCGACGAAGTCGGCGCCGTTCTGGCTCGCAGGCGACAAGGCCGGCGCTCTGCTTAGCGGCTACACCAATATCGGCGCGGACGCGAAGGCATACCTCAAGTCGATTATCCGCTGACCGACGGGACCCTGACCCGCTGCGGCTAAGGTCCGGACGGGTGCCGGGAGTTTCGAGACTCCGGCACCCGCACGGACATCCAGGATAGCGCATGCTCGAGGCCCTGCTCACCGGCCTGGACTCGATCTTCGAGTTGCAGGTGCTGCTGTTCCTCGGGCTCGGGATCTTCATCGGCATCTGGCTCGGAGCGGTCCCCGGGCTCGGCGGCATCATCGGGATGCTGCTGCTGCTGCCGTTTACCTTCGACATGGAGCCGCTGAGCGCGATCGCGCTGCTGCTGGGGCTCTTTGCCGTCACCACCACCAGCGACACGATCGCCTCGGTCATGCTCGGGATCCCGGGCACGGCGGCCTCCCAGGCGACTATTCTCGACGGGTACCCGCTTGCCAAGCGGGGCGAGGCGCCGCGCGCCTTCGGCGCCGCCTTCACGGTCTCGGCCTATGGCGGGGTCTTCGGCGCGGTCGCGCTGGCGATCTCCCTGCCGATCGTCCAGCCGCTGATCCTGGCCTTCGGCTCTCCCGAGATCTTCGCGCTCGCGCTTCTGGGGTTGGCGATGGTCGGCGCGCTGAGCGGCGGATCGATGATCAAGGGCCTCGCCGCCGCCGCGATGGGACTGCTCCTGTCGACCGTCGGCGCGGCGCAGACCGTGGCCGAGGAACGCTATTCGTTCGGTCTGGAATATCTCCTCGACGACTTGCCGCTGATCCCCGTCGTGCTCGGCATCTTCGCGATTCCCGAGCTCATGGAGCTCGCCACCCGTAACATCGCGATCGCCCGGGAGACCCGGAACCAGGACGCCGACAGCAGCATCGGCGACGGCGTGCGCGATGCGATCCGGCACGGCTGGCTGGCGACGCGCTGCGCGGCCATCGGCACCTATGTCGGCATGCTGCCCGGGCTCGGCGCCGCCATCGTCGACTGGGTGGCCTACGGCCACGCGGTGCAGTCGGCGCGCGACAAGAGCCGCTTCGGCGAGGGCGACATCCGGGGCGTGATCGCGCCCGAGGCGGCCAACAACGCGACCAAGGGCGGCGCGCTGATTCCCGCCGTGGCATTCGCGATCCCCGGCAGCC
>JAJDVM010000318.1 GCA_022826125.1 Defluviicoccus sp.
GGTGCGACCGACCGTCTGATGGCGATATTGCACGACGCGAAGCGCCAATAGAAATGGTGAGCGGCTCCGGCCCTGAAGCCCGGTCTTACAGGGTCGCGGCGCACCTACTCTCCATTATCTAGCCATCACCATTACACAGCAAATGGTGAGCTCACCATTTCCTGTGGGGCGGGCCTGGAACCGGCAAGAGCCAGGTCTCCAACCAGACCGCCGACGCCCTGGGCTACCAGTACATGGACGTCCGCGGCCCGCTTCTCGATCCGGTCGACCTGCGCGGCATCCCGTGGCGCGACGAGCATGGCCGGACGCGATGGGCCCCGCCCGCCTTCCTTCCGCCCACCGACAGCACCGAACGGTTCCTCATCAATCTCGACGAACTCCCGTCTTCCGTCCCCATGGTGCAGGTCGCCCTGTTCCAGCTCTGCCTGGAGCGCAGGATCGGCGAATACGAGCTGCCGCCCGGCGCTGCGATCATCGCCTGCGGCATGATACGGCGCTTCGGGAGCCGGGCGCCCGGGCGGTTCACGGAACGCGGCCACGAACGCCACATCCACCCGGACCACGTCGCGGAATGGACATCCGCCCAACGTCCAGGCTACATTGTGGCCCAATCAGGAGGATCGACACATGCGCACCGTCGTTCGGGCCCGTATCGACGAAAAGACCAAGCAGGAAGCCGCCGCCGTGCTCGACGCGATCGGCCTCACCGTGTCCGACGCCTTCCGCCTGATGATGGTGCGGATCGCGACCGAGAAACGCCTGCCCTTCGAGCCCTTGTTACCGAACGCGGAGACCGTTGCGGCCATGGAGGCCGCGCGGCGGGGCGACCTGGTCACGGTCGGCGACGTCGACGGCCTGATGGCCGACCTCAATGCGGACGATTAGACGGACCGCGGCCTTCAAGCGGGATTACAGGCGCGAGAAGAAGGGCCGCTTCGCCAGGACCGTCGATGCCGAGCTTGCGTATGTCGTGGCCGGGCTCGCCGAGGACCGGCCGCTCCCGCCGCGCCATCGCGACCACGCGCTCGGTGGGCAATGGAAGGACCACCGGGACTGTCACGTCCGGCCCGACCTGGTCCTGATCTACCGCAAGCCCGACGCCGAACATCTCGATCTGGTGCGTCTCGGCTCGCACAGCGAACTCGGCCTCTGACCGGCCGCACCTTCCGGACCCCCGCGATCCCCGCCCTCCAGTAGTCGGCCGCCGCTCATCCGACGGCGCCCGCGCGCCTTCTTCCACCGTTTCCGATACCCCCGCACCGCACAGTCCGCCGTTTCCGGCGGCGGTGACGGTCGGGCTGCGCCTCCCGGAGATCCTATGAGGGCGAGTCGGGAGAGCGCCGCTACGGTGCATCTCCTGCCAACCCTCATCATCAGGAGACACGGAATGCCCCCAATGAACGAGACCGCTGCGCCGGCCAGCGTGGAGAATAACACCGTGTACGTTGCGATCGAGATAAGCCGGAAGAGCTGGGTAATCGGGATCAAGAGCCCGGTGAACGATCGGATCGGCCTGCACACGATCGAACCCGCGGACGTCGAGGCGCTGCAGGACTTGATCGAGCGTCACCGAGCCAAGGCCGAGCGGGGTCTTGAGCGCGAGGTGCGCGTTCTGAACTGCTACGAGGCGGGCTACGAGGGCTTTTGGCTAGCGAAGCGAAGGCGGCGGCGAAGATCGCGACGCTGACCAGGCTGAAGGCGATCGGCCCGAACGACGCGACCGTCCTGACGCATGAGGTCTTCTACCGCGGGTTCCGCAACCGTCGCGAACTCGCGAGCTGGGTCGGCTTGACGCCGACCCCCTGGGCGAGCGGGGACACGCAGCGCGACCAGGGAATCGCCCGCGACGGTCCGGCATGGATCCGGGCACAGCTCATCCAGATGGCCTGGCGCTGGTTGCGCTATCAGCCCGACAGCGCGCTCAGCAAGTGGTTCAACGAGCGCACCGCAGGGTCCCGCGGGCGCATCCGCCGCGTGATGATCGTCGCGCTCGCCCGCAAGCTGCTCATCGCGCTCTGGCGGTTCTCCGAAAGCGGTCTCGTGCCGACCGGCGCCAAGCTCGTCTGAGCGCGAAACCGCGCCGTTCAACCTCGGCCGGACGCGGCCGGGGTTGGGCCGGGTGGCGTGTGGCCGACTCTCCGGCGGGCTGAAAGACGCCGATCGGGAGATGGGCCCCGCCCCCGGAACGCTGTGCCCGCAAGCAAGCGGGATCGGGGGAAGGAGACGGCGCTCCGTCGCCGGAAGACCTCCCGGATAAGAGTTGGGTATGCGCACAGGCGCAACCGGTGCAAAGAGCGTTCCGACCTGGCCGCAAGGCGAACCATCCGTCGATCGGACCAACCCGGAACATGAGCTCGCCATGCACTGAATCCAACCTGATTCTCCACTTGACTGGATGTGCCCTCATAAGAGCCGGAGAGCAGCCGGTCGGGGGCGGGCGTGGCGGCAGGCGGCGAGAGCCGGCTGCGCCGCGCCGGTGCAACCCTCCATGGAGACTGGAATGAACTTCATCGCCCCCAGGGCCGAACCGCTCATCCGGGAGATCCCGCTCTCCCGGCTCGCGCTCGCCCCCGAGAACGTCCGCAAGACCCCGCCCGATGCCCAGGCCGACGCCTCGCTCAAGGCCTCCATCGCCGCCCTCGGCCTGCTGGAGAACCTGGTCGTCCGCCCCGATGATCCGGGTGAGGATGACGCGGAGCGCTTCGCCGTCGTCGCCGGCGGGCGCCGCCTCAAGGCCATGCAGGAGCTGGTCGAGGACAAGGTCTTCGATGCCGACCACCCGGTGCCCTGCCAGGTCAGGTCCGGCGATGCTGATCCCGCCGAGCTCTCGCTCGCCGAGAACGTCATCCGCATCGCGATGCACCCCGCCGACCAGGTGGTCGCGTTCTCGAAGCTCGCCGATGCCGGCCAGTCGGTCTCCGCCATCGCGGCGCGGTTCGGCGCGTCCGAGCGCACCGTCGAGCAGCGGCTGCGCCTCGGCAACGCCGCGCCCGAACTGCTCGACGCCTACCGGGCCGACGAGATCGACCTCGAAGTCCTGAAGGCCTTTGCCGTCACCGCCGACCGCGAGCGCCAGATGGCGGTCTGGGAACAGGTCTCCGGGCAGGACTCACCCTGACGACCGGCCTGCCCACGGTCGAGACCGTCCACGGTCCGACCTGGAGCGTCCTGGCGGACGTCGACGATTGCCCCGATCTCGAACTGGTCCTGCCGGCCCGCAAGGAGGCGGTCGAGAACGCCTTCCTCAAGGACATGCGCAAGGCCGCGCGGCGGGCGATCTACCGCGCCATGGCGGCCGATCCCTCGCCGCGCCCGGCCTTCGAGGACTGGACGCGGGCGCGCGATGCCGGCATCGACATCGCGCCGTCGCCGGCCGTGCTGCGGCCCTGGCGGCCCGCGCTCGCCAATGTCGACGACTGGCGCGATCCGCCGAAGCTCGCCCCGGCAGGCGCGGACGCGCTGGTCATGGACTGCGATCTCGATCCGCCCGAGGCGCAGGCGCTGTGGCGCGCCGCCGACCGCAACGGCATCGCGCCGCGCCTGTTCGAGGCCGACCGCCGGCTCGAAGGCTACGCCTGGTATGACGCCATCGACCGGGTGACCGGGATCGTGACCGAGCTCGTGCTGGACGGGAAATCCTCCGCGATCGACGACGCGCCGCTGCCGGAGCGGACGGGGCCGACCGCCGCTGAGCTGCCGCCCAGGCCCGAAGCGGTCCGTATCGCGCTCGCCATCCGGGCGGCGGACGGCCCGGCGCCCGCCCTCGGCCTGCCGACCGATCTCGCCTTCGCGGGCGAGGCCTGGAGCTGGCTCGACGACGCCCTGCCGCTGGTCACCGCGGACAGCGCGCTCCAGCCCCATGAGCTCGCCGCATTGCTCCGCGACGGCTTCTTCTCGCCGTCGGACGATGCCGACGCGGACAGCTACGAGACCCAGCTCGCCCGCTTCGACGAGGACGCGCTGCACCTGGCGACGCGGCTGCTTCTCAGCGACGACGAGGCCTGCCGCACCTCGATCGCCGAGGTCGGCTGGGTCTGGAAGGACGCCTACGAGGCCGCCGAAGCGGCCGTCGTGATCTTCATGCAGCGTTACGGACGCGGCATGCGCCGGAACGCCGGCGACGGCGGGCCGCGCCGCATGCTGGCGATGCTGGAAGCGCTCGCCGCGCTGGAGCCCTCGCATACCAGGCGATCCGAGGAACAGGTCCGGCTCCAGCAATTCTCCACCCCGCTGCCGCTCGCCTATGCCGCGCTCCAGGCCGCCGCGATCCGGCCGGGCGATGTCGTGCTGGAGCCATCCGCCGGCACCGGCATGCTGGCGGTGATGGCGCAATGCGCGCTTGGCAACTCCACCGCCGGCAATCTCCACCTCAACGAATATGCGCAGACAAGGGCGCGGTTGCTGACGCGGCTGTTCCCCGAGGCGGTGGTCACCGCGTTCAACGCCGAGACCATCGCTGACCGCCTGCGCGACGTTCGGCCGACCGTGGTGCTGATGAACCCGCCCTTCTCGGCGACGCCCGGCGTCGACCGCATCACCCGCGACGCCGATCTGCGCCATGTCCGCTCGGCCGCCTCGATGCTGCCGCCCGGCGGCCGACTGGTCACGATCACGTCCGCCCATTGCGCGCCGGGCGACACTGTGGGCCGTCTCGATCCCCCGGCCCGCTGCGTGTTCACCATGGCCATCGACGGCCGCGCCTATGCCCGCCGGGGCACCGGCTTCGACACCCGCCTCACCGTGCTGGAGCGCGGCGCCGGACCCGACGTGGAGCTGGATGGAACGGCCCGCGCGGCCAACGCCGCCGAGCTGCTCGATGCCGTCATCGCGCGGATGCCGACGCGCCAGCCGATCGCGCCCGTTCCAGCCGGCCCGACCCGTGACCTGTTCGGCAAGCCCGTTGCGCCCGAGCCCGAGAAGCGGCGAGGCCCCAAGTCTGCATCCACCCCAGAGACCCGCCGGTCCCATAACTGGGGGCCGGTTACGGAACTCGTCGTCGAGACCGGACCGGTCGAGCCCGTTGCCACTGATGCAGAAACGTCGGCCAACGACGCCGGCCCCTACGCCCCCTGGCGGCCCCGCGCGGTGCGGGTGCCGGGCGCAGTCGAGCATCCGCGCGATCGAGGCCGATCTCGCCGCCGGCCGGTCGGCCGTCGTGCAGCTGGTCTCGACCGGCGAGGCGCTGATGGAACGCCGCATCGCCGAGGTCCCCGCGTCCGAGTGGGACGATCTCAACATCGACCTCACGCCCAGGGACGCGATCCTGTCGTATCTGGTGCACGCCTTCCCGGTGCAGTTGCAGGAGCCCTTCACCGACGACGGCGGCAATCTCCTCAGCCGGCCGGCCCGGGATCCTGACGGCAACCCGGTGATCTGCAAGGAAGCCGAGGACCGCCGCGACGCGCTGATCGAGAAGCTCGCCGCCCTGCCGCCGGTGCCGACGGCGCTCGACCAGATCGTGCAGCATTTCGGGCACGAAGCGGTGGCGGAAGTGACGGGACGGTCGCGGCGCGTGGTGAGGATTACGGATGCCAAGGGCGAACGCCTCTCGCTGCGCAGCCGGCCCGCCTCTGCCAATCTCGCCGAAACCGCCGCATTCATGGACGGCGAGAAGCGCATCCTGGTGTTCAGCATGGCGGGCGGCACCGGGCGCAGCTACCACGCCGATCTCTCCTGCGGGAACACCGAACGTCGCATCCACTATCTGCTGGAGCCGGGCTGGAGAGCAGACCAGGCCATCCAGGGGCTGGGCCGCACCCACCGCACGCACCAGGCCTCCGCGCCCCTGTTCCGGCCCGTCACCACGGACGTGAAGGGCGAGCGCAGGTTCATCGCCACCATCGCCCGGCGGCTCGACAGCCTGGGCGCCATCACGCGGGGGCAGCGCGACAGCCAGACCGCCATGGGCGGCAGCGATGCCGCGCTGTTCCGCGAGAGCGACAATCTCGAATCCGTCTATGCCAAGGCCGCGCTGCGCCAGTTCTACGGCGCGCTCTGGCGCGGCTCCATCCAGGGCTGGAATCTGGAGCGCTTCGAGAAGGCCACCGGGCTCAAGCTCACCTGGGAGGGCAATCTCAAGGAGGACCTGCCGCCCATGCCGAGGTTCCTCAACCGTCTGCTGGCGCTCCCCATCGCCGAGCAGAACCAGCTCTTCGCCGAGCTGGAGCAGCGCATCGCCGCCAACATCGAGCAGGCGATCGAGGCCGGCAGCTACGAGGTGGGCGTCGAGACCGTGACCGCCGACTCACTCACCGTCGCCGGCCGGGAGACGCTCTACGAACATCCCGGCACAGGCGCGGCGACCGAGCTGGTCGAGATCGTCCGCCGCGACCGGCTGGTGCCGCTCACCGCCGACGCCGCGCTGGAGATCGGCGAGCGGGATCCGGGACCGGACGGAAAGCCCCGTCTCGCCGTCAACGCCCGCTCGAAGCGCGCCGCGGTCGTCCTGCCGGCCGCCTCGCGCATGCTCGACGACGGCGGCGTGAAGGAGCGGGTGCGCCTCATCCGCCCCGCGACCGCCGAGACCATGGCCCGGGCCGAGCTCGACGCCTCCAACTGGCGCCGGGCCGACGAAGCCGGGTGGCGGCGCGTCTGGGACGCCGAGATCGCCGACCTGCCGTCCCACCGGGACTCGCGCTTCTGGCTCGCCTCCGGCCTGCTGCTGCCGGTCTGGGACCGCCTGCCGGCCGAGAACATGCGGGTCCGACGGCTCACCAGTGACGATGGTCACAGTCTCATCGGGCGCGTGCTCGACGCCGAGCAGGTCCGCGCCGTACGCGCCGGGTTCGGCCTCGACGGCGGCCCTGCCATGACCGGCGCGGAAGCCTTCGCGGCGGTCATTGACCGTGGCAACGCGCTGTCTCTCGCCAATGGCTGGCGGCTCGCACGGCGTAGGCTGATGGGCGCCGACCGGGTCGAGATCGAGGGGCCGGCGGATACCGACATGGCCGCGCTGAAGCGCATGGGCTGCACCGTCGAGATCGTCTCGTTCCGGGCCCGGATATTCGCGCCCAATGCCGGCGTGCTGGAACGCTTCCTCGACCGCTGGCCGCTCGCCGCCTGAGCCGGCGGGCGTCGCTCTCCACCCGTGTCGCCGGCCCGGCATCCTCGCCTGGCCGGCGCCGCTTCCGTCCCGGTCGCGCAAGGGTTACATCTGTCCCGCGCGCCGGCACCGCCCTCCCGTGAAGGAATAACCCCATGATCGAGCAGACACTCCCCGACGAGCCGAACTTCTGCTTCGTGCCCGCCTACGACGTCGAGGTCGACGCCCAGCAGATCCACATCGTCTTTGAGGGCCTCGCCGGGCATGTCCCGACGGCGCTCGTGACCCTCGACCTCGACAATGCCCTGGACCTTTGCGACAAACTGAATCGAAGGCTCGGTTACGACCGCGAGGACTGGACCGCCATGGCGGCCGCCTCCATGCAAGCCGAAGACGACGATCCGGAGGGCGGCGCCTTGCATTGAGGTGCAAACATTAGACCGTTGAAGACCCGCTCCTCCCATAGACCCCACGACAGTGAGCAGATCGTTCGCCCCTGGTTCAAACAGATCGGCATGGTCGATCTCAAGCATGTCGGAAACGAACCCGGTCCGCCGGATTTCGTGGGCCTATACGACGGTGATCGCATCGCCGTCGAAGTCACCCGCCTGTTGCCGTCCGACGGCTGGGGGCTCACGAAAGAGCGCGCATTCGCCGCCCGACTGCGCGCACTCGTGGCCCAAGTCTATCGTGAAGCCCCGGACGGTCCGCGATGGCACGTCCTCTGCGAGTACGATCCCGCCCAGCCCTGTCCGTCTCCCAAGTCTACCGTTTGGCAGACAGAGGCGCGCCGCGCTTTGAGCACGCCGGGTCCGGGCGGCGCATTCCAGCTCGTTCCGCCCCACCGCCAGCACGGTTATGGACTGGAACTGCATCTGACTCCCATGCCGCCCGGAGGCGCATTCGGACATCTTCCGGAACACGACCCCGCCCTCGTCGCTTCCGCGCTCGGCTCCGCCCCCGTCGAGGAACTCCTCTCGGCTCTGCCTCGCGTCATCGCCGAAAAGACGTCCAGTATCCGTTCAAGGTCCCGCTATCTCTCCTGCGACCGCTGGTGGCTGGTCCTCGACGACGACATCCTCCTCGCCCCGGCATCGTTCCTCACCCTTCCCGAGAGGGACCGTATATCCCGCTGCGTCGCCGAGTGCGCCGACATCGCGTTATGGAGCAAGGTCGTCCTCTACAACCGTCGTCAGGTCACGCCCCCGCCCGATCCTGCTCCGGGCTGGTTCTGGGCGATCCGGGAATGCCCGACGCACACGCCGCTGCCCGCAAGCCCGTAATGCCCGCTGCGGCATTGGCTTCCGAAAAGCCGAGCCGGGGGATCGACCGCCACTTTCCATTGGCGGTAACACTTCCGGTTGCTGCGCAGCCGGCCAGCCGTCTGCCCGAGCGGGCGGCGGCGCCCCTTGAGTTTAGTCGGCAAAACTCTTATGTTTTCGAACAGAAGGGAGCCCGCCATGTCCGTCGCCGAAACCATCAGGACCGACATTCGCAAGCTGCCGAGGGGCCAGCCGTTCACGACCTCGCGCTTCGCCGCCCTGGGTTCGCGCGGCGCCGTCGACCGGACGCTCGCGCGCCTCGCCGCGGACGGCGGGATCGAACGGCTCGCGCGGGGCGTTTTCGTCCGCCCCCGCAAGAACCGCTTCGTCGGCAACGTGCGTCCGGGGGTCGCCGAGGTGGTCCGGGCCATCGCCCGGGACAATGGCGAGACTGTCCAGGTCCACGGCGCCGAAGCCGCCTGGCGCCTCGGGCTCAGCACCCAGGTGCCGATCGAGCCGGTGTTCCACACCAGCGCATCGAGCCGCCCGATCCGCATCGGCAACACGACGGTCAGGATGATCCACACCTCCAACCGCCGCCGGCTCCAGTTTGCCGGCGAACCCGCCGGCCTCGCGCTCGCCGCGCTCTGGTATCTCGGCAAGGACAACGCGACGCCGGAGGCCGTCGCCAGGATCGAGGCCGCGATCGGCCCGGAAGCGTTCGCCAGGCTCCGCTCGGCCGACATGCCGGCCTGGATGGCGGGTGCGCTCGACACGGGGGGCGCCGCCGGTGGCTGACGCCTTCCTGTCGCTCCCGGCCGCCGAGCGGCGGGACATTCTCGAGACCGCTGCCGACCGGCTGGGCCGCCCGGCGGCCATCCTCGAGAAGGACGTGTGGATCTGTCACGTCCTCCATATCCTCTTCTCCATCCCGGACGGTCCTCCGATGGCCTTCAAGGGCGGCACCTCGCTCTCGAAGGTCTATCGGATCGTCGACCGGTTCTCCGAGGACGTCGACATTACCCTCGACTACCGCGCCTTCGCCGACGGCTTCGATCCCTTCGCGCCGGGCGTCAGCCGGTCCGCGATCCGGAGGTTCAGCGACCGGCTCCGGTCCTGCGTCGACGACCATGTCCGCCATGTCGTCGGCCCGGCGCTGGAAGCCGCCGTCGATGAGATCCCGGCGTCGGGCCGGCCCGCCGTCCGCATCGACGACGACGGCGAACGGGTGTGGCTCGTCTACCCCTCGGCCGTCGACAACCCCCACAGCTACCTCGCAACGCAAGTCCTGCTGGAGTTCGGCGGCCGCAACGTCGTCGATCCCAGCGAGCGGCACGGGATCGCCCCCGACATCGCTGCCCTGACCCCTGACCTCGACTGGCGCGCCCCAGCCGTGACGGTCCTGTCGCCGGCGCGCACCTTCTGGGAGAAGGCCACGCTGATCCATGTCGAGTGTCATCGGGGGCGGCTCGCCGCCGGTCCGGAGCGCCTGTCCCGCCACTGGTTCGACCTGGCCTGCCTCGCCTCGCACGACGCCGGACGGTCCGCGATCGCGGACCGCGCGCTTCTCGAAGATGTGGTCCGCCACAAGACGGTCTTCTTCAACGCGGGCTATGCCCATTACGACCGGTGCCTCGACGGCGGGTTTCGCCTCGTCCCCGACGATGACGCGCTTGCCGGATTGGGTTCGGACTACGACTCCATGCGCCTCGCCGGCATCGTCGGCGCCGATGCGCTGCCATTCGATGAACTGATCGAACGGCTCCGTGCCCTGGAAGCCGAAATCAACCGCCGGTCCTGAGAACGCTGCCTTCCGTTATGCGACTACCCTGCTGCTGCGCTGCCGGCCCGTCGTCGTCTTGCCGGGATGGCGGCCGCTACCCTTTCGGCTGCCCGCCTACTGCGTAGCCGGCCCCCTGCCGTCCGGCGGCCCAGCCAGGTTCGCGCATGACGGTCGTGCTCCGCTGCCGGCCCGCCGCTGTCCGCGGTCATCCGCGCCGCGCGAGCCATAGCCCGGATTTCTCACCGGGTGTAGGTGCATCGGGGCTCTGCATGTGAGAAAGTACTTCTGCTTCAAAGACTTGTCCTGTTGCAGAGGAGCGCCCCGATGCGTACAGAGTGTAACCTGACCCCGATGCGATTTGCACGCCT
>JAJDVM010000311.1 GCA_022826125.1 Defluviicoccus sp.
CCGTCGCCGCGGATCTCCGCCTGACGGAACCCGAACCGCCCCTCGACCGGGCGCGCTGTAGTGCCGACCTTTGAGAGGTCAATCGAGGAAAATCAATGGGTTAACATCCTCAAAACCCCCGAGTTGCGGAAGTCGGGTTAGCCGGCGCCGCACCAGGTCGAGCTCGTATTTCGGCGTGGCGACACCGCGCTTTGCCTTCTTCTGGAAAGCGTGAAGGACGTAGACCGCCGCCTCGAACCGGACCGTGTACACGGCTCTGAAAGTGTCTCCGTCGTGGCGCGCCACAACTTCGAGGACGCCGGGGCCAAAGCCTTTGAGCGGCTTGGCATCGCGGTGTCGAAGACCCGTCTGGGCCTCGTAGATCGCAAAGCCCATGCGCGCCCGCACGGGTTCCGGAAACCGCTTCAGTTCCGCCTTGCTCGAACCCACCCATTGGACCGGTCTCAACATGGCACCGTTCATCGGTCACTATAGGTGTTCCACCATAAACGGACAAGCCACCTTTCGTCGGGCGGTGGCCGAGCGGAGTCCGCATGAACGGTAGTCCGTTCCGTCGACCACCCCGCACCCCTCAAAACCGTCGCGAGGTCTCCAGCAGCACTTCCTCGCCCGACTCCCCGCGGCCGTGGCGGCTGTAGAAGTGGAGCGTCTTCAGCGCCGGCTCGTCGGAGGAGACGAAGAAGATCGCGTCGTCGCGCCCGCTCCGGTTGACGTGCTCGACCCATTCGCCGCCCGGCACGCAGAACGTGTCGAACGGCTCCCAGTCGAAGCGCCGGCCGCCGATGACGGAGTGTCCGCGCCCCTCGAACACGGTGTAGATCAGGCTCGCGTTCTGGCGCGACGGCAGGGTCTTCTCGCCGGGGCGCAGCATCTGGGCGAAGAAGGTCATCGTGGCGTAAGGCGCCCGGCCGGTGGTGGGATCGACATATTCGACTATCACCCCGTCCCACGGGCTCCCCTCGAGCTCGCGCAAATTCTCCAGCAGCTCGCGCGTCGCCTCCCAGCGATAGACGTACATCGGCGAGGCGTTGCCGGTGCCGCGGTGGTGCGAGACGCTGCGCGGCAGCAGCCCGCCCTGGCCGTAGGTGCGCCGGGAATGCTCCGGATGGAAGCGGTCCTCCTGGGTCTCCTTGCGGATCCTGCGGCCCTGCTCGTCCTCCTCGAAATAGTCGCTCTCGAAATAGGTGGCGTTGAGCACGTTCACCAGCGGCATGTCGAGCACGCTCAGATTGACCGCGCCGCCTTCGCCCTCGTTGCCGTGGTTGTGCCAGGTGTCGTGCGGCGTGAGCACCAGATCGCCCGGGCCGAAGGTGATGGGCTCGCCCTCGACCCCGGTGAAGTTGGTATGCCCGGTGAGCCCGAAGCGGATCGCGTTCGGCGAGTGCCGGTGGGCCGGCGCGATCTCGTGCGGGTTGTTGATGCGGTAGGCCGCGAACATCGTGGTGACGGTGGCGATCAGCCCCTTGAGCGCCGGGTTGCACATGATCAGCGAGCGGCGCTCGCTCTCGTTCATGTCGATCAGCTCGCCGGCCTTCTTCAGGCAGGGCCAGATGTCGCGGTACTTCCAGATATGCGGCACTGCCTTGTCGAAGCGGGCGAGGTCGCGCACCGCCTCGTGCTCGCCCGCCTTGCCGACCGACCAGAACTCGTAGAGGTCGAGCGCCTGCGTGCGCTCGTGCAGCGCCGCCATCTCCTCTTCCCAGTTGTAGTCGTTGCTCCCGCGCTTGAGGTCGCCCTGGAGCGTGGTCGCCATGGTCCGTCCTCCCTCAGCCGATCTCCCCGCGCAGCCCGGCCAGCTCTTCCATCTGGGCCGCGTCGTCGCTGCCGGTGACGCGGACGCAGAGGTGGCTCGCGCCGGCCTCCACGAAGCCGCCCAGCCAGCCCGCCACCGCGGCGCGGTCGCCGGCAAAGGCGTACTGCTCGGCCCGGATGCGTTCGGCCGGCAGATTGTAGTAACGCGAAAGATAGGAATCGAGTTCCGCTTCGGCCGCTTTCGGATCGTCGTTTATCGCCACCGTGACATAGGCCGCGCCGACGATCTCCGCCGGATCGCGGCCGGCTTCCTCCGCGTCCGCCTTGAGCGCCCGCCAGCTCGCGCCCCATTCGGCGCCACCGCCGGGGCCCGAGGGGAACCAGCCGTCGAAATTGCGCGCGCACCGCCGGAGCGCCGCCGGCACCCCGCCGCCGCCCCAGATCTTCGGCCCGCCCGGGGTGTGAGGCTCCGGCGCCAGCGTCGCGCCCTCCAGCTTCCAGCGCCCGTCCCAGTCGACCGGCTCGCCGGACCACAGCGCGCGGCACAGGCGGAGCCCTTCGAGCATCCGGCCGATGCGCTTCTCGAACGGGACGCCGGCGGCCTCGAACTCGGCACGGATCGCCGGCACGTCGCGCGCCGTCCCCGCGCCCAGGATGAAGCGCCCGTGCGAGATCCGGTCGAGGGTCGCGAGCTGATGCGCGAGCAGCGTCGGGTTCCTCAGCATCGGCAGCAGCACCGCGGTGCCCAGCGCGATCCGTTCCGTGCGCGCGGCGATCGCGGCCAGCAGGGTGATCGGGTCGTGGCGCGGCTTGGCGATCAGCGAATCGCCGATCCACACCGAATCGAGCCCGACCTGCTCGGCCACGTCGCCCAGTTCGAGAATGCGGTCGGTGTCGTGCACCCCCACCATCACGCGCTCGCGGGTGGGGAGGAGATAGCCGAGCTTGAGGGTCATGACGCGTCCTTGGCTGAAGAGGCCGCAACTTGCCGGAATCGCCGGGCGGCGGCAAACGGCCTCACCCGATCCGATCGCGAAGCGCGGCTAGCTCTTCCATCTGGCGCGCGTCGTCGGAGCCGGTGACGCGGACGCAGAGATGGGTGCAGCCGGCCTCCACGAATCCGGCGATCCAGCCCGCCACCGACGCGCGGTCGCCGGCGAAGACGTATTCTTCGGTGCGGATGCGTTCGGCCGGCAGGTTGTAGTAGCGCACCAGGTAGGAATCGAGCGCCGCCTCGGCGGCTCCCGGGTCTTCGTCGATCGCCACCGTGACATAGGCGGCGCCGGCGATCTCCGCCGGGTCGCGCCCCGCTTCCCCGGCATACGCGCGCAGGGTCTTCCAGTCGGCGCCCCAATCCGCGCCGCCGCCGCGGCCGGACGGGAACCAGCCGTCGAAATCGCGCGCGCACCGCCTGAGCGCCGCCGGCACCCCGCCGCCGCCCCAGATTTTCGGGCCCCCAGGGGTCACGGGCTCCGGGGCGAGGGTTGCGCCTTCCAGCTTCCAGCGCCCGTCCCAGTCGACCGGTTCGCCGGTCCACAGCGCACGGCAGAGGCGGAGGCCCTCCAGCATGCGCCCGACGCGCTTCTCGAAGGGCACGCCGACGGCCTCGAACTCGGCCCGGATCGCGGGCACGTCGCGTGCGAGGCCGACGCCCAGGATGAAGCGTCCGCGGGAGATCCGGTCGAGGGTAGCGAGCTGGTGGGCGAGCAGGACCGGGTTCCTCAGTATCGGCACCAGGACCGCCGTCCCGAGCGCGATGCGTTCCGTCCGCGCGGCGATGGCGGCGAGCAGCGCGATCGGATCGTGGCGCGGCTTGGCGATCACCGAATCGCCGATCCATACCGAGTCGAGGCCGACTTCCTCCGCGAAGTCGCCGAGTTCCAGAATACGATCGGTGTCGTGCTTGCCCTCCATCACGCGCTGGCGGGTCGGGAGGAGATAGCCGAGCTTCAGGGTCATGACGCGGCCTCGCCCGAGCGGACCGCTACTCCGCCGCCTCGCGCGCGCGGCCGGGGACTTCGAGGTCGAAGAAGTCCACCGCGTTGGCGTGGAGCAGGCGGAATTTCTGCTCGTCGGTCAGCCCTTCGCTCGCGACCAGCGCGTCCGGACGTCCGTAGTCCTCGCAGTCGAAATGCGGCAGGTCGGACGACCACGCGACCGCCCGGCCGCCGAAGAAGTCGATCGTCGTCGGCAGGATCGCCTCCTCGGCCTCGACGGTCACCAGACAGCGCTCGCGGAAGGTTTCCAGCGGGTCGGCGGGCATCTCGGGCATCATCTAGCCCATGCCCTCCCATTTCTCGTGCAGCTTCGAGATCCAGAACGGCGCCCAGCCGGCGCCCGCCTCGAAGAACCCGACCTTGAGCTCCGGATGCCGGTCGAGGATGCCGTACGAAAGGATGCCGGCGGCCGAGATCATCGCCTCGCAGACATGGGTGGTCATGTGATAGGGCGCGAAGCGGCCGGCGAAACGCTCCGCCGCGAGGCCCCGGTCGGCGATCACCGCGGCCCCGGTATGGGTGCAGAACGGCACGCCGAGCGACGCCATCGCCTCGAAGAACGGGTCGTAGAAGGGGTGGTAGAGCGGCTGCGGGCCGTGCACCCCGGACGGCGCGAAGATCGCCACCGCGCCCAGCGTCTCGACCGCGTGGACCGCTTCCGCCGCGGCCAGCGCCGGGTCGGCGAGGGGAACGGTCGCCGTGTTCCAGAGCCGCGACGAATCGGCCGCGCAGAACTCGGCGACATAGCGGTTGACGCCCCGGCACACCCCGGCGGCGGCGGCGCCCGGCTGGATCGAGCCGGAGAACAGGCCCTGGCTCGGGAAGATCACCGAGCCGTAAACGCCCTGCTCGTCCATCAGCGCGAGTCGCGCCTTGGGATCGAAGCCGACCGGGTCGCCTTCGGCGAATTTCATCGGCCGCCGGTCGGGATCGCGGTAGGCGCCCGGCACGATCGTCTCGCCCCACGACATCCCCGGCGGCTGCGGCATGTACCGGCCGCCGATGTAGAACAGCTCCGAAGTCCCCTGGTCGAGCATGCGCGGCGCGTAATGCCGCCACGGCCTGTCGATCAACTCCGCGAGCCGGTCGAGGTCCTCGCTCAGATGGCTGTCGGCATCGACGATGGGGTAGTCGGGCGTGGGCATGGCGTTCCTTTCTGCTCTCACACCGGGACGTCGCCGGCGATGCCGATGCGGCGCATCAGACGGGTCTGGTCCGCCGGGAAGTCGCGCCGCGCGTGCTGGGCGCAGCGGTTGTCCCAGACGATCAGGTCGCCCTTTCGCCAGACATGCTCGTAAACGCAATCCGGGCGCTCGATGGCCGCGAACAGGGTTTCCAGCAGCGCCGCGCCGTCGGCGGGCGGCAGGTCGAGGATCTCCTCGGTCATCAGCCGGTTGACGTAGACCGCCTTGCGGCCGGTCTCGGGGTGGGTGCGGATGACGGGATGAACCGCCTGCGGCAGCCCCGCGCGCTCCAGGGTCCCCGATTTCACCTGGGTCGCGTAATCGTAGATGTTGAAGGCGCGCAGGCCCGCCAGCCGCTCCTTCGTCTCGGCGTCGAGCGTCTCATAGGCCCGGTAGGCATTGGCGAACAGCGTCTCGCCGCCCCGGTCCGGGATCTCGACGGCGTAAAGAACGGTCGCCATCAGCGGGCAGTCGAGAAACGCCGAATCGGAGTGGAACTGGAGCTCTCCGTCGGGCAGGAAGCCGACCGGCCTGCCGTTCTCGCGGATATTGGTGATCAGGAGGACGCGCCGGTCGGGGTTGTGCTTCATGCTGCGCTCGTCCGGCGCCTGGGTCTCGCTGGTGTCGCCGAAATACCGGGCGAATCGGGCCTGCGCCTCGACGTCGAGCGCCTGGCCCCGGAACACGAGAACCAGATGCTCCAGCCACGCCGCGCGGAGCGCGGCGACGGTCGGCGCATCGATGGGCCGCGAGAGGTCGAGCCCGCGTATCTCCGCCCCGAGCGCGGCGGAGAGCAGGACGGTTCGGAACGTCATCGCCGTCTCCGGGTTGCCGGCCGCGTCCCTCGATACGGCGCTGGCGCGCCTACTCGGGATAAAGGGTTACATTGGCCAACCCATCCCTCACCCTGAGTAGCCGCGCAGCGGCGTATCGAAGGGCGCCCGGCCTAGATCTTGTCGGGGTCGAGCTTGCTGAACACCTCGTCCCACAGGGCTTGCGCGAACTTGTCGGGATCGTCCCCGATCTTCTCGTGGATCTTCTCCCACTTGGCGACGTTGGCGAGATGGGCCTCGACGATCGCGTCGGCAGACTTTACCCCGTCCTTCTTGGCCAGCGCGGGAACGACATCGAGCTCCTTCTTCTTGTAGGCCTCGAAGGCGGGCCCCATCGAGCCGTCCTCGGCGGTGATGGTAACGCCGCGCTTCTTCGCCTCGGCGCGCACCTGCACGTCTTCGGCCATGTAGCCCCTGACCGTGGTGTTGGCGATCAGGCCCGGAGCGTGCTTGATCATCGCCGCCCTCTCGGCCTTCGACAGCGCCTTCCAGGCGTCGCGGTTGACCACCATGGCCGACGGCGTCGGTTGGATGGCGAGGTGGGCGTCGAGCACGTGCTTGGTGAGATCCCACAGCCCGAACGATTGCAGCCAGCTGATCGGGCCCGCGATGCAGTCGAGGTTGCCGCGCTGGATCGCCTGGACCGCCTTGGCCGGGCTGCCGCCGACCGGAACCGCGCCGAGCGACTTCAGGAAGCGGCCGAGCGCGCCGACGACGCGGACCCGCCTTCCCTTCATGTCGGACGCCTTGGCGATCGGCGCGCGGCACAGGAGGTTGAACCTCGTGGACGCGTAGTTCGCCAGGAACAGCGCGTTGTTCTTCGAGAAATCCGCCTTACAGTCGGGGCAGTCGAGGTGATAGGTCTCGGCCACGGCGCCCGCCATGACGACCGGCGAGACCGACGCGTTGATCAGGTCGTAGACCACGTTGGCGGCGCGCAGCTCCTTGCGCGTGAATGCGGGGATCACCGGTCCGCCGGCATCGGCGATGCGGTCGCGGATGCCGGCCAGTGTCGCGCGTCCGCCGAACAGTTGCCCGCCGGCCAGGGTCTTCCATTTGAGCGAGCCCCCGGTCTCCTTCGTGACCGCCTTGAGATAGGGCCCGACGCCCTCGGTCAGTACCACGTTCTTCGGGCTGTTCCACGATCCGTACACGTATTCGGCCGCCGTTGCCGGCTGGGCCGCGAAGGCGAGCGCGGCGGCGAAAGGCGCGAAAAGAATAAATCGTCCGGACATTTCTTCTCTCCCTGTCGGTTTCCGGTCGGGTTATCCGTTTCGGACTGTATCGGCGGGAACGCCGGTCGTCCAAGTCCAAACTTGCCCGCGTCCCGCCCGCGCTTGACCCTGGGCCTCGATTGCCGACAGTGTGAAGGAACCGGGACGGGGGAGCACCGGATGGCGTCGTTCAATCCCGAGCGTCCTCTCAGGCGGCTTGGCGAGGGTCTCGCCGTTGCCGGCGGCGCGGCGATGGTCCTGATGATGCTCCACATCGTCGCCGACGTCGCCACCAAGTACCTGTTCAACGATCCCATCGACGGCACCACCGAGGTCGTCGCGGCCTATTACATGGTCGCGGTGGTGTTCCTGCCGCTGGCCTACGTGACCTTCGCCGAGGGTCATCTGATCGTCGAGCTGTTCACCGCGCGGGTGAGCGGCCGTCCGCGCGCCGCGCTGGTCGGCTGCGCCGGGCTGGTCACGCTCGCCTACCTCCTCTTCTTCATCTGGTTCACCGGGGTCGAGGCGGTGCGCCGGACGCGCGAGGGCGAGGCGTGGGAGACCTCCGTCGACCTCGTGGCGGTGTGGCCGAGCCGCTGGTTCCTGACGATCGGCCTCGGCGCCATGGCGCTCTACGTCGCGCTGGCGCTGGTTCGCCATTTCGGGCGAGGTTCCGGCGAGCCCGGCTCGGCCCGGCTCGAAGTCCGCGCCCGCGACACCTGGTGAGGCGGGGCGCTCGGCGTGACCAATCTCGAAATCGGCTTCGCGGGCATCGGCGCCGTCCTCGCGCTGATCGCGATAAGGGTGCCGATCGGGGTTGCGCTCGGCGGCGTGTCGATCGTCGGCATCGTCCTGATCCGGGGCACCGGCGTGGCCGCGGGGGTGGTCAAGAACACGCCCTTCGAGTTCGCCGCCAACTGGTCGATCTCGGCGATCCCGATGTTCCTGCTGATGGGCGCGGTGGCGCACCATTCGGGGATCAGCGCCTCGCTGTTCCAGGCCGCGCGGCTGTGGCTCGGCAACCTGCCGGGCGGGCTCGCGGTGGCCAGCAACTTCGCCTGCGCGGGGTTCTCGGCGGCGTCGGGATCGAGCCTCGCGACGGCGGCCGCGATGGGCCGCATCACCATCCCCGAGATGATCGGGCACGGCTACGACAAGGGGCTGTCGACCGGGGTGGTGGTCGCGGCGGGCACGCTGGGCTCGCTGATCCCTCCCTCCATCCTGATGGTGCTCTACGGCATCTTCGCCGAAACCTCGATCGCGCAGCTGCTGATCGCGGGCGTGCTGCCGGGAATCCTGACCGCCGTGGTCTACGCCGCGATGATCGTCACCCGCTGCTCTCTCAACCCCGCGCTCGCGCCGCCGGTCCGGGAGAAGATACCGCTCGGGCGCAAGATCGCGGCGCTCGGCGACGTGTGGCCGATCCTGGTGCTGATCCTCGGCATCGTCGGCGGCATCTACTCGGGACTGGTCACGCCGACCGAGGCGGGCGCCTTCGGCGCGTTCCTGTCCTTCGTCATCGCCGCCTTCCAGGGGCGGATGAGCTGGGACCTGTTCAGGACCAGCGTCATGGAAGCGCTTCTCGGCACGGCGAAGATCTTCTTCATCGCCATCGGCGCGGTGCTGCTCACCCGATTCCTCGCGCTCAGCGGCGTTCCCTTCTTCATCGGCGAGATGATCGGCGACTGGGCGCTCGATCCGCTGCTGCTGGTGCTGGCGACCTCGCTGATCTACGTGGTCCTCGGCATGTTCCTCGAGCCGCTCGGGCTGATGCTGCTGACGCTGCCGCTGCTGCTGCCGATGTTCGAGGCGCTCAATCTCGACCTCGTGTGGCTCGGCGTGCTGGTCATCAAGTATCTGGAGATCGGGCTGATGACGCCGCCGGTCGGGTTCAACGTCTATATCGTCAAGAGCGTCGTGGGCGACGAAGTCCCGCTCGGCACCATCTTCCGCGGCGTGGCCTGGTTCCTCGCCTGCGAGGTCGTCGTCGTCGCCCTGCTGGTCGCCTTCCCGGAGATCTCGCTGTTCCTCCCCGGGCTGATGCGGTGACTCCGCCTCTCTCTCCGGCCTAACGCTCCGCGTCCTCGATCAACCGGTGGATCCTTGCCGGGGTCAGCGGGAGCTCGCGGACCTCGACGCCGAGCGGGGCGAGGGCGTCGGCGAGCGCGTTGGCGACCGCGCCGACCGCGCCGATGGTGCCGCCCTCGCCGAGGCCGCGGAACCCGCCGAGCGTGCCGGGCGGCTCGGCCTCGAGATGCGTCACCCCCATCGGCGGCACGTCGCAGGAGCCCGGCACCACGTAGTCGGCGAGCGTGGCGGTGAGCAGCTGGCCGGCCTGGTCGTAGATCACCTCTTCCATCAGCGCGGCGCCGATCCCCTGGGCGATCCCGCCATGCGCCTGTCCGTCGGCGATCATCGGGTTGATGATCCGCCCGCAATCCTCCGCCGCGACGTAGCGGGTCACCGCGACGCCGTAGGTCTCGCGGTCGATCTCGACCGCCGCGATATGGGTCGCCGAGGTCGCGGTCGCCGTGAACGGGTCGTAGACCCGGGTGGCCTCCAGGTTGCCGATCTCGTCGCGGATGTCCTTGGGCACGCGGCCCATGTCGGAATAGACCGCGCGGGCGAGCTCCTTGAGGCTCATCGACCGGTCGGTGCCGGCGACCCGGATCTCTCCGCCGGCGATCTCGATGTCGTCCTCGGCGGCTTCGAGCAGGTGGGCGGCGCAGCGGACGATCTTCCCGCGCGCCCCCCGGGCGGCGAGGATCGCCGCGCCGCCGCCCAGCACCGCGCCCCGGCTGGCGTAGGTTCCCGTCATGTGGCCGAGGGTGGCCGAGTCGCCGATCGTCGTCTCCACGTCGTCGATCCCGACCCCGAGCTCGTCGGCCACGATCTGGCTCAGCGTGGTTTCCGTCCCCTGGCCCTGCGAGGGGACCCCGAAGGTGGCGGTCACCGCGCCGGTGGCGTCGACCGAGACCGAGGCGGTTTCCGTCCCGGTGTTGACCGGCATCCCCGGTGCCGCCGAGATACGCGAGCCGAGCCCGGTGAGCTCCGCGTATGACGCGACTCCGATGCCGACCAGACGGCCTTCCGCCCTCGCTTCCGCCTGCTCGGTGCGCAGCTTGTCGTAGCCGATCGCGCGGCACGCGGTCTCCAGGCAGTCGAGGAAGCTGGAGCGGTCCCAGACGATGCCGGACGCCGTGCGGTAGGGGAACTCGTCGTCGGCGATCATGTTGCGGCGGCGGATCTCGACCGGGTCGAGGCCGAGCGCGCGCGCCGCCATGTCCATCATGCGCTCCATGACGAAGGTCGAGATCGGCCGCCCGACGCCGCGATAGGGACCGCCGGCCGGCTTGGGCGTCGTCACCGACCGCGCCCGCGCCCGGTAGTTCCCGACCCGGTAGGGGCCCGGCAGGAAGCTCACCACCTGGACCGGCTCGATGCAGGCGGTCCAGGGATAGACCGAATAGGAGCCCACGTCGCAGATCGCGTCGGCTTCGAGCGCGACGATGCGCCCGTCCGCGTCGAGGCCGAGCCCGGTTTCCAGCACCTCGTCGAAGGCCTGGGTGGTAGCGCGCAGATCCTCGCGGCGGTCGCCGAACCACTTGACCGGCCGGCCGAGCAGCAGCGCGACCGCCGCGAGGCAGACCTCCTCGGGATAGAGCGCCGTCTTGGCGCCGAACCCGCCGCCCACGTCCGGCACCGAGACCCGGACGCGGCTCCCCGGCAGGGACAGGATTTCGGCCAGCGCGTCGCGCACGATGCCCGGCACCTGGGTGGTCGAGCAGAGATCGAGGATTCGGGTCCGCCGGTCGTAGCTCGCGACCGCGCCCCTGGGTTCCAGCGCCATCGGCGTCTTGCGATGCACCCGGAAGCGTCCGCCGACCCGGACCGCCGCGAAAGCCATCGCGTCGTCCACGTCGCCGCGCGCGAACTGGCGGGCGGCGATGGCGTTGCCGCCGGCATCTTCGTGGATCGCAGGCGCGTCCGGGACGAGGGCCCGTTCGGGATCGGCCTCGGCGCCGAGCGGTTCGATGTCGGGCGCGATGCGGTCCGCCGCGTCCTCGGCGGCGTAGCGGCTTTCGGCGACCACCGCGGCGACCGGTTCGCCCGCGTAGCGCACGATGTCGGGGACGAGGGGCCAGAGCGGGGTGGGGTAGTAGTCCGACATGCGCGAGGTCGCGCGTATCGGCCGGACGGTGGCGGCGAGGTCCTCGGCGGTGAACACCGCGACCACGCCTGGCATCGAGCGGGCCTCGTCCGCATCGATCCCGTTCAGCCGCCCGTGCGCGACGTCGGAGCGGCGGAAGGCGACGTGGAGAAGCCCGTGCAGCCGCCGGTCGTCGATGAAATCGCCCAGCCCGCGCAGCAGCCTGCGGTCCTCGCGGCGCGTGACCCGCGCGCCGACGAGACGCGGCGCCGATGTCGACGGGTCGGGCGCCGGCGGCGCGGTCACGGAGCAGCTCCCCGCCGATCCTCGCGCGTCATGGTCGGAGGAAGGGCGGGAACGGTTCCGTACATGCCGGCGCTAACGCAGCAGCGCGCGGAACCGCGACGAGGCGGGGATTTCGCCGGCGCCGGTGTAGGATTCATGGTTCCCCGCGATGTCGTCTACCTCGTAGAGATAGTTCATCATCAGCCCGCAGGACCGGGCGATTCCCCTGGGCGAGGTGTCGGCGAGCCAGTTGAGGCGCTCCATGCGCGCGCCGTTCGACAGATGGAAATGCGCGACCGGGTCGAGCGCGCGGCCGGTATCCCGCTTCTCCCGCGCGAGATAGTGCGCGCAGAGCCGGGCGAGGGGGGCCGCGAGCGTCTTGGCCAGCGCGTCGTCCCGGTGCCAGCCCGGGCGCTCGATCAGCACGGCGAGGCACTCCGCGTCGTCGTCCGCGCCGCAGAACGCCGCCAGCGCCCGCCTTTCGCCGCGCGTCATCAGCTCGCCGGGAGCTTCGGCGAGGTATCCGTCGAGCCACTTGCGGAAACCGGGAATCGGCGAGAGCGTGGCGAACGTGTCGATCCGCCTGATCTCGGCCGAGAGCTGGTCGACGACGCGCTTGATCAGAAAGCCGCCGAAGCCGATCCCGTCCAGCCCGCGCTGGCAGTTGGAGATCGAGTAGAAGATCGCGGTGTCCGCCGCCGCCTCGGCTTCCTCGCGCGGAGAGAGCAGGGCCTGGACGTCGTCGGCGATCCCGGCGGTCAGCGCGACTTCGACGAAGATCAGCGGCTCGTCCGGCATGCGCGGGTGGAAATAGGCGTAGCAGCGGCGGTCGACGCCGAGCCTCGACTTCATCTCGTCCCAGTCCGAGATCTCGTGCACCGCCTCGTACTCGATCAGCTTCTCGATGATCGCAGCCGGGGTGTCCCAGGTGATCTGGCGGAGCTCCAGGAAGCCCACGTCGAACCAGTTGGCGAGCAGCGATTTCAGGTCGGCCTCGAGGTCGGCGAACGCCTCGTCCTCCGAGGCCAGGGCGAGCAGGGTCGCGCGCATGTCGACCAGGAACTTCACCCCGTCGGGCAGAGCGTTGAACTGGGTCAGCAGGCGCAGCCGCGGCGGTTCCAGCGCGGCGCGAAGCTGGCGCTCGCGGCGCTTGCGCCCGCCCCAGTCGTCGAGCTCGTCGAGCCCGATCGCGGCGGCGGCGACGGCCTGCCGGTCGGTGTCGAACTCGGTCGCGAGGATACGCAGGAAGCGCGCGCGCCCTTCGGCGGTGAGCGACATGTAGGCCCGGCCCAGCGCCGCGGCGCGGGCGCGGGCGGAGACCTCCCCGCCGTGCCCTTCCAGGCAGGCGCGCATCTGCCTGCGCACCCGGTCGGCGTCGCGGTCGGGGAGGCCGGGCGCGAGCGGAGCGTCGTCGGGAGCGCCCGACGTGATGTCGCGCCACTGGCCGAGGACGCGCTGGAAGGTGCGCTGCAACAGGTTTTCGCTTCCGGTTCCGTTCACGGCCCGATCACGCCTTCCTCGCGCAGCTTCGCGGCCGCGCGCAACAGATAGCCGTCCTTGCCGGGCGCCGCGACGAGCTGGACGCCGGTCGGGAACGGGCCGTCGCCCGGCACCGGCACCGAGAGCGCCGGCCAGCCGATGAAGGAGAACGGCGCGGTGAAGCGGCCGAGCGTCCCGCGCACCGGCAGCGTCTCGCCGCCGATCTCGATCTGCGACTGGCCGATCTTCGTCGGAGGGAACGGCGTCGTCGGGGTAATCAGTATGTCGACATTCTCGAACGCCGCGCGCGCGATCCCCCGGTAGCGCCGGCGGAACTGCTGCGCCCGCGCGACCCAGGCGTGCGGGATCATCGTTGCCGCCACCCAGCGCGCGCGGGTGAATCGGTCGAACTCGGCATTGCGGGTGCGGATCTCGTCGAAGTGGAGCGTCGCGGCTTCGGCCGAGGTGATCAGAAGCGCGGCCGGACCGGCCCGGTCGCTGTCGGGGATCTCCACCTCCCGGTCGGCGCCGAGGCATTCGGCCGCCCGTCGGACGGCCGCGAAGACCTCCGGCAACCCACCGGTCGCGAAATGCCCTCCCGCGACGGCGATGCGAAGCCCGTCGAGCGGGGCGCCGAGATGGGGCGAGAGCGCCTCGGGCTCGTCCGGGCTCGCCGAGGGATCGCGCGCGTCCGGACCCTGGATGGCGTCGAGCGCGGCGGCGGTGTCCTCCAGCGTAGCGGCGAGGACGCCGACATGGTCGAAGCTCCAGGCGAGCGGCGCGACGCCGGCGCGCGAGACCCGCCCGTAGGTCGGCTTGAAACCGCAGATCCCACAGAGCGCCGCGGGCACCCGCACCGAGCCGTTGGTGTCCGAGCCGAGCGCGAACGGCACCAGCCCGGCGGCGACGGCGGCGCCCGATCCGCTCGACGAGCCGCCCGCGATGCGCTCCGGGTCGCGCGGGTTGCGCACGGCGCCGTAATGCGCGTTCTCCCCGGTGAAGCCGTAGGCGAACTCGTCCATGCGGGTGAGGCCGACCAGCACCGCGCCGGCGTCCTTCAACCGGGCGACCGCGGTCGCGTCCTCCCCCGCGGGCGCGGCGTCGGCGCGGATCGTCGAGCCCGCGCGTGTCGGGCGCCCGGCGATGTCGAACAGGTCCTTGGCCGCGAACGGGCAGCCGTGGAGCGGTCTCGACGGCGTGTCCTCCCGATCCAGGTTCCGCGCCTGCGCCGCCGCGTCCGCGTCGAAGACGTCGGCGAAAGCCCCGATGCGCGGGTTGTCGCGACCGATCCGCTCGAGTGCCGCCGCGACCGCGCTTTCCGCCGGTCCCGTCAAGGCCGGTAGACCGCCGGCGGGTCCGGCGACCCGGGCTCCTCGAAGCCCTCGATCCGCTCGAAAAGCGAAACGAAGTGGACGAAATTGGCGACCACGCCCGGGCGCAGCGCCGGGTCGATCCCGATCCCGAGCACCGCGGCGGCGCGATCGACGAACGCCTCCGCGTCCTTCTCCATGATCAGCCCTTCCGACGATTGCCGGGAACCTACACGAGCGCGGAACGGCATGACAATTGTGCGGCGCCCGGGATTCTTGCAGACTCGCGCCGACCGCCGAGGGGTGAACGCCATGTCGGCACCGGTATCGGTCGAAACCAGGACCCTTCCGCTCGACCGCGCGCGGCGCGACGCCGTCGAACGCGCCCGTGCCGCGCTCGACGAGGGGTGGATGCGGGATTTGCTGGTCCGGCTGGTGGAGACCCCGAGCCCGTTCGGCGAGGAGCGCGCCATCGCCGAGCTTCTCGCCGAAACGATGTCGGATATCGGGCTCGAAGCCGAGGTGCAGGCGCTGGACTCGCGCTCGGCGAACGCCATCGGGCGCGCGAAGGGCGCGGGCGGCGGGCCGGAACTGCTGCTGTTCGCGCCGCTCGACAGCCCGTTCACCGGCCGGGCGGAGGACGAGGTGCCCTGGGTCGGCGACAGGCTGCCCGATCACATGATCGCCAGGGCCATCGTTGGCGAAGGTACCGTGACGGGGCTGAGCGCCGATAACCCGAAAGCCCATATCATCAGTATTATCAGTTCGGTACGATCCGTTCTTTCTTCAGGAGTTAAACCGGTGGGCGACCTCACCGTCGCCTTCGGCGCGGGCGGGGCGCCGGCCGGTCCGCGCCCCGGCGACGACCGGCCCGTCGTAGGGCACGGGCGCGGCTGCCGTCACATGCTGCGGAACGGCCTCGCGCCCGATTTCGCCCTGATCGCCAAGCCGGGTTACGCGGTGGCGTGGGAGGAGGTCGGGCTCTGCTGGTTCCGGGTGCGGGTGCGCGGCGTCCAGACCTATGTCGGGCGCAAGCACTTCCTCGCCTACCGCAACCCGATCGCCGACGCCGCACATGTGGTCGCCGGGCTCGAAGCCTGGTTCGACGACTACGCCAGACGACATACCGACGGGCTGGTCGCGCCGCAGGGCGCGGTCGGCGCGATCCAGGGCGGCTGGACCTACAAGCCCTCGATGGTGCCGGCGGCCTGCGACCTCTATGTCGACCTGCGCATAAGCCCCCGGACGACGCCCGAGGACGCGAAACGCGAGCTGGAGGAGGCGCTCGCCGAAATCGCCGCCCGGCACGAGGGTCTTGAGACGACTTGCGAGACCCTCCTCGAAATACCGGGCCGCGGCACCGACCCGGAGAGCTGGATAATCCAGTCGGCGATCCGGGGTTTCGAGGATGCCGAGGGCAGGCCGCACGCGCCGTTCCTGGAGACCAGCGGCCAGACCGAGGCGGTGATCCTGCGCGAAGCCGGGATCCCGACCGCGCGGTTCGGCCTGCCCGCCGTCATGACGGCGTCCGTCGAGCGTCCGCGCCACACGATGGGAGCGGTCGAGACCGCCGGAATGCGGCGCTTGGCGCGCTGCCTGATCTACACGATCGTTGACACCTGCACGCGGTCGAGGGCAGAGGTTGGGTTATGAGCGCCGAGACGCAGGATATCGAGCGCTGGGAACGCTACGCGGCGGCGGCCGACGGGTTGCCGGAATACTGGCACCCCGCCATGCCGTCGTCGAAGCTGGGGAAAAAGCCCAGGGCGTGGCGGCTGCTGGGCCGCGACCTCGTCTTCGTCCGCCACGCCGGCCGGGCGTATGCGCTGGAGGATCGCTGCCCGCACCGCGGGATCCCGCTCTCGGCGGGCAAATGCGAGTTTCCCGGCACGATCACCTGCATCTACCACGGGTGGACCTTCGACCTCGCGGACGGAAATCTCGTCGCCGCGTTGACCGACGGGCCGGATTCGCCGGTCAGGGGCAAGGCCCGGGCGCGCAGCTATCCGGTCGAGGAGCGCTGCGGCATGGTCTGGGTGTGGATGGGGGAAGGGGCGCCGGTGCCGGTGGAGGACGACATCCCCGATGAGCTGCTGCGCGCGGACGCGCGGATCTTCGCACTCTACCGCGAGGCCGAGGGCGACTGGCGCCACGCCGCCGAGAACGGCTTCGACGAATCGCACGGCAAGATGCTGCACCGCAGCTCGTGGTGGGTGTTCTTCCGCCGCATGGCGGGGTGGAACGAGACCGAGATCGTGCGGGGCGACAGCGACCGCTGGCTCAGCCGCCACCAGCATTCGGTGCACGAGGACGACGACTATCCCGGGCTCGGCCGCTGGCCCGGCTTCAATTTCTGGCAGCGCCGGCAGAAGAAGGTGGCGCAGGGCTCGAACGAGCACGCGGTGTCGATCCGCCTGCCGGCCAACCTCCGGGTGCGCCAGCCCGGGCGGTCCAACTGGACCCATTACGAGTGGTACACCCCGATCGAGCGCGGCCGCTACCATTACCTCGTGTTCGCGGTCGCCTGGACGAACGGCTGGCGCCGGGTCCTCTGGTGGCTGCGCTACTGGACCTACATCCTCTGGGTCCACCACTACAACTTCAACAACCAGGACCTCTCGGTGGTGCCGCTGATGGGGGACAGCCACCCGGCGCCGCTCTTCCGCCCGGACGTCTCGATCGTCGCGTGGCGGAGGATGGTCGAGAACGAGGCGCGAACGCCGGGCGCTGGGGACAGGGCGGCGGCCGAATAGGACGGCGCGTCGCCGTGGGCGGTCACATTTGGGTCCAGGGGTCGATGGCCGCCACGCCCGTTGCCTCGAAATCGGACAGGTTGCCGGTGACGACCGTCATCCCGTGCACCAGGGCCGTCGCGGCGATCAGCGCGTCCCGCTCCGACCGGGGATCGGGCACGTGCAGCCGGGCGCATTTGAGGGCCACGGCGGAATCCACCGGCAGCGTGCGCTCCAGAAACTCCGGCAGGACATGCCGATCCATCCAGCGCCGCAGCCGTTCGCCCTGCGCCCCGTCGCGCCGTTCGATGCGCAGGATGCCGATCTCCAGCTCCATGAGCGTCAGCGCCGAGATGTAGAAGCTCGCCGCGTCGTGACGTGAAATCCAGGCGACGACGCGGGCATCCGCCTTGCCGTCCCCGACCTTCCGCAGCTCGGAGACGACGTTCGTGTCCAGCAGGAACATCAGGATAGGTCGGCCGGAGCGCTTTCGATGCGGACGCGCGCCGGAGCGAGGTCGATTTCGGCCAGGCCCGCCATCGACAAGGAGTCCGCGAGGCTGCGGTTCGTTCGCGCCAGTCGCCGATAGTCGTCGATGCTGAGCAGAACGTGTGCGGGCTTGCCCCGGTCGGTGATGAACACCGGTCCCGATCTCGCCGCCCTTTTCGCCCGCGCGATGTCCTGGTTGAGTTCGCGGCTGGTGAGCGTCGTCACGGTCATGGTCAAGTGCCCAAAGTCTATGTAGGTATGTTACTACATTCTGGAAGACGACGCAAAGGGTGGAGACCCGGCGACGAGGCTCGGCGGGCAAGAACGGGTTTGACAATTGCGGCCTGACGGTGGAACTTGCCGGTCCACCAAAAAATCGTTGCACCACACAGGGGGAGGCGAAATGAGGTTACGGATTGCTCTGATCGCGCCGGCGCTCGCGCTGGCGGCGACGCCGGGCCTGGCTCAGGAGAAAGAGATCAGGATCGGCTTCATCAACACCTTCTCGGGCGGCGCCGCAGTGTACGGCAAGCACCAGAAGGACGGTCTCGAGCTGGCGCTGGACCATCTCGGCCGCAAGATGGGCGGCCTCGACGTCAAGATGATCTACGGCGACGACCAGCGGAAGCCGGACGTGGGCCGCCAGCAGGCCGACAAGATGCTCAAGAAGGACAAGGTGCATGTCGTCGCCGGCATCACCTGGTCCAACGTGCTCGCGGCCGTGCAGAAGCGGGTCGTCCGCGCCAAGAAGATCCTGATCTCGACCAACGCCGGCTGGTCGGCCATGGCGGGCAAGAACTGCAGCCCGTATTTCTTCTCGACGTCCTGGAACAACGACCAGACGCCCGAGGCGATGGGCGAGCTGATGAACCAGGAGAAGCTCGACAACGTGTTCCTGATCTCGGCCAACTACCAGGCCGGCAAGGACATGCTGACCGGCTTCGAGCGGACCTATAAGGGCAATGTCAAGGGCCGCATCCTCTACCGCCTCGGCCAGCGCGACTATCAGGCGGAGATCTCGCAGATCCGCGCCGTCAAGCCCGGGGCGCTCTTCGGTTTCGTGCCGGGGCCGATGGGGATAGCGTTCATGAAGCAGTACCGGGCGGCCGGGCTGCACAAGACGATCCCGTTCTATTCGGTCTTCACCATCGACTACCTGACGCTTCCGGGCCACGGCAAGGCGGCGATCGGGACCTATCACACGTCGTACTGGAACAACGATTCCAAGGACCCGGTGAACCAGCGCTTCATCGCCGACTTCAAGAAGAAGTACGGCTATCACCCGTCGATCTTCTCGGCCCAGGCCTATGACATGCCGATGCTCGTCGACAGCGGCGTGAAGGGCGCGAAAGGGAATCCCAACGACGTCCGGGCGATGATCGCGCAGATGGAAAAGGCCGACTTCCCGTCGACCCGCGGCAAGTTCGCGTACAACGTCAACCATATCCCGATCCAGAACTTCTACCGTCGGGAAGTCCGGGCGGACGCCGATGGCAACCCGGTGATCGTGACCACGGGTACGGTCTATGAGAACCACAAGGATTCCTACTACAAGCAGTGCAAGTTCAAGTGGTAGGCATGAGAGTGCGCGGCGGGGCCTGACGGCCCCGCCCGATTCTCGCAACCCCGGCCACGCCCTCCGTAACAGACCGTTCCAGCAAAGCGCATGACCTGGCTCCTGCTGATCGAGCAGACGTTGAACGGCGCCCAGTTCGGCGTCTTCCTGTTCCTGGTGTCCGCCGGGCTCACGCTGGTGCTCGGCATCATGAACGTGGTCAACCTGGCGCACGGCTCGCTGTTCATGCTGGGCGCCTATTACGCGGCGACGTTCTTCGGCCTGACCGGAAGCTTCCTGCTCGCCCTGGTCATCATGGTGCCGCTCGCCCTGATCAGCGGCATCGTCATCGAGGTGGTGGCGCTCAGGACGATGTACGACCGCGACCACATGGATCAGGTGCTGGCGACCTTCGGGCTGATCCTGTTCTTCAACGAATCCGTCCGCCTGGTCTGGGGGCCGGAGAGCCAGCCCATGCCGGTGCCGGATTTCCTCGACGGCAGCGTCGAGATCCTGCCCGACGCGCCCTATCCGGTGTTCCGTATCGTCGTGATCTTGGTCGGGCTGGCGGTCGGCGCGGGGCTCTATTTCCTCATCACGCGGACCAGGATCGGCATGCTGATCCGCGCCGGCGCCAGCAACCGGGCGATGGTGGGCGCGCTCGGCGTCAATATCCGGCTTCTCTACACCCTGGTGTTCGGTCTCGGCGCGATCCTCGCCGGCTTCGCCGGGATGATGGCCGGGCCGATCCAGTCGGTCGAGCCCGGCATGGGCGAGGACATGCTGATCCTCGCCTTCGTGGTGATCGTGATCGGCGGTATCGGCTCGATCAGGGGGGCGGTCATCGCCTCGGTGCTGATCGGCATCGTCGAGGTGGTCGGGCGGTCCATCCTGCCCTTTGCGATGGCCAACTTCATGGGCGAGGACGCCGCCCAGACGGCGGGCCCCGCGGTCGCCTCGATGCTGATCTACGTGCTGATGGCGGCGGTGCTGTTCTTCAAACCGGCCGGGCTGTTCCCGGCGCAGGCGGGCTGAGCCGATGATAGACCGCATCAAGCTGATGTTCCTGTTCGGCGGCATCGCGATCTGCGCGCTGGTCCCGCCGGTGGCGGGCGCGATGGAGGACGACTTCTACGTCTCGCTGTTCGCGCGCATCATGATCTTCGCCATCGCCGCGGTGAGCCTCGACCTGATCCTCGGCTTCGGCGGCATGATCAGCTTCGGCCACGCCGCCTATCTGGGGCTCGGCGCCTACGCGGTCGGCATCTTCTCGTACTACGGGATCAACGACGGCTTCCTCCAGTTCTTCGTCGCCATCGTGGGCTCCGCCCTGGTGGCGCTGGTCATCGGGGCGATCTGCCTGAGGACGCGCGGGATCTATTTCATCATGATCACGCTCGCGCTCACCCAGATGCTCTATTTCCTCGGCATCAGCCTGGAGGAGTACGGCGGCGACGACGGGCTCAATACCGACCGCAGCGAGTTCTTCGCCGGGTTCGACCTCTACGAGGAGGTCAACCTCTACTACCTGATCCTCGGTTTCCTGATCCTCTGCGTGTTCATCATGCACCGCGTCATCAACTCCCGTTTCGGGATGGTGGTGCGCGGCTGCCACGCCAACGAGGACCGCATGCAGGCGATCGGGTTCCCGACCTTCCGCTACAAGCTGGCGGCCTTCGTGATCTCCGGCACGATGTGCGGCATCGCCGGTGCGCTGCTCGCCAACCTGACCGAGTTCGTCACCCCCGAGTTCATGCACTGGTTCCGCTCGGGCGAGATCATGATCATGGTGCTGGTGGGCGGCATGGGCTCCTTGTTCGGCCCCGCCTTCGGCGCCGCGATCTATCTCCTGTTCGAGGAATGGGTGCCGGACCTGATGGAGGCGGCCATCGCCGGCACCGGCGAGAACTGGCACTTCATCTTCGGCCCGCTGCTGGTCATCCTGGTGCTGTTCGCCAAGCAGGGGCTGTGGGGGCTGATCCCCGACCGAAGCCGGCGCGATGGCTGAACCCATCCTCAGGGTCGAGGGGCTCAACAAGAGCTTCGGCGGCGTCGTCGCCACGCACAATCTCGACTTCGAGGTCGAGCCGGGCGAGATCCATGCGGTGATCGGACCCAACGGCGCCGGCAAGACGACCTTCGTCGCCCAGCTCTCCGGCATGCTCAAGCCCGACAGCGGCCGCATCTTCTTCGACGGCAACGACGTCACCGAGCTTTCGGCGCCGGCGCGCTCGCATGCCGGGCTCGCGCGCTCGTTCCAGATCACCAGCGTGTTCCGCAACTTCACCGCGCTGCAGAACGTGGCGCTCTCGATCCAGGCCCATTCCGGTCACAGCTTCCGAATGTGGAAGCCGGCGGCCACCGATGCCGAGCTCAACGATCCCGCGCAGGAGATCCTGGAACAGGTCGGTCTCGGCGCCCGCAGCGGCATCCTCGCCGCCAATCTCGCCCATGGCGAGCAGCGCCAGCTCGAGATCGCGATGGCGCTCGCCACCCGCCCCAGGATGTTGCTGCTCGACGAGCCGACCGCCGGGATGGGGCCGGAAGACACGCAGCGCATCACCCAGTTCCTGGCCGGGCTCAAGGGCACCTATTCGATGCTCCTGATCGAGCACGACATGGACACCGTCTTCGCGCTCGCCGACCGCATCACCGTGCTGGTCTACGGCCGCGCCATCGCCACCGGCACGCCCGAGGCGATCCGCGCCAACGACGAGGTGAGGGCCGCCTATCTCGGCGAGGAGGAGGCGGAGATTGCTTGAGGTCCGCGATCTCGAGACCGCCTACGGCGAGAGCCAGGTGCTGTTCGGCATGACCTTCAAGGTCGACGCCGGCGAAATGGTCTCGCTGATGGGCCGCAACGGCATGGGCAAGACCACGACCATCCGCTCGATCATGGGGCTGGTGCCGACCAGGGCGGGCTCGATCGCGTTCGAGGGCGAGGAGGTGCGCGGCGCGGCGTCCTACAAGATCGGCCAGCTGGGTCTCGGGCTGGTGCCGGAGGGGCGCCAGGTGTTTCCCAACCTCTCGGTACGCGAGAACCTGGTGGCGACCGCCGCCAACCGGGCCGGAAACGCGGCGCCGTGGACGCTGGAGCGCGTGTTCGACCTGTTTCCCGGCCTCGCCCAGCGCGCCGGCAACATGGGCGCCCAGCTCTCCGGCGGCGAGCAGCAGATGCTGGCCATCGGCCGCGCGCTGATGACCAACCCGAAGCTCCTGATCCTCGATGAGGCGACGGAGGGGCTGGCGCCGCTGATCCGCGCCGAGATCTGGAATTGCCTCTCCAACCTCAAGTCCGAGGGGCAGTCGATCCTGGTCATCGACAAGAGCGTCGACGCGCTCACCCGCATCGGCGACCGCCACTACATCGTCGAGCGCGGCCGCGTCGTCTGGCAGGGCGATTCCGCCGAGCTCCGTGCCAACGAGGACATCCAGCACACCTATCTCGGGGTGTGACCGCACGGCCCCGGGTGTCCCGGGAGCGGCGGCGCCGATCTATCTCCCGGTCGTCACGTCCTGAAATGCTTGGAGAGCTGGAGCCGCTGGCCCTGATAGCTCGAACCGATATCGCGGCCGTAGAGCCGGTCGGAAGTGTCGGTCAGCCGCAGGTAGCGGAGACCGCCGATGACCTGCTCGTGCTCCAGGAGGAACGGCACGTCGTGGCTGCGGACCTCCAGCACCGCGCGGCTGCCGCCGCCGCCGGCCTCAGCCCAGCCGAAGCCGGGGTCGAAGAAGCCGGCATAGTGGACGCGGAACTCCCCCACCTCGGTGTCGTAGGCGATCATCTCGGCGGCGTGGTCCGGCGGCACGGTAATCGCCTCCCGGGTCGACAGGACGTAGAAGTCGTCCGGGTTCAGGATAATCCCGCGTCCCGGCCGGGCATGGATCGGCTCCCAGAAATCCGCCGCGTCGTACTGCCCGACCAGGTCGACGTCGACGATTCCGGTGTGGTGTTTGGCGCGGTAGCCGATCAGGCTGCCCGGACCGTCCCCTTCCAGGTCGAGCCGGAGCGGAAGCCCGCCGTCCCTCTGTGACGCGCCCGACTCCATCTCGGGAGTTACCAGACCGATCCGGTCCTGCAATTGCCGCAGGTGGGACGCCGGAACGGCGGGCGTGCCGCGATGCAGGCGGAGCTGGCTCAGGCGGCTTCCCGTGCGCACCACGATCGAGAAGGTGCGCGGCGAAACCTCCGCGTAAAGCCGGCCCTGATAGCCGCGCGCGACGGCGTCGAAGCGGCTCGAACGGTCGGTGATCAGCCGGGTGAACACGTCGAGCCGGCCGGTCGAGCTTCGCGGGTTGGCGAACGCCGCGATCCGGTTGTCCAGCGCTAGGTGTTCGAGAAGGGGCACGATATAGACGCAGCCGCGCTCCAGCACCGCGCCGCCCTCGAGGTCGATCTCGTGCATGCCGAGCGCGTCGACCTTCTCCTCTACCGTGGCACCGGGTCCGGGGAGGAAGCTCGCCTGCACCCGGTACGCGACCTGTCCGAGACGCAGATCGAGGCTTGCCGGCTGGATCATGTCGGCGGGGAATTCCCGGGTCGATGAGATCGTCCGGTCGCGGATCAGCGCCGCGACGGTCTGCGACGGGAAGACGCCGGTTCCGGACGGAGAGGACGGCCCGCCGGACGGAAACAGGGAGTCGGAATTCACCGTTGGCGGCCCCGGATTGGAACTACGCGATCGCCGCGAAGGGTAGCGATTCCGCACCAGCGATCAACGGCGCCGGATTTCCCCGTCATTTCGACCGGAGCGCGAAGCGGAGACATCCCGTGCCCATTTCTCCCCTCCGCCTCCCCTTGATCGAAATGACGGGGGGACAGCGATGGTTTAAGCCTAAAATAAATTGCGTCCCGTCGGAGATTGGTTTAGGCATAAAGCAATTTTCCGCACGCGGACCGGAGGGCGGGGCGATGAAGATCGAGGTGATCGGCGGCGGACCGGCCGGGCTCTATTTCTCCCTCCTGATGAAGGCGAACGATCCCGACCACGAGATCACGATCTACGAGCAGAACCGGCACGACGACACGTTCGGCTTCGGAGTGGTGTTCTCGGCCGAGACGCTGGGCCATTTCCGCGACTACGACGCCGCGAGCTACGACGCGATCCGATCCGGGTTCGCCTACTGGGACGACATCGACATCTTCTTCAAGGGTCGCAGGACCACATCCGGCGGGCACGGGTTCTGCGGCATGTCGCGCAAGGCGCTTCTGCTTCTTCTCCAGGAGCGCTGCCGCGAGCTCGGCGTATCCATGGAGTTCCAGCGCGAGATCCGCTCGCTCGACGATCTCCCCGACGCGGACCTGGTGATCGCCTGCAATGGGATCAACAGCTGGGTCCGCGAGGACTATGCCGCCGACTTCCGGCCCAGCTACGACTGGCGGCCCAACAAGTTCGTCTGGCTCGGCAGCACCCGGCCGCTGCCCGCCTTTACCTTCGATTTCCGCGAGAACGACGCCGGCATCTGGAACCTCCACGCCTATCAGTACGACGCCGATATGAGCACCTGGATCGTCGAGACCACCGCCGAAACCTTCGCCCGCGCCGGTCTGGAGGACGAGGACGAGGAGGCGACCGTCGCCTATGTAAGCGCGCTCTACGAGGACCTGCTCAACGGCCATCCGGTGATTACCAACCGCTCGTTCTGGCGCAACTTCCCAACCATCCGCTGCGAGACCTGGGTGCGCGGCAACATGGTGATCATGGGCGATGCCGCCCACACGGCGCATTTCTCCATCGGGTCGGGCACCAAGCTCGCGATGGAGGACGCGATCGCGCTCTACGAGGAGTTCCGCGCGCACGACGACAACGTGGCCGCCGCGCTCGCCGCCTACGACGTCAACCGGCGCGACGAGGTCGGACGCCTGCAGCACGCGGCGGAGGTCTCGCTCGCCTGGTTCGAGCAGGTCGAGCGTTACTGGGACATGGATCCGACCCAGTTCGCCTTCAGCCTCCTGTCCCGTTCCAAGGCGATCACCTACGACAATCTGCGAACCCGGGACGCGGACTTCATCGCCGTCGTCGACCGGGACTTCGCCGCCGGGGTCGCCGAGCGTGAGAACCTGCCCGAGGTCGCCGAAACGCCGCCGCCGCCGATGTTCGCCCCCTTCACGATCGGCAACATGCGGCTCCAGAACCGCGTCGTCGTCGCCCCGATGTGCCAGTACTGCGCCGAGGACGGGGTGCCGGGGGATTGGCACTACGTCCACCTCACCAGCCGGGCGCTGGGCGGCGCCGGGCTGGTCTATACCGAGATGGCCTGCATCGCCCCGGACGCGCGGATCACGCCCGGCTGCGCTGGCATCTGGAACGACGGCCAGGAGGCGGCGTGGAAGCGTATCGCCGATTTCGCGCACGACTACACGGCCGCGAAGCTCTGCATCCAGATCGGCCACGCCGGGCGCAAGGGCGCGACGAAGCTCGCCTGGGAGGGGATCGACCAGCCGCTGGAGGTGGGGGCGTGGGAAATCGTCGCCCCGTCGCCGCTGCCCTATCTGCCCAATTCCGTCGTTCCGCGCGAAATGGACCGGGCTGACATGGACCGGGTGAAGGCGGAGTTCGTCGCCGCCTTCGAACGCGCTGCGCGGGCCGGTTTCGACATGGCCGAGCTCCACTGCGCGCACGGCTACCTGCTGGGCGGGTTCCTCTCTCCCTTCACCAACCGGCGGACCGACGAATACGGCGGCAGCCTGGAGAACCGGCTCCGCTACCCGCTCGAGGTGTTCGATGCCGTGCAGGAGGCTTGGCCCGCCGACCGGCCGATCTCGATCCGCATCTCCGCGCACGACTGGGTGCCGGGCGGCAACGAGGGCGACGACGCGGTGGCGATCGCGAAGGCCTTCGCCCGGCATGGCGTCGATCTGGTCAACGTCTCGACCGGCCAGACCGCGTCCGAGGAACGGCCGGTCTACGGGCGCATGTTCCAGACGCCGTTCTCCGAGCAGGTGCGGATCGAGGCGGGCGTGCCGACGCTGGTCGCGGGCAACATCTTCACCTGGGACCAGGTCAACACCATCGTCGCCGCCGGGCGCGCCGACCTGGTCGCGCTAGCCCGCACCCACCTCTACAACCCCAACTTCACCCAGCAGGCGGCGGCCTGGTACGGCTGGGACCCGGTGCCGTGGCCCGACCAGTATCTGTCCGCCAAGTTCGCCGCTTTCCGCCAGTTCGCGCGCGACCGACAGGCGATCGAGGAGCTGCGCGAGGCCGCCAAACCCGCCGAGCCCGCGGCCCGGCGCCAGTTCCGCCGCGACGCCGGCGCCGAGGAATGGGAGACCAAGGGCGCCGCCGCGGCGAGCGTGGAAACGGCTGGCGGCTGAGCGGAGACCGCGACCGCCCGCGGGTCTCCTAGGACGCGCGTGACAGGTCCCCGCGTCCCTCGGACCGATCCTCGCCCAATGCCCTGATCACGGCCTCGGGGTTCCGGTCGATGACAGTCAGCAACACGCGGGCCGCGCGGTCAGGGACGCGGCGCCCCTGTTCCCATTCCTGAATGGCGCGCACATCGAGACCGAAACGGTCGGCGAATTTCTGCCGGCTCAGGCGCAGCCGCTTCCGAAGCGCGACAATCCGTTCGGCGGCGGGATCGTCGACGATCCGGTGCGACAATGCTGCCTCGCCGCGAACATGGGCAAGAACTTCCCCCAGCGCGGTTTCGATCTCGCGACCGAGCGCCGTACGTTCGTTTGTCATTCTTCGGCGGACTCCTTCTGAATGCGGCATTGCCGCAATATAATCAACCACGCCCGGTCTTGCGTCGGGGCAGGGCATTTTACGCGGCCCGATCGTGCGCAGCCGATCCAACGCTTGGTGGCCATCCCGTCCCGTACTATGCAAAATGGGCGTGGAGCGGTCGGGAGATAGGGCGATGGCGGCGGTCGGCGACGATCTTTCGGGAGCAGTCGCGGAACTGAGACAGAGTGCCGAGGCCGCCGCCGGGGAGTTCAGGGCGCGGGTTCCCCGGGCCGAGAGCGACCGGCGCGTGCCGGCCGAGAACATGGCCCGGATCCGCGAATCCGGCCTGCTCCGCGTCATCCAGGCGCGCAATTGCGGCGGTCACGAGCTGTCGATGCGCGCCCATCTCGACGTGATTTCGGCTATCGCGGAGGGCTGCTCGTCCACCGCCTGGGTGCTGGGCGTGATGCACGCCCACAGCTGGATGATGGCGCATTTCCCCGGCGAGGCGCGCGAGGACGTCTACGGCGCCGATCCAGACACGATGGTCTCCGCCGTGATCGCGCCGCGCGGCAAGGCGGTGCTCAACGGCGACGGGTCGTGCAGCGTGAGCGGGTTCTGGCCGTTCGGTTCGGGCTGCGAGCACGCCGCCTGGATGCTCCTGGGCGCGGAGGTGCTGGATTCTTCGGGCGACGTGGTCGACCTCGCCGACTTCCTGGTGCCCACGAGCGACGTCGACATCCAGGACGACTGGTTCGTCGCCGGGCTTTCCGGCACCGGAAGCTGCTCGGTCAAGGTCGACGGGCTCAGCGTGCCCGCGCATCGGCGGCTGTCGATCCCGGCCCTGATCGAGGGCAAGACACCCGGCATGGAAGAGGGTTACGACGGCTGGCTGCACAAGGCCGAGGCGGTGCCGGTGCTGGCGCTCTGCATCTGCGGCGCGGCGCTGGGACTCGGACGCGCGGCGCTCGCCGAGTTCCGCGGGTCCGTCCAGGACAAGCCGGTCGCCTATACGCCGCACATCCATTCCGAATGGTCGGCCACCCACATCAAGCTCGGGGAGGCCGCATCCTTGATCGACGCGGCGCACCTGATGCTCTACCGGGTGGCCGACGACATCGACTCCCACGCGCGGTCGGGCACGCCGATGACCATGGAGATGCGCGCCCGCATCCGCATGGACTGCTCGCAGGGGGTACGGTTCGCGCTCGACGGCGCGGAAAAGCTGTTCCTGATGGCCGGCGGCTCCAGCCTCGCGCTCCGGAGCCCGCTGCAGCAGGCTTCGCGCGACCTGCACGCGATCAACATGCACGGGCTTCTGCTGCCGGAAGCGAGCGCCGAACTCTACGGCCGCGTGCTGCTGGGTCTGGAACCCAACACCATTTTGATTTGAAGGATAATAGAAAAACCAGTCAAAAGAGATACTTGAAGGTCGAAGTTCAGGTTTGATCGTAAACACAGGGGAGAGCCCAAATGTCGAAGAGCGAAAAGGTAACCGCGTTGAAGTCGAAGATCGGCCGCCGGCGCGCCCTCAAATACGGCGGCGGCGTGCTCGCCGCGGCCGCGGCGTCGGGCTTGCCGGCGCCGGCCGTCCACGCCGCCACCCGGCCGGTGAAGATCGGCTTCGTCAGCCCGCAATCCGGACCGCTCGCCGCCTTCGGCGAGGCTGATCGGTTCGTGCTCGCCGATGCCCGCGCGGCGATCGGCGACGGCATCTCGATCGGCAAGAAGAAGTACCCGGTCGAGATCATCTCGCGCGATTCGCAGTCCAACCCCAACCGCGCCGCCGAGGTCGCGGCCGAGCTGATCCTCAAGCACGAGGTCAATCTGATGATCGGCTCGTCGAGCGGCACGACGGTCAACCCGGTGTCCGACCAGGCCGAGGCCAACGAGGTGCCCTGCGTTACCGCCGACACGCCGTGGCAGATCGTCTATTTCGGCCGCGGCGCGACGCCCGACAAGCCCTTCAAGTGGACCTACCACTTCTTCTGGGGCTTCGAGGACATGTTCAGCATCTTTATGGACATGTGGGATGCGCTCGGCACCAACAAGAAGATCGGAAGCCTGATCGAGAACAGCGAGGACGGCGTGAACGGCGGCGACCCCAAGCGTGGCTTCAGGCCGCCGATGGAAGCCCGCGGCTTCAAGTATTTGCAGCCGCCGCTGTTCTCCATGGGAAGCCCCGATTTCACCGCTCAGATTGCGGAGTTCAAGAAGGAAGGCGTGGAGATTCTCACCGGCATCGCGACCCCGCCGGACTTCTCGACTTTCTGGACCCAGGCGGCGCAGCAGGGGCTGATCAAGCAACTCAAGGCCGGAACCATGGCCAAGGCGCTGCTGTTCCCGCCGGCGGTCGAGGCGCTCGGCGAGCGCGGCCACGGGCTGACGACAGAGGTGTGGTGGTCGTCCTCGCACCCCTTCAAGTCCAACCTGACCGGCCAGTCGTCGCGCGAATACGCCGATTCCTATACCGCCAAGACCGGGCGGCAATGGACCCAGCCCCTCGGCTTCAAGCATGCCAATATCGAGGTGGCGATCGACGTGCTGAAGCGCTGCGGGGACCCCGGCGATCCGAACGCCATACTGAACGCGATCGAGAACACCGACTACGAGTCGATCGTTGGGCCGGTTTCGTGGAAGTTCGGTGACGCCCGGAATCCGGTGAAGAACGCCTGCCGCACGCCGCTGGTCGGCGGCCAGTGGAAGCGCGGCAAGAAGTTCAAATACGAGCTAGATGTCGTGCACAACGAACGGGCGAAGAATATTCCGCTGACCGGAGACCTCGAATCGCTGAGCTAGAGGATTTACGGGGCGCGCCCTTCGATACGCCGCTTCGCGGCTGCTCAGGGTGAGGAAAGGGTGGACTCGATCGCGAAAATTCCCTCATCCCGAGTAGTCCCGAAGGGTCGTATCGAGGGACGGACCGCCCCATGAGCGCGATCCTTTCGGTCGAGGGCCTGTCCAAGAGCTTCGGCTCGCTCCTGGTGGTCGACTCGTTCGACATGGCGGTCGAGGAGGGCGAGGCGCTCGGCATCATCGGCCCCAACGGGGCGGGGAAGAGCACGCTCTTCAACCTGATTACCGGCAGCCTGCCGCCGGACGCGGGCAGGATCGTGTTCGCGGGTGAGGACATCACCCGCCTGCCGGCCCATCTCCGCAGCCGTGCCGGGATCGGCCGCTCCTACCAGATCCCGCACCCGTTCGGCGGGATGACGGTGTTCGAGAACCTGCTGGTGGGCGGGGCGTTCGGCGCCGGCCAGTCGGAAGCCGCGTCCTACGATCACTGCGTCGAGGTGCTGGAACGGACCGGACTCGCGCCCAAGGCGAACGCGCTGGCCGGCTCGCTGACCCTGCTGGAGCGCAAGCGGCTGGAACTCGCCCGGGCGCTGGCGACTCGCCCCCGCGTCCTGCTGCTCGACGAGATCGCCGGCGGGCTGACCGAGCACGAGATCCGCGAGCTCGTCGCGACCATCGGCGAGATACGACGCCAGGGCGTCTCCATCGTCTGGGTCGAGCACATCGTGCATGCGCTGATGTCGGTGGTGGACCGGTTGGTGGTGATCGATTTCGGCCGCAAGCTGGACGAGGGCGACCCGCAAGCGGTGATCGACAATCCCGCGGTGCGCGAGGTCTATCTCGGGATCGCCGTCGAATGAGCCTCCTCGAGATCCGCAACCTCGATGCGTATTACGGGGATTTCCAGGCCCTGTTCGGTTTCGACTTCGAGCTGGACGAGCACGAGACGGTGGCCGCCATCGGCGCCAACGGCGCCGGCAAGACGACGCTGCTGCGGGCGATCACCGGGATGGTGGAGGCGACCAGCGAGGTTCTGTCCTGGCGCGGCGAGAGCATCCAGTCCCGAGAAGCCGCCGAGATCGTCGCGCTCGGCGTCGCCATGGTGCCGGAGGGGCGCCGCCTGTTTCCCAGCCTGAGCGTCGAGGAGAACCTGATCATCGGCGGCTACAGCGGCCGGCCGGGGCGCTGGTCGCTGGAGCGCGTCTACGAGTTGTTTCCGGCGCTGCGCAGCCGGCGCTCGGTCCCCGGCACCGCGCTCAGCGGCGGAGAGCAGCAGATGACCGCGATCGGCCGCGCCCTGATGGCGAATCCCGACCTGATTCTGTTCGACGAGCTTTCGCTCGGACTCGCGCCCGTCGTGGTCAAGGAAATCTACGAGGTGCTGCCAGCGATCAAGGCGGAAGGGACCGCGATGGTGGTGGTCGAGCAGGACATCAACCGGGCTCTCGAAGTGGCCGAACGGGTCTACTGCCTCCAGGAAGGCCGCCTCGCGCTCACCGGCGCGCCCGGGAGCCTGACCCGAGACCGCATCGCGGCCGCCTATTTCGGGACCTAGATAATTTTAGGTAGAGTGCCATATAGGTCGAATCCTCCTAAGATTGCAGCATGAGCGCCGAGATCATCACCATGCTGGGCGGGTTCGCCGCGCTCCTCGCTTCCGGTGGTACTTTCGCCATGTTCATGTTCCGCCTGTTCGTATGGCTCGAGGGTAGGGTGGATGTCCTTGCCGGTGAGGTCGCCGAGCTGCGCGGCGATTTTTCCCAACTGTCCCGAGAGGTCTCGGAGCTGCGCGGCGAATTCCGCGGTCGCTTCGGCTCGCAACCGGCGGCGGAGTGAGCGCAGGCCGGTGGCCGCCCGAAACCGCTCCATGATGTAATCCCCGAAAGCCGAGGGGGGCGCGCGAGCGAGCCTCTGTCGCTATGCTCGATCCATGATCGAGTGGATCAACAGCATCGTGCAGGGGGTGCTGACCGGCGGGCTCTATGCGCTGTTCGCCGCCGGCCTCGCCATCATCTTCGGCGTGATGCGGCTGGTGAACATCGCGCATGGCGACCTCATCGTCCTTGCCGCCTTCGTCGCCATGGTGGTGATCGAGACGACCGGGGTCGATCCCTTCGTCAGCATGGTCGCCGTGCTCCCCTTCATGTTCTTCTTCGGCTACGTTCTGCAGCGCGGCGTTCTCAACTACACCCTCGGCGACGATCTCCTGCCGCCTCTCCTGGTGACCTTCGGGATCTCGATCGTCATCCAGAACCTCCTTCTCGAGATATTTTCGGCGGACTCGCAGCGCCTGAAGGCGGGCGCGATCGAGACCGCGAGCATCAGGCTCACCGAGGGCATCGAGATCGGCACCCTGCCGCTGATCGTCTTCGTCATCGCGGTCGCGCTGATCGCGGCGCTTCAGATCGGCTTCAGCCGGACGCGGCTCGGCCGGGCGTTCCGGGCGACCTCCGACGATCCCTCGACCGCCCGGCTCATGGGGATCCACCAGAAGCACATCTTCGGCCTCGCGATGGCGGTTTCGCTGGTCCTGGTGGCGATCGCCGGGATTTTCATCGGCATCAGGACCAATTTCGATCCCGCGCTCGGGCCGACCCGGCTGCTGTTCGCCTTCGAGGCCGTGATCATCGGCGGTCTGGGCTCGATGTGGGGCACGCTCGCCGGCGGCGTCATCCTGGGCGTGGCACAGAATATCGGCGCCAAGATCGATCCCGGCTGGCAGTTCCTTGCCGGTCATATCGCTTTCCTGGTCATCCTGGTCCTGCGCCCCAACGGGCTGTTCCCGAGGACCCGCGATGAGTAGCCGGGTGGTCCGCTCGACCCGGGCGAGCCGGATCGGCATGTCGGTCGCCGCGGTGCTGATCCTGGTCCTGCTGACGGTGCCCTGGTGGGGCGACCGGGCATCGATGCGGCTTCTCGTCGAGGTCTTCTACATCCTTGCCCTTGCCCAGCTCTGGAACTTGCTCGCCGGCTATGGCGGTCTGGTCTCGGTGGGCCAGCAGGCCTTTGTCGGGCTCGGCGGCTACCTGCTGTTCATCCTCGTCATCTATCTGGACATCGGCACCATCTGGACGGTTCCGTTGGCGGGGATTCTCGGGGCGCTGATCTCGCTTCCGATCGCCTTCGTCGTGTTCCGGCTGCGAGGGCATTATTTCGCCATCGGCACATGGGTGGTCGCGGAGGTGTTCCTGCTCGGCTTCGCGCAGGTGAAGGCGCTCGGGGGCGGGTCGGGGATGAGCCTGCCGATCGCCGCGATCAAGTCCATCGCCGCGTCGCGGGCGGACCGGGATGCCACGATCTACTGGCTCGCCTTGGCGATCGCGGTCGCGGTGATCGCCGGCATCTACCTGCTGCTGCGCTCGCGCTACGGCCTCGCTCTGACCGCGATCCGGGATTCGGAGGAGGCCTCGCGCAGCCTCGGCGTCGACAATCTGCGCGCCAAGCTGCTGGTCTACATCCTCGCGGCCTTCGGGACGTCGGCCATCGGCGCCTTGATCTACATCACCAAGATCCGGATCACCCCCGCCGCCGCGTTCGACATCAACTGGACCGTCACGATTATTTTCATCGTTGTGATCGGCGGGATCGGCTCGATCGAGGGCCCGATCGTCGGCACGCTCATCTTCTTCCTGCTGCGCGAGCCGCTCGCGCCCTACGGAACCTGGTACCTGATCCTGCTCGGCGTCACCGCGGTGGCGGTCATGCTGAAGGCGCCGAAGGGGCTCTGGGGCCTCTTCGCGGAGCGCTTCGATATCGCGCTGTTCCCGGTGCAGCGACGATTGTTGCGCGGGACCGACGACAAGCCGGGCTGACCCTCCCCTTGCGGATTTCCCGCGCACGCGCCGCGATTTTCGCGGTCGGTTTCTTCGGTCTCGGCTTCGTCCCCATGATGACGGTCGCCGTGCCGCTCTGGGCGCTCGACATCGGGGCGACGCCGTTCATGATCGGCCTCGTGCTGGGCGCCCGCGCGGCGCTCTCTGTGGTGCTGTCGATTCCGGGCGGCGCGCTGATGGACAGGCTCGGCATCAACCGGATCGCCGCCGCCGCGGCGATCGCGGCGGCCGTGCTGTTTCCTCTTTATCCGGCGCTCCCCTCGGTCGCGGTGCTGATCGTCCTGCAGCTGCTGACCGGGTTCGCGCAGGCGCTGGTGTGGATGGCGGCGCAGGCCCATGTCGGGCGGATCAACCGGGACGATCCCGGGCTGATGGGGCGGTTCAGCTTCGTCTCGACCTCGGGAAACCTGATCGCGCCGGTGCTGTGCGGAACCGCATGGGACGTATTCGGCCCGGTGGGCGCCTTCTCCCTGATCGGCATTTGGGGGCTCGCTACCCTCGCCACGATCTGCTTCCTCCCGAAAGACGTGCGGCCGGGTCAGGCGTCGCGCGAGGCCATGCCGCGCGGATCCTGGCTCGGCGACTACCGCGATGCCTTCAGGATAATGAAGGTCCCCGCGGTCGCCTTCGTGGTCGCATGCTCGTTCCTGATGACCTGCGTTCACGCGCTCCGGCACTCGTTCTACCCGGTCTATCTGGAGTCGCTCGACTTCAGCGGCGCTACCATCGGCGTGCTGGTGGCCGTCGGTTCGGTGGTCGCGGGGCTCTCGGGGCTGACCGCCGGTCCGGTTTCGCGCAGGGTGAGCCCCAACATCCTGCTGGTCGTCACCATCGGCACCGCGGCGGCGATGCTCTCCAGCGTCGTGCTTTTTCGGGAATTCTGGCAACTGCTCGGCATCGCCACCGGGTGGGGCGTGTTTTCCGGTATCGCCTTTCCGCTGATGCTCTACGTGCTGGCGCGCTCGGTGAACGCCGAGCGGCAGGGAATCAGCGTCGGGATCAGGTCAACGGTGAACCGGTTCGCCGGCTTCGTCGTTCCCGTGGCGATGGGAGCGGCGGTCGACGGATTCGGCCTTCAGGTCGCGTTTTTCGTCTTCGGTGCGGTTATCCTGTCGGCCCTCTGCCTCATCGCCCTCCGCCTGTTGCCCCGGGCGGGGCGGGGGGCCGGATAACGGAATCGCGGGAAAGACATGCGGATCGCCATCGGGACATCGGAATTCGAGAGCACCTTCTACACCCAGGCCGAGGCGATCGCGGCGGTCGCAAAAGAACGGGGGACGTTCGACGGCGTCCGAATTATCGCCACGCCGACCGCGAGCGTCGGAAACGCCGAACTGCTGGAGACGGGCGAGATCGAATTCGGGCTCCTCGCCGCCAACTGGATCGGCCGGGCGGCGCGGGGCGAGGCCCCGTTCGAGCGTGCGCTCGACATCCGCATGGCCGCGCCGGCGAACTCGGGGCCCATGTTCTTCGTCGCGCTCCGCGCTTCGGGGATGGAGACGGTCGAAGACTTGCGCGGCAAACGGGTCTCCATCGGTCCCGCCGGAAGCGGCATGGCACAGCATGTCGCGACCATGTTTGGGGTGCTGGGCATCGGCTTCGAGACCTTCGAGCAGGTGCATCTCAACTTCCTCGACGGCGCCAATGCGCTGGCGGCGAGGGAGATCGACGCCCAGTTCCAGTGTCCGATCCCGAACAAGGTGATGACCGGGCTCGCGGAACGGGCCGACATAAGGGTGCTCGACTACCGCGCCGGCCAGCTCGAAACCCTGCTCGACCGGGTCGGCTTCTACCGTCCGGCGCGGGTGAGGGCGGGCGCGCTCAGGGGCCACGACCGCGACAGCGCCCAGATCGGCGTGCTCAACGTGATCGCGACCCACGCCGGGACCCCGGACGACGCGGTGGGCCGGCTCGCCCGTCTGATGGCGACGCAGCACGAGCGTCTAGCCGCGCTCAACCCGCTGTTCGACGGGCTCGGCAGCCTGTTCGATCCGCTGAGGGCCGAAGGCGCGGACGGCCTCGCGATCGACGGGGTGCCGCTCCATCCCGCCGCCGCCGCCGCCTATCGCGAGCTCGGGCTGATCGGGTCTTGAGAAGCCGCGAATTCTCGTACCAGTTCGAGCGCCAGCGCCTTGTTTTCTGGCGTGCCGCTGATCTGGAGGATCGGTTCCTCGATTCCGGCGTCGAGATAGAGGGCGAGCAGCCTGCGGCAGTCGGCGGGTGTGCCGCCGACGCAGAACGCCTCGATGGCCTCGTCCGGGATCATCGCGGCAGCGGCCGGGAGGTCGCGCCGCCCGGCGGCATCCATGATCGCCTCGTGGTCGATGGGCAACCCCGAGGTCGCGATGTTGTCGGCGTGGCGGGCGCTGCGGAACAGGTAGGCGAGCTTGGTCTTCAGGTCCTCCACCGCCGCCCTCCCGTCCGGCGAGACCGAGAAGTAGATCAGGCTCGCACGGCGAAGCGCATCGCGGTCCCGTCCCGAAGCACCCAGCCCTTCCTCCGCGAAGGCGAGACAGTGCCGGGTCGATTCGAGGGTGAGCCCACCCGACAGCAGCACGCCGTCGGCGATCCGCCCGGAGAGGCGGAGCACCTGCGGTCCGGTAGAGGCGACATAGATCGGCGGCGCCGCGGAGGGCGCGAAGTTCATGTAGGCGCCGTCCAGCCGGTATGATGGGGCTTCGCGCCGCACCGGTTCTCCCGTCCAGAGCGCGCGCAGGTCGGAAACCATGTTGCCGATGGCGGCGACCGGACGCACGGGCTCGTGACCCGATTCCCTGAGGTTGAGCAGGTTGCCCACCGACACCGCGACCGCGACCCGCCCCGGGGCCAGCTCCTCGAGCGTCGCAAGCGCCATCGCCGTCGGGGTGGGATGCCAGAGGTACGGGCTGATCGCGGTCGGAACCAGGCGGACGGCGTTCGTCGCGACGGCGATTCCCGCGCAGGCTGTCACCGCTTCGCGCCAACCCATGTGCTCGGCGACCCAAACGCTCGCGGCTCCCGCCGCCTCCGCACCCTGGGCGAGGCGGATCATTTCGCGCGCATCGTCGAAGCCGTCGAAGACGACGCCGATTTCGACCGTCATTCCTGCTCTCCCGCGCGCGCCCACGCTTGATCGCGGCCGTCCCGGGTGTGATCCTCACGGGGCGGCAAAGAAGGCGCGGGGCCATGCTCTACATCATCTACCAGATCGACAAGCCCGGTTCGGAAGAGATCCGGGCGAGAACCAGAGAAGACCACTTCGCCTATCTCGACGCGCACGAGGACATCCTGGTGCTCGGCGGCGCGCTGCTCGGCGAGGACGGCAAGACGCGTACCGGGAGCGTGCTGATCGTCAACGTGCCTTCCAGAGAAGAGGCCGAGTCGTTCTCCAGCAACGAACCGTTCCGCAAGGCCGGGCTGTTCGAGCGGGTCGAGATCAGCCGCATGCGCCGGGGACAATGGAACCCGAGCGCGGCGCCGAAGACCGCGGAAGGCAACTGACCGCCGCGGCGCGTCAGGCGGCGATGCCCTCGGGCAACGGATCCTTTTCGCCGAGGACGGCGGTCCGGTAAATCTCGTTCATGCAGGCCCAGCGCGTCTTGACCGCGATGGTCGCGACCTCGATCGCCCGCGCGGCCATTTCCTCGGTTCGTATCAACCGCTCGACGAGCTGGATCTGGCGGCTCGAATGGTCGGCGTCGGCGATGTAATGCTCGGCGAAGAACTCGATCGCCGGGTCGTCCATCTCCAGCCCGTGGAACTTCCTGAAGGCCGGGAGCGTCCGTTCGCCGTTGATTGCCGGCTGCTGGCCCTCCTGGGTCGACTGCATCGCGACGATGATCGGAAACGCCTCGTCCCGCACGGTCGCGAGGTAGAAGTACGAGCGCGCCCGCCATGCCGGCAGCTGCTCGGTTGCGCGCACGTCTTCGTCGGTCATGCCGGCGTACCGGCAATAGCGGAAAATGAGCTCCATGTGATCGTGCGGTTCCCGGTCCTCGCCGGGACCCGCGACGAGCCCTTCCTCTTCGGCGAGGTTCTCCAGGATGAACCGCCGCCCGTCGGGCGGCGCCTTGGCGTAGATCAGGCCGAAGCTCGGCAGGGCGCGCACCACATGCTGGTAATGCTGCGCCATCAGCTTTGCCATCGCCTCGAGCCCGACGGTCCCTTCGTGAAACCCGACATAGAAGGGGTGGTTCTTGGTATGCCAAGTCTCCCGCAAAGCGACGATTTCGGCCGCCGCCCGATCGCCGATAAGATTGGCTTCGCCGCCCATGACCGTCTCCCGTGCCGTTCGATGAACTTCAAGGGTGATAGCCAAGCGGCCCCCGCCGTTCAACCGGGCGCGGCTGGACAAAGCGGTTCCGATGTGGGCGTCTAGCGCGCATCGGCATCGACGGGAGGCGGACGAGCGATGAGTTATGACGGGCTCAGGCCCTATCTCCAGGTTCTGGAGCAGCAGGGCATGATGCGCTGGGTCGACAAGCAGGTCGACAAGGACTGGGAGATCTCCGCGGTGCTGCGCATGATCTTCCGTGCGATGTCCGAGCAGAACCGTTACGGGATCGGCTTCCGCAACATCAAGGGCTATCCCGGAGGACGCGTCGTGGCCGGCGTGGTCGCGGCCTCGCGCGAGATGATCGCCACCGCCATCGGCTGCGAGCCCGACTTCGCCGCGATCCACGACAAGGTCATCGAGGGCATCGCCAACCCCATCGAGCCGGTGATCGTGGACGACGGCCCCTGCAAGGAGGTGATCGTCTCCGGCGACGATGTCGATCTGAACGCGCTGCCCATCCCGGTCTGGACGCCGGAAAAGGATGCCGGGCCCTATCTCACGCCGCTATGGGTGACCAAGGACCCGGATGACGGGCGGCGCAATATCGGTATACGCCGCTGCCAGATAAAGGGCAGGGACAAGACCGGCATCCTGTTCGGCGCGCCTGACCGCGGCGGCGCCATCCACTGGGAGAAGTGGAAGGCGCGCGGCAAGAACATGCCGGCGGCGATCTTCATCGGCGGCGACCCGGTGCAGTACGTGGTCGCGCCCGCGCGCTACGGTGCCGACGAGCTTGCCGTCGCCGGCGGGATCCGCGGCGAGGCGATCCCGATGGTGCGCTGCGAGACCGTCGACCTCGAAGTGCCGGCGCATGCGGAAATCGTGATCGAGGGCGAGGTGCTGACCGATTCGCTCGAACCGGAAGGCCCCTTCGGCGAGTTTACCGGATACATGGCTGGCGGCCGCCACGCGCCGGTGTTCAAGGTGAACTGCATCACCCACCGCAGGGATCCCATCCTGCTCGGGATCATCAGCCAGCTGCCGCCGTCGGAGAGCAGCATGATCAAGCGGTCGCTGCTTGAGGCCGGGCTGAAGAAGCATCTGAGCGAGGATCTCCGCATCCCCGGCATCGCCGACGTGCATGCGCTGGAGGCCGGCGGCTGCACCGCGACGCTGTGGATTTCGCTGAAGAAGATGTATGCCGGCCATGTCGATCAGGCCGTGTTCGGCGCCTTCGGCCATATGGGGATGAGCTATTTCAAGTGGATCGTCGTCGCCGACGACGACATCGACATCGAGGACCCGTTCATGCGCGACTGGATCCTCGCCTGGCGGGTCCGCCCGGAGAAGGACGTTCGGGTGATCGAGAGCCCGGCGGCGGTCGAGCTCGACCCGTCCTCCTTCGGTCCCGACGCGCCCGAGGGCGGGCAGGCGCCGGGCGCCAAGGTGGTGATCGACGCGACCCGGAAATGGGACTATCCGGGAATCTCCCTGCCGCCGCTGGACAAGCTTCGGGGGGTGGCGGAGGACTGGGAGAGCTACGGCCTGCCGCCGCTGGAGGAGCTCAAGCTGCCGAGGAGCGAGTAGGCGGGTCGATCTCGCACCACACCGGGGTATGGTCGGACGCCTTCTGCTTTCCCCTCGGGTTGCGGTCTATGCCGGACGCCGACAATCGGTCCGCGGCCTGCGGCGACAGCAGCAGGTGGTCGATCAGAAGGCCGAAATCCTTCTGCCACGCGCCGCCCTGGTAGTCCCAGAAGCTGTAGCTGTGAGGGGCGCCGTTGAACGCCCGGTAGGCGTCGGTCAGGCCGAGATGGACCAGCGAGCGAAAGCGCGTTCGCGACTCCGGCCGGCACAGCGCGTCGTCGGCCCAGCCCTCGGGGTCGTAGCAATCCCCGTCGGTCGGGACCACGTTGTAGTCTCCGCCCAGCACCAGCGCCTCTTCCTGGCGCAGAAGATCCTTCGCATGGATCAGAAGCCGGTCCATCCAGCGCAGCTTGTAATCGTACTTGTCGCCCGGCGCCGGGTTGCCGTTGGGCAGATAGATCGAGGCCACCCTGAGGTCGCCCACGAAGGCTTCGATATAGCGGGCCTGATCGTCGTCCGAATCGCCCGGGAGCCCGGTCCGCACGTCCTCGATCGGTTGCCTGGCGAAGATTCCGACGCCGTTGAAGTTCTTCTGCCCGCAGATCGCGACGTTGTATCCCGCGTCCTCGATCGCCTCGCGCGGGAAGGTCTCGTCGGTCGCCTTGATCTCCTGGGCGAGCACGATATCGGGCGAGAATTCGGCCAGCCATTCGAGGACGCGCGGCAGCCTGGCGCGGATCGAATTGACGTTCCAGGTCGCGATCCGGGTCATCCGACCGCGAACGAGACCCCGCAGCCGCAGGTCGACGCCGCGTTCGGGTTGCGAACCGTGAAATAGGCGCCGACCAGCTCCTCGACATAGTCGATCTCGGAACCGCCGAGGAATTCGAGCGAGATGTCGTCGATCACGACACGCACGCCGTCGCGGGAGAACACGGTGTCGTCGCCGTTGCAGGCATCGTCGAAGGCGAAGCTGTATTGAAAGCCGGAGCAGCCGCCGCCGCCGACGGCGACCCGGAGCATCGTGCCGGAAGCGTCCTCGGCCTGTTCGAGTTGGCGGATGCGGCGGACCGCCGAATCGCTGATCGTAACCGCCGCCCCCTCGGTGCCGCTCTCCGCGCCTTCGGACATGCGGAATTATCTAGGCGCCGGTCACGGGCCGGTCAAGCCGCGCCGGCAATAAGCACTTGAAATCCTTCTCCGCGTCGCGCAAACACGGTGCGCCCGTCGTTGCCCTCGGTAGCGTCTTGGTTATGAAATTCCCCAACGGGACACCGGGTCCAGGCTGGACATGAACGTTTATGGCAACGTCAGGAAGCTTTTCAAGGACGCTGTCGACGAAGTCGCCGCGGAGCGCGGCATGTCCGTGTCCGACGCCGATTTCTCGGTGGAGCCGCCGCGCGATCCGCGCCACGGCGAAGTATCGAGCAATGTCGCGCTGGTGCGCGCGAAGACGGCCGGGATGAAGCCGCGCGATCTCGCGGCGCGCGTGGCCGACACGCTCGCCGCGCACGAGGACGTGGTCGAGGTTTCGGTGGCCGGGCCGGGATTCATCAATCTTCGCCTGCGCGGCGAGGTGTGGCGCGCGCGGCTCCGCGACATTCTCGCCGCCGGCACGTCTTACGGCGATTCGGACCTGGGCAAGGGCAAGAAAGTCAACGTCGAGTACGTATCCGCCAATCCTACCGGCCCGATGCATGTGGGGCACGGCCGGGGAGCGGTCGTCGGGGATGCGCTCGCCTCGCTCCTTGCGAAGGCGGGCTACGCGGTCACTCGCGAGTACTACATCAACGACGCAGGCGCGCAGGTCGATCTGCTCGCCCGGTCCCTTTACCACCGCTATCGCGAAGTGATCGGGGAGAATGTCGGCGAGCCGCCGGAAGGCTTCTACCCCGGCGAATATCTGATCGAGGCGGGACGGGCGTTGTTGGATCGCGACGGCGTCAAGTGGTCGATCTCCGGCGAAAACGAGTGGCTGCCGCCGCTGCGCGACTTCGCGATCGATGCGATGATGGAGCTGATCAGGGAGGACCTCGCGGCGCTCGGCATCTCGCACGATGTGTTCTCATCGGAGCGCGCGCTTGCCGCCTCCGGCGCGGTCGAGGAAGCGCTCTCCGACCTCCAGGATCGGGACCTGCTCTACGAAGGCGTCCTCGAAAAGCCCAAGGGCAGGGCGGACGAGGATTGGGAACCCCGGCCGCAAACCCTGTTCCGTTCGACCGCGTTCGGCGACGACACGGACAGGGCGATTCGCAAATCGGACGGCAGCTGGACCTATTTTGCTACCGACATGGCCTATCACCGGGACAAGTTCCGACGGGGTTTCCCCATCCTGATCGACGTCTGGGGCGCCGACCACAAAGGTTACGTCAAGCGCATGGAGGCCGCGGTGGCCGCGCTGAGCGGGGGCGGGGCGGATTTCGATGTCCTCATCTGCAACCTCGTCAATCTCTCCGAGGCCGGCCGGCCGGTGAAGATGTCCAAGCGCGCCGGGACGTTCGTCACGTTGCGCGAGGTGGTCGACCGGGTCGGCAAGGACGTGGTGCGGTTCATCATGCTGACGCGCGGCAACGAAGCCTCGCTCGACTTCGACCTCGCGCAAGCGGTGGAGCAATCGAAGGACAACCCGGTCTTCTACGTGCAGTACGCCCATGCGCGGGCCTGTTCCGCGCTCCGCACCGCGGCGGAGACGTTCCCGGGCGAGGATTTCTCCGATCGCGCGCTCGGCGAGGTTCCCCTCGACCGGCTCGGCGAGGAAGAGGAGCTCTCCTTGATCCGAATGCTGGCGGGCTGGCCGCGCACGGTCGAGGCCGCCGCCGAAGCGGCCGAGCCCCATCGCATCGCCTATGCACTCTCGGACATAGCGGCCGTGTTCCACGCCCTCTGGAACCTAGGCAATTTGGACAACGGTCGCCGCTTCGTCGTCGCCGACGACCTCTCGCTGAGCCGGTCCCGTCTCGCCCTGGTCCGGGCGACCGCCCTGGTCATAGCGTCCGGGCTCGAAGTCATGGGCGTCGCTCCGGTCGAGGAAATGCGCTGATGGCGAGGAGCCCCGGCACCGGCACCGGCCGCGGCGGGCCGGGGGAGCGAGGCGGCATGCGCTGGCTCCGAAAATCGATCTCGGGCGCCGTCGGGATCGTCGCGCTGGCCGCCTCGGGCGTGCTGATGGTCCATGCCTACAGCGAAGGACGGTCGTCCGCGTCCGGCAGGACCCCGGTGCTGATCAAGGCCGATCCCGGCCCGTTCAAGGTCAAGCCGGACTCGCCCGGCGGCCGCGCCGTTCCCGACCGGGACAAGGAGATCTACGACCGTATCGCGGCCGCGCCGCTCGGCGGGTCGGTCGAGCGGCTGTTGCCGCCGCCCGAAGTGCCGCTACCGCTGCCGAAGGTCGGGTCGACCGTCGCCCCCGAGCCTCCCGCCGCGCCTTCCGAGCCCACGGTATCGGAGCCCGAAACGAAACCCGTGGAAAAGGCGGCGATAACGAAGACCGAACCGGCCAGGCCCCCCCGCCAGCCCGCGGTCGAGGAGACGTACCGGCTTCAACTCGCGGCGCTCCGGTCTCACGCCGCGGTGCAGGAGGCATGGAAGCGCCTGCAAAAACGGCATCGGGGTCTCCTTGCCCGCCTCAGGCTGACCGTGGAGAAGAAGGATCTCGGCCCGCCCAAGGGCGTCTACTACAGGCTTCTCGCGGGTCCGGTAAGCGGCATGAAGGAGGCCCGGCGCCTCTGCGCCGATCTTGAGAAGCGCAATGTCGGCTGTCTCGTCGTCAGGCGCTGAATCGACGCGCCCGGCCGCTGTGATCTTCGGTTGCGCGGGCGAAACGCTCGGCGCCGAAGAGCGCGCATTCTTCGCGGAAGCGGATCCGCTCGGCTTCATCCTGTTCCGACGCAACTGCCGCGAGCCCGGACAGGTCCGTGACCTCGTCTCGGCCCTTCGCGACAGCGTGCGGCGGGACGACGCGCCGGTCCTGGTCGATCAGGAGGGCGGGCGGGTGCAGCGCCTCGGGCCGCCGCATTGGCGGCGGCGGGCGGCATGGCGCGGTTTCGGCGACATGGCCGCCGAATGGGGCATCGACCGCGCGGTCGAGGCGGCGCGCGGCAACGCCCGGGAAATCGGCGGCGAGATCGCCGAACTGGGGATCGACGTCAACTGCCTCCCGCTGCTCGACGTGCCCGCTCCGGACGGGCACGGCGTAATCGGAGATCGCGCGTTCTCGGACGATCCCGAAATCGTCGCCGCGCTCGGACGCGCCGTCTGCGACGGGCTGCTCTCCGAAGGGGTGATCCCGGTGATCAAGCACATTCCGGGCCATGGGCGGGCGACGGTGGACAGTCACTCGTCGCTTCCCTCGGTCGATGCTCCGGAGAGGGCGCTGGAAACCGATTTCGTGCCGTTCCGGGCGCTGCGCGACATGCCTTGGGCGATGACCGCTCACGTCGTCTATACCGCCTTCGACGCGGCCCGCCCCGCGACGGCGTCCAGGATCGTCGTCGAGCGCGTAATCCGCGGCTCCATCGGCTATGGCGGCCTGCTCGTCTCCGACGATCTCTGCATGAATGCCCTGACCGGTGGTCCCGCCGCCCGCGCGCGGGCCGCGCTCGGCGCGGGCTGCGATGTCGTTCTGCACTGTAACGGCGATTTGGGGGACATGCGGGAGACCCTGCGCGGCACCCGCCCGATGAGCGCGCGCGCGATGGCCAGGTTCCGGGCAGGGGCGGAGATGGCGGGCCGCGCCGGGTTGCCGGTGCCGGCGGTCGGCTGATGGATTTCGTCTATACCGCGTCCACCTGGATCGCGCCCGTCCTGATAGCGATCACCCTGCACGAGGCGGCGCACGGCTATGTCGCATGGCGGCTCGGCGACGACACCGCGAAACGCCTCGGCCGCGTGACCTTCAACCCGCTGCGCCATGTCGATCCCTACGGCACGATCGTCATACCGGCGCTGCTGTTGTCGTTCAGCAACTTCGTCTTCGGCTGGGCAAAGCCGGTGCCGGTCGACTTCAACCGCCTGGAGCGGCCCCGCCGGGACATGGTCTGGGTCGCCGCCGCCGGACCCGCGGTCAATCTGGGCCTTGCCACGGTCTCGGCCGCGCTGATGCACCTGGTCCCGCTGCTTCCCGTCACGGTCGATCACTGGGTATTCGAGAATCTGCAGAATTCGATCGTGATCAATCTGGTGCTCGCGGTCTTCAACCTGCTGCCCTTGCCGCCGCTCGACGGCGGGCGCATCGCGGTCGGGCTGCTGCCTCTGCCGCTCGCGCGCCCCCTGGCCCGGATGGAGCGATTCGGCCTGTTCGTGATAATAGGCGTCCTGTTCGTTCTGCCTTACGCGGGGCAGGAGTTCGGGGCGGACCTCAACGTCTTCCCCTGGCTGATCGGGGAGCCGGTCCGCTTCCTGATGGGTGTGATCGCGGGGCTTGCGGGGTTTGCGCCCTGACTGAAGACGACGGAAACCTGGTAGCGGAAGAGGATTGGCCGGAAGGGCCGGGCGGCACCCTCGTGCTTGATCTCGAGGGCTACGAAGGGCCGATCGACGTGCTCCTGGCGCTGGCGCGTCAGCAGAAAGTCGACCTCGCCCGCATATCCATCCTCGATCTGGCGGAACAGTATCTGGCGTTCATCGCCGAGGCGCGGCGGCTCGACCTGGAGATCGCCGCCGACTATCTGGTGATGGCCGCCTGGCTGGTCTACCTCAAGTCGCGGCTGCTGCTGCCCGACGAGGACGACGACGAGGAGCCCAGCGGCCCCGAGCTGGCCGCGGCTCTCGCCTTGAAGCTGCGGCGGCTGCGGGCGATGCAGGAGAAGGGTCAGCAGCTGATGGCGCGGCCGCTTCTGGGCCGGGAAGTCTTCGCACGCGGCGAGCCGCAGGAGATCGAGGTCGTCCGCCACTCGGTGTACGAGGTGTCCCTATTCGATCTCCTGTCCGCCTATGGCGAGAGCCGCCGGAGGGCGAACGATTCGGTGCTGGAGATCGAGCCCAGCGCACTCTACTCGATCGCCGAGGCGATCGAGCGGCTGAGCAGCCTGAGCGGCGCTACCGCCGACTGGCGGACCCTGTCCGAGTTCCTGCCGCCGGAGGCGGGCGGCGGGATCCGGCTCCGTTCCGCGATCGCGTCGACTTTCGTGGCCGGCCTCGAGCTCGCCCGCATGGGCCGGCTGCAGTTCAGGCAAATGAGCCCGTTCGGCCCCATATACATACGTGGCCGGAACACTCTTCAACCCGTTCAGGAGGCTACGAATGAAGCATGATCTGCGCCTCGTGGAAGCGATCCTGTTCGCCGCTTCCGAACCGGTCGACGAAGCAGCGCTTGCCGAGCGTTTCGCCCAGGATACCGACGTGGCGGCTCTGATCGACGAGCTCGCGGCGGCCTACGCCGAACGCGGCGTAAACCTGGTACGCGTCGCCGGCGGCTGGTGCTTCCGCACCGCGGAGGACCTGGCCGGACACATGCGCGTCGAGCGCAAGGTGACCCGCAAGCCTTCGCGCGCGGCGGTCGAGACGCTCGCCGTCATCGCCTATCACCAGCCGGCGACCCGCAGCGAGGTCGAGGAAATCCGCGGCGTCGCGGCGAGCAGGGGCACGTTCGACATCCTGCTGGAGGCCGGCTGGATACGTCCGGTCGGCCGGCGCAGGACGCCGGGGCGGCCCGTGACCTGGGGAACGACGGACGAGTTTCTCGTCCATTTCGGGCTGTCCGGCCTGGCCGATCTCCCCGGGGTCGACGAGCTCAAGGCGACCGGCCTGCTCGATACCCGGCCCGCGAGCGTCATCGTCGGTTCGGGAGAGCGCCCGGCGGACAAGCGCGAAGACGAGGACGACGGGACGGAGCGCGAGGAGAGCGTGCTGGCCTTTTCCCACCCGCCGCGAGATCCGTCCGACCTGCCGCAAGAGCCCGAGTTCGTCCCGGCGGCCGCCGCCGAGTAGGAGCGCCCGCCGCAAACGCGAGTGCACGACATCGCGGTTTCGGGTATATACGCTTTCCGGCATCGCCGCCCGCGGCGGCGGTGGCAGGGTAGAAGGCAGGAGCACCCGCGATGGGATCGTTTAGCATCTGGCACTGGCTCGTCGTCCTCGTTGTGGTCCTTGTCCTGTTCGGGGGCGGAGGCAAGCTCTCGCGTCTCATGGGCGATGCGGCGCGCGGCATCAACGCCTTCAAGAAGGGCCTGAAGGAGACCGAGCCGGCGGGCACGGTGAAGGCGGAAGCCCAGGAAACCGCGAAGGAAATCCCCGCGGAAGCCGGGGAACGGGACGAAGCCGCCAAGAGCTGACTCCTCGATGAAAGGCGCGGCGGCCGGTCACGGACGCTGCCGTGGATCGGCCACCCGCCGGAGCGGCACCCTCATGATGGATCGGCCGGCCGATGCTTGACATCGGCAGTTGGGAATTCCTGATCGTTATCGTGATCGCGCTGATCGTGGTCGGTCCCAAGGAGCTGCCCGGCCTGGTGCGCACGGTAAGCCAGTGGGTCCGCCGCGCCAGAGAGCTCGCCCGCGAGTTCCAGGGCGGGCTGGAGGACATGGCCCGCGAGGCCGAACTGGACAAGGTCAAGGACTCGATCCAGACGGAGCTCGATCCGGACGGCGTGGTAAACACCATCAAGCGCGACATCGAGGACGAGATCGAAGACGAATGGCTCGGCGACGAGTCGGTGTTCGATATCGAAGACGCCGAACGGTCGATCGAGGCCGAAGCGGAGGCAGAAGCCCAGAGTCCCGAAGCCGGGGACGGCGCCGACTCGCCGCCCGCCGAGAGCGAAGGGGAGGAACCCGTCGCGGCGAAGTCCGGAACGGGTGATTGACCGTGGCCGACGACGACGCACGGCAAGACAAGGCGATGCCTCTGCTCGATCACCTGATCGAGCTTCGCACGCGTCTGATCTACTGCGTCATCGGTTTCATCGTGACGTTCTTTGCCTGCTTCTTCGTGGCGGAGGAGATTTTCGCGTTCCTGGTGCAGCCGCTCGCGGTGGCCCTCGACGAGAAAGAGGGCGGGAGGATGATCTTCACCGCCCTGCACGAGGCGTTCTTCACCTACGTCAAGGTGGCGTTCTGGACCGCCGCCCTGATCGGCTTTCCGCTGTTCTCGATGCAGATCTGGCTGTTCGTGGCGCCGGGCCTCTACAAGAACGAGAAGAGGGCGTTTCTGCCCTTCCTGATCGCGACCCCGATTCTGTTCTGTATGGGCGCCGCGCTGGTCTATTACGGCGTGATGCCGGTGGCGTGGGAGTTCTTTCTCGACTTCCAGAAACCCGCCGATCCGGGCGACCTCGCCATCGAGGTCGAGCCCAAGGTCGATCAGTATCTGTCGCTCGTCATGCGGCTGATCTTCGCCTTCGGCATCGGCTTCGAGCTGCCGGTATTCCTGATGCTGCTGGCGCGCGCCGGGATCGTCACCGCCGACGGGCTCGCGGCCAAGCGGCGCTATGCGATCGTCGCGGTGTTCATCGCCGCCGCGATCCTGACCCCGCCCGACGTCTTCAGCCAGATCGGGCTCGCATTGCCGATCATCCTGCTGTACGAAGCCTCGATTTTCGGCGCTCGCGTCATGGAGCGTAAACGCGCCGAGCGTGAGGCTGCGGAGGACGCTGCCGCCTAGGCGGAGTTTCGGATGCTCGATCTGCGTTGGATCAGGGAAAACCCCGGCGGGCTCGACCGCGGGCTCGAGCGTCGCGGGCTGGAGCCTCTGAGCGCCGAGATACTCGCGCTCGACAGCGACCGCCGCGCCCGGCAAACCGAACTTCAGGGCCACCAGACCCGGCGCAACGAGGCCTCGCGCGAGATTGGCACGGCGAAGAAGGCAGGCCGGGACGCGTCCACCCTGATCGACGAGGTGGGCACCATCAAGGTCCGGATGCAGGCCCTGGAAGACGAATGCGCCAATCTCGAAACCCGGATCGACGCACGCCTGATGGACATGCCGAACCTTCCGGCGGAGGACGTCCCCGACGGGGCCGACGAGAGCGCCAATGTCGAGATCCGGCGTGTCGGCGAACCTCCCGTCTTCGATTTCGAGGGCCGGGACCATGTCGAGATCGGCGAAGCGCTGGGCATGATGGACTTCGCCGCCGCGTCGAAGCTGTCCGGCGCGCGGTTCGTGGTGCTCAACGACGTGCTCGCCCGCCTGGAACGCGCGCTGGCGAGCTTCATGCTGGACCTCCACACGGGCGAGTTCGGATATACCGAGGTCAGCCCGCCGTACCTGGTACGCGATTCCGCGCTCTACGGAACCGGGCAGCTTCCCAAGTTCGGCGAGGACCTGTTCCGCACGACGACGGACCACTGGCTGATCCCGACCGCGGAGGTGCCGCTGACCAACCTGGTGGCGGGCGACATTCTCGACGTCGCCGACCTGCCGCTTCGCTTCACCGCCCTTACCCCTTGTTTCCGGTCGGAGGCGGGGGCGGCGGGACGCGACACCCGCGGCATGCTGCGCCAGCACCAGTTCCAGAAGGTCGAGCTTGTCAGCATCGTCCGGCCGGAGAATTCGGCGGAAGAGCTCGAGCGGATGACCGGCGCCGCGGAGGAAGTGCTCAAGCGCCTCGACATCCCCTATCGGGTCGTCGTTCTGTCCACCGGCGACATGGGCTTCGCGGCGGAGAAGACCTACGACATCGAAGCCTGGCTTCCCGGACAGGACGCCTATCGGGAAATTTCGAGCTGCTCGAACTGCGGCGCTTTCCAGGCCCGCCGGATGCGCGCGCGCTTCCGGCCGGATGACCGGAAGGGCACGGAATTCGTTCACACGCTCAACGGTTCCGGTGTCGCGGTGGGCCGGCTGCTGATCGCGGTGCTGGAGAACGGGCAGCAGGAAGACGGTTCTGTCGTCATGCCTGAGGCGATTCGTCCCTATCTCGGCGGCCTCGACGTCATTTGCCGAACCCGGTAGAGGGAACCTCCCGGCGCATGCGGAGCGACGCGATTTCATGTCCGTGATCGGTTATGAATCCAAGATCCAGCTGATCATGGAGCTCCGCAGCCAGGGCATCACCGATGCGGACGTGCTTTCCGCGATCGAGCGCGTACCGCGAGAAACGTTCGTGCCCGAAGGGTTTCGACACCGCGCGAACGACAACGACGCGCTGCCCATCGGCCACGGCCAGACCATTTCCCAGCCGGCCGTGGTCGCCTACATGACCAGCGAACTCGAGCTTGAGAAGCGCATGAAGGTGCTGGAGATCGGCACCGGGTCGGGCTACCAGACGGCGGTGCTGTCCAGGCTCTGCCGCCGCGTCTACACCGTCGAGCGCTACCGCGCCTTGCTACGCGGGGCGGAGAAGCGGTTCCAGGAGCTACGCCTTCCCAACGTCACCACGAGGTGGGACGACGGTTCCAGGGGTTGGCCGGAGGTCGCCCCGTTCGAGCGGATAATCGTGACCGCGGCCGCGGTCGACGTGCCGCCGGTCCTGCTCGACCAGCTAGCGCCCGGGGGAATCATGATCGTTCCCATCGGGGGGGACGGCGAGGATCAGCAGCTTCTCAAGTGCCGCAAGAGAGGGGCGGACGTGGACTACGAGACCCTGTGGCCCGTCCGTTTCGTTCCTCTGCTGGCCGACACCGTGGATGATCGGAGAGGCTGATCTACCGATTCGTTTACGGCAATTGTATTCGGAACAGGGTGAGATTAGGCTGAGAAAAGATTGATTCAACGGACTCTTTCCGCCGTGCTTCGATCCCTGTTTCTGATAGCCGCGTTGTTTGCGGCGGCCGGTTGCGGAAGCAGCCTCTATGATTCTGGCGCCGACGCGCGTCGGACTCCCGGTGCAACCGCCGACCGGAGCGGGGGCGGCGCGGTGGTCGTGCGGCAGGGCGACAGCCTTTACAAGATCGCTCGCCGGCATCGGGTCCCTCTCCGCGATCTGATCGCTTCCAACGGGCTGCGCCCGCCCTACGAGATCTATCCCGGCCAGCGGCTCCGCCTGCCCCGGGCCAAGGCGCATGTGGTCCGCCGCGGGGACACGGTCGGTGCCATCGCGCAGCGATACGGGGTGTCGCCGAAGCGTCTTGCGGCGGCCAACCGGATCGAACCGCCATACCGGATCTATCCCGGCCAGACCCTGCGGCTGCCCGGCGCGCAGGCTACGGCGTCGCGGCGTGTCGCGCGGCGGCCGGCAACTCCCGAAAGGGTCAAGTCGAAACCGCCCAAGGCGGTCGCGCTGGCCCGGCCCGCGCCGCCCGCCGGGAAGCGATTCCTGTGGCCTGTCGACGGTCCGGTCGCGGTCGGCTTCGGCGTCCGCGGCAAGGGTCTTCGCAACGACGGCATAAACATCCTCGCCCGGCGCGGCACCGGCGTTCGCGCGGCGGAGAACGGCGTCGTCGCCTATTCCGGGAACGCGGTGCGCGGCTTCGGCAATCTGGTGTTGATCAAGCATGCCGGCGGGTGGATGAGCGCCTACGCCCATAACGACGTGCTGCTGGTCCGGACGGGGCAGAGGGTGCGGCGGGGCGAGACGATCTCGCGGGTGGGCTCGACCGGAAACGTCAGCAAGCCCCAGCTTCATTTCGAGCTCAGGCGGGGCAGGCGGGCGGTCGACCCGATGCGCTATCTCGCGCCCGCGCGCCGGTCCATAAGCTTCCTCATTCCGCGCGATCCAGCGTCACACCCAGTTGTCCCGCCAGGTCCTGGATAAACTGCCAGGCCACGCGCCCGGACCGGGCGCCCCGGGTTACCGACCATTCGTTTGCCGCCGCCCTCAGGCGATCCCGCGGAACCTTGAGGCCGAAGCGCGCCGCATAGCCCTCGACGATCCGGAAATAGGTTTCCTGGTCGCAATTGTGGAAGCCGAGCCAGAGGCCGAAACGGTCCGACAGGGAGACCTTCTCGTCGACCGCTTCCGCCGGCACTATCGCGGTCGACTGCTCGTTCTCGATCATCTCGCGCGGCATCAGGTGGCGCCGGTTGGAGGTCGCGTAGAAGATCACGTTCGCGGGCCGTCCCTCGATTCCGCCTTCGAGCAGCGCCTTGAGCGACTTGAACGTCGTATCTTCCGCCTCGAAGGAGAGATCGTCGCAGAACAGGATGAAGCGGCGGTCGACGGCACGCAGCATGGCCAGCAGCGCCGGCAGGCTGCCGAGGTCCTCGCGATGCACCTCGACGAGTCCGAGCCCGCCGCCCATTTCCTCGTTGATCGCGCCGTGCACCGACTTGACGAGGGAGCTCTTGCCCATGCCCCGGGCGCCCCACAGCAGGGCGTTGTTCGCCGGCAAGCCGCGCGCGAAGCGCCGCGTGTTCTCCAGCAGGGTCGACGCCGGGCGGTCGATCCCCACGAGCAGGTCGAGATCCAGCCGGTTGATCTCGCGGACCGGAACCAGGCGGTTGTCCTCGGCATGCCAGATGAAGGCTTCGCCGTTCCGGAGGTCCGCCGGCGTTTGCTCGCCCGGCGCGGCGCGATCCAGCGCGTCGGCGATGCGCGCGATCAGTGCCGGGATCTCGGTCTCGTCCGGTTTGCCGTTTCCGCCCCGCGTCATCGGTCCGCTCCTCGTTCCGCGGCCTGCGCCGGCGCCGACCGGCGCGAGACCCTAATACACCGCCCCTCGCAGTCAAGGGCGGTGCCCCGGGCCGGCAATCCGGTTGCATGCCCGATGCCGGGCGCTATAGTCCGTGCGGTCGCGGCGCCCGGCGCACACAATGTTCCGGCAGCCTCCTCGCGGAAACCCAGCGAATTTGAAAGGAGGATCACCCAATGTTGATTTCGCCGGCGTTCGCGCAGGACGGGGGCGGATTGGGCGGCATCGAGCCGTTGATCCCCTTGGTCCTGATCTTCGTGGTCTTTTACTTCCTCCTGATCCGCCCGCAGCAGAAGAAGGCCAAGGCGCACCGCGAGATGATCGCCGGCCTGCGGCGCGGCGACCGCGTGGTTACCTCCGGCGGCATCGTCGGCCAGGTGCAGCGCGTGATGGGAGACACCGAACTCAGCGTCGAGATCGCCGAGGGCGTCCGGGTACGGGTCATGCGCTCGATGATCGCCGAACTGGTCGCCAAGCCGGAGCCCAGCCGCGCCCGCGACGACGATTATGACGACGACGATGATGAGGATGAGGACGAAGAAGAGGAGCGCCGCGCGAGGAGGCGGCGGCGGAAACGCCGGGAAGAGCGGAACCGCGATGACGACAAGGATGCGGACGAGCCCGATGAGGACCGCTCCTAACGGTCCGGCCGGCACGGAAACCTCGCGGCGAAGCCGGACCGCCGGCCGACACCCCCGATGATCTATTTCGCCAAGTGGAAGATCGTCCTTATCGCCGTCGTGTGCGCGCTCGGCATCTTCTATGCCTCGCCCAACGTGGTGGACCGCGGCATGCTCGAGGGCATTCCGGACGGGCTTCCCAACAAGCAGATCAGTCTAGGTCTGGACCTACAGGGCGGTTCGCATCTCCTGCTCGAAGTGGAGGTCGACGCCGTGATCCGCGAGCGGCTGGTCGCGCTGGTCGACGCCGCCCGTACCGAGCTCAGACGGAGCCGAATCGGCTATCAGGGGCTTGGCGTACAGGGCCAGGGCATCGCGTTCACGGTGCGCGATCCCGGCAAGCTGGAAGAGGCGCGGCGTATCGCCCGGCAGCTTGAGACGGGGACCGAAACGACGGTCAGCGGCAACCGGTTCACCATCGTCCTTACCGAACAGTCGGTCCGCGACGTCAAGACGTCCGCGGTCAACCAGTCGATAGAGATCGTCCGCCGCCGGATCGACGAAACCGGCGTGCGCGAGCCCGCGATCCAGCGCCAGGGCGCGGACCGCATCCTGGTCCAGCTTCCGGGCGTCAAGGACCCCGAGCGCATCAAGCGCCTGCTGGGTAAGACCGCGAAGATGAATTTCCGCCTCGTCGATCCGTCCATGTCGGCGGAGCAGGCGCGCCGCGGAAGCCCGCCGCCGGGTTCTGAACTGCTGCCCGCCGACAACGAGATCGGCCCGGACGGCGAACCCGTGCAGTACCTGGTCCGCAAGCGCGTGATGGTGAGCGGCGACACGCTGGTCGATGCGCAGCCGACGGTGCAGGACGCCCAGCCCGTCGTCAGCTTCCGCTTCGACGCCGTGGGAGCGCGGAGGTTCGGCGATACCACGCGCCGCAATGTCGGACGGCCCTTCGCTATCGTGCTCGACGGCAAGGTGATCAGCGCGCCCGTGATTCGCGAACCGATCCTCGGCGGGTCCGGCATCATCTCCGGCAATTTCACCGTCCAGTCGGCGCGCGATCTCGCGCTGCTGCTGCGCGCCGGCGCATTGCCGGCGCCGCTGACGGTGCTGGAAGAGCGCACCGTCGGGCCCGGCATGGGCGCCGATTCGATCCGCGCCGGCAAGATCGCGAGCGTGCTCGCTATCGTGCTGGTGATCGTCTTCATGGCGGCGGTCTACGGGGTATTCGGCCTGATGGCCTGTATCGCGCTGACGCTCAACATGATCCTGATCGGCGCGGCGCTGTCGCTGCTGCAGGCGACGCTGACCCTTCCGGGAATCGCGGGAATCGTGCTGACCATCGGCATGGCGGTCGATGCCAACGTGCTGATCTTCGAACGAATACGGGAGGAACAGAGAAACGGCCGAACGCCGATCTCGGCGATCGACGCGGGCTATCAGCGCGCGTTGACGACGATCATCGACGCGAACCTGACCACGTTCATCGCGGCGGTCCTGCTGTTCCAGTTCGGCTCCGGGCCGATCAAGGGGTTCGCGGTGACGCTCGCGATCGGGCTTCTCACGTCGATGTTCACCGCGATCATGGTGACCCGGCTGATGGTGGTGACCTGGCTCCGGCGGCGCCGGCCGCAGGTCCTGCCCCTCTGAACCGCGGAAGGCCGGCATGCGCCTCATCAGCCTGATCCCGACCGGAACCAAGATCGATTTCATGCGCTGGCGCCGGATCGCCGGCATGGCATCGGGAGTGCTCGCGACGCTCTCGATCGTCCTGTTTTTGGGCGTCGGGCTCAACTACGGCATCGATTTTCGCGGCGGCATCCTGGTCGAGATCAGGACCGAAGGTCCGGCGGATATAGGTCAATTGAGATCGGATCTGTCCAATCTGAATCTCGGCGAGGTCGAGCTTCAGGAGTTCGGCGAGCCGACCGACGTGCTGATCCGGATCGAGCGGCAGGCCGGCGAGGAGCGCGAGCAGCTCAAGGCGGTCGAGGTGGTGAAGGAAGCGCTCGGCCCCGGTGTCGATTACCGTCGGGTCGAGTTCGTGGGGCCCAAGGTGGGCGCGGAGCTGATCGAGGCCGGGATCACGGCCGTGCTGCTGGCCCTCGCGGCGATGCTGATCTACATCTGGTTCCGCTTCGAGTGGCAGTTCGGCGTCGGCGCGGTCATCGCGCTGATGCACGACGTGATCCTCACCATCGGGGTCTTTTCGGTTCTCGGGCTGGAGTTCAACCTGTCGACGGTGGCCGCGGTCCTCACCATCGCCGGGTATTCGATCAACGACACCGTGGTGATTTACGACCGGGTGCGCGAGAACCTGCGGAAATACAAGACCCTGCCCCTCGACGACCTGCTGAACCTCAGCGTCAACGACACGCTTTCCCGGACGATCCTCACCAGCGTGACCACGCTTCTCGCGCTCCTTTGCCTGTTCTTCTTCGGCGGGCAGGTCATCAAGGGCTTCAGCTTCGCGATGATCTGGGGGGTGATCGTGGGGACCTATTCCTCGATCTGGGTCGCGGTGCCGCTGCTCGTCTACATGAAGCTCAAGCGCGGCGGCCTTATCGTGGGCGAAGTCGACGACGACCAGCCCGCCGGGGGCTGACCCGGTGACGGAGATCGCGCCTGTCGACCCCCGCGGGCGCAGCGTCATTCAGGCTTATGGCGGGGGCCGGTTCCGAATTTCCGGGACCGAGTTCGCCGGTTCGGTGATCGTCCTCGTCGATTCGGTCCTGTCCTGGCCCGAAGGCGACCGCGGAGAGCTGTCGATCGTGGGCCTTTCTCCGGTGGTGGAGGCGGAGCCGGGCGTGGAAATTCTGCTCCTCGGCACCGGAAAGACGATGCGGCCCCTCGATCCCGGCCTGCGCGCCGCCCTCAAGGATCGCGGGATCGTCGGAGACGCCATGGACACGGGCGCGGCGTGCCGGACCTTCAACGTGCTGGCCGGCGAGGATCGCCGGGTCGCCGCCGCGCTGATCGCGCCGGCCTGACCCCGAATCGAAACGGGGGCCGCGGACGGCCCCCGTTCCCGGTTTCGGTTTCTTGTCGGCCTAGAAGATGTTCTGGGCCGAAGTCATCGCATAGAGCATCGGGATCGACAGCATCGTGTTGGTCCGCGAGAACAGCATCGCGCGCCGTCCCGCCGCGGCCTTCGCGGCGTCGCTCTCGGCTTCGACGATGCCGAGGGCGATCTTCTGCGCCGGCCAGATGATGAACCACACGTTGAACCACATGATCGTGCCGAGCCACATACCGATGCCGATCTGGGTGTGCCTGGCGACGTCGTCGGTCAGTCCGATCAGGACCGCCTCGATGAAGTAGCCGTTCAGCAGCGCCAGGATGATGCCGGTGACGATCGTCCACATCGCGCCCCAGCGGAACCAGAACAGCGCCGCCGGCGCGATCACGCCGGTGATCGCCGGCCGCTTGTCGGCGTCGATCTTCGGCATGTTCGGGATCTGGACGAAATTGAAGTAGTAGAGGATGCCGATCCACATGATCCCGCCGAGCACGTGCAGCCAGCGGAACAGGAACGACCACCAGGCCTGGTCGAACGCCACCCCCTCGCCGTGCCACCATCCCACGACAATGAGCAATACGATCGCCAGCACCACGCCGGCGATAATCGTATTGTTAAGATTCTCCAGGATTTTCGCCATGTCCTCCCCTCAAGATTTCACGGCCGCGACGAACGCGGCCCGTGCCCAAGTTTCATATTCCGAGCAAGTTTCCGCGCCCAACCGAGTCGCGTCAAGCGGCGCGCGCCCTGGCCCGTTCTTCCAGTACCGACCTGGCGGCGAGAGCACCCGATCCGATGCTACCTTCGATAGTCGCCGGCAGGCCGGTGTCGGTCCAGTCGCCCGCGAGCATGAGGTTCCGGATGGCGGTGCGGGTCGCCGGCCGCCGGGCGATCTCCGCCGGTGTCTGGGCGATAGTCGCCCGACGCTCCTTGATGATACGGCAGGGCGGAACCGGCCTTTGCGGATGTCCGAGAACGGGCGCAATTTCCGCCCACAGGAGTTCCGCGAGATCGTCGCCGGGTCGGTCGATCAAGCGGTCGGCGGCGCTGACCGTAACCGAGACGGAATTGCCCCGGGTGAACAGCCACTGCGCTTCGGCGCCGGTCAACCCCAGAAACGGCATGCCCCACGGCAGCTCGACAGGCTCTTCGAGCAGGTAATGCGCGTTCAGAATGGGGCTCGACCGGGTGGGTGCGCGGCACTCTGGCAACAGCGATCCGCAGACATCGGGCGGGACCGCCAGCACCACGTAGTCGTCGTCTCTGACGGGGACGCTGTCCGCCCCGAATGCCAGCTCCGATGCGCGGCCGTCCTCGACGAGGACGGTGCGGAGCCGCGAACGGAACCGGATTTCGGCGCCGTTGTCGGCGAGCGTCTTCAGGACGGGATCGACCAGAGCGGCCGACAAACCGTTTCCGAAGAAGAACGGACGGCAGGCTTTCTCGCCCCGCAGGAAGGTTTCCCTGACCATGCTCCAAAGGAGCCGCGCCGAGCCTTCGCTCGCGTCGGTATTGAGCACCGCGCGGGAAAGCGGCTGCCAGAATCGCTCATAGAGCCTGCCTGCGCGGTCGACGCGGTCGCTCACGGTTTCGCCGGACCCGGCGCGGGCGAGTCGAAATATCTCGAAATAGTCGGCCGGTCCGGTTCCCGCGACGCGGCGGTCGCGGTTCAGCAACCAGAACGGTATCGGACCGGGGCCGGGGGCAACGCGCCATTTCTCGCCGCTCGGAATGTCGACAAAAGGGAAGGCGGCGGGCGCGATCTCCGTCACCGCGTCCTCCGAGCCGGCATCCGCCAGGTAGCGCCTTGTGGCCTCGTTGGCGCCCAGCATCATGTGGCTGCCGTTATCGATCGTGCAGCCCAGGGTCTCGTCGAAGAAGGATCGGCAGCGGCCGCCGGCGTGACCCGCCGCTTCGTACACCGTCACCCGCGCTCCCGCCCGGGAGAGCTTCAGCGCGCATGCGAGGCCGGCAAGCCCGGCGCCGACGACATGGACCCTCGTCAATTCGACCCCCGACGGAGAAATCGGGTCTGGAACCGGATCACGGCTCGGTCTAGCGCGGTCAGCTTCACCGTGCGGGCCAGGGGATCGGCTCGACGCAGCCGCCGCGCCAGGCGCCGCCGTTCCGCGATCTCGATCGTCGCTGCCCGCCGCAGGTCCGGTTCGGGAATCGATCGGGCGGCGGCAAAAGCGTCCGAAAATATCGGGTCCATGCGGTCCAACATCCGGTCGAGCACCGCCCGGAGGCGCGGCCCGGCTCTGGGTGCGGCGAGATCCTCCTCCGCGACGCCCGTCGACCGTATCCAGTCGCCGGGAAGGTAGACCCGGTCATGCGTAACGCACTCGGAACGGCAGTGTACGAGCAGGTCGAGCAGGTGGGAGGCCACGCAAAAGGCCTCCAGGCGCAGGCGGGCCGGGGCGTCGAGCCCGGACGCCTCGCCGAAATTCCCCGCCACGGGCGCGACCGCGAAACCGGCATAGGAGACGAGGTCGCTCCAGTTCCGGAAACGCCGCGCGGAGACCGCTTTCCGATACGCCTCGCAGGAGCGTTTGAAGACCGGATCTTCGGAGACCTCCGCAAGCCGGCCGAGTGAATCACAGCGCTCTTCGATCGGGCGCGTCGTGTCGTCGGCCAGCGCGCGGGCCCGTTCGAGCGCGGGAACGCCGACGAAAATGTCCGGCCAGGCCCCGAACCGCTCCCTATCCAATGGCGTTGTCGGGCGCATCGCCGCAATATACGCCGGTTCGGTGACGCGCAAATGCTGTCCGATTCCCGTTCCTACTGCGCGGCGGAGGTACGCCGCCTCGACCGCGAGCGCTACCTGGCCGCACTGTTCGCCCCGGGCGGGCGAAGGGACGCGCTGTTTGCGCTCTACGCCTTCGGCCTGGAGACCGCCAAGACCGCGGAAGTCGTTTCGGAGCCGCTGCTTGGCGAGATCCGGCTGCAATGGTGGCGCGACGCGGTGGATGGGATCTACGACGGGTCGATGCGCGAGCACCCGGTCCTCGAGGCGCTTGCCGAGGCGATCGAGACCTGCGGCCTGGAGCGTTTGTCCTTTCACGCGATCCTGGACGGGCGCGCCGCCGACCTCCGTGAGCGGCCGTTCGAAAATCCCGGAGCGCTCGAGGATTACCTGACGCAAACCGCCGTCAGCACGGTCGAACTCGCCTGCCAGGCGCTTGGCGCGGAGAACGGCGCGATGGAACCGATCGTTCGGGAGGCCGGGCTCGGGTTCGGTCTTGCCGGGGTTCTGCGCGCCATTCCCTTTCACGTCGGCCAGCGCCGGCTCTATGTGCCCCTGTCGTCGATGACCGAGGCCGGGATCGCGCCCGCCGCGCTTTTCGACCGTGCTCCGCCGGGGAATTTCGCCGAGGCCGTCAAGCCCATCGCGGCGCGCGCCCGGAGGCACATCGACGCGCTGCGCCGGAGGCGCCACGACATCCCGGTCGGCGCCCGGGCGGCGTTTCTTTCGCTTGCCGTGTCCGAAGCGTATCTGCGGCGTCTCGCTCGCAACGGTCACGACGCCTTCGATCCGGGCCTTGCATTCTCGCCGCTCGCGGCTCAGCTCCGCATCGCCCGCGCCGCGATGACCAGGCGCTATTCGGCCGCGTCGGATAGCGGACCGGACCAGCGTTCGAGGTCGATCAGCGCACGCTCGCAATAGGCCCGCTTGCGGTCGCGTCCCCGCTTGCGCTCGGCGAGAGGGGGCAGGAGGCCGAAATTGACGTTCATCGGCTGGAACACCTCCGCCTCCGCGCCGCCCGTGATGTGGCCCAGCAGGGCGCCGAGCGCGGTGGTCGGGGGAGGGGGCGCGAAAGACCGGCCGAGGCTGTCGGCGGCCGCGAACCGGCCGGCGAGCAGGCCGATGGCGGCGCTTTCCACATAGCCCTCAACCCCGGTGATCTGGCCGGCGAAGCGGAGCCTGGGGGCGGCGCGGAGCCGCAGCGTGGCATCGAGCAGGCTGGGCGAGTTGATGAACGTGTTCCGGTGAAGGCCGCCGAGACGTGCGAACTCGGCGTTCTCCAGTCCCGGGATCGCGCGAAAAACCCGCCGCTGTTCGCCGTGGCGCAGCTTGGTCTGGAACCCGACCAGGTTGTAGAGCGTGCCGAGCGCGTTGTCCTGCCGCAGCTGGACGACCGCATGCGCGCGCTTGCCGGTATTCGGGTCGGTCAGGCCGACGGGCTTCATGGGTCCGAAGCGAAGCGTGTCCCGCCCGCGCTCGGCCATCACCTCGATGGGGAGGCAGCCCTCGAAATAGGGGGTGTCGCGTTCCCAGTCCTTGAATTCGGTCTTTTCCGCCGAAAGCAGCGCGTCGACGAAGGACTCGTACTGCGCCTCGTTCATCGGGCAGTTGATGTAGTCGGAGCCGGTTCCGGCCGGGCCGGCCTTGTCGTAGCGGCTCTGGAACCAGGCGACGTCGAAATCGATGGATTCGCGATAGACGATGGGCGCGATCGCATCGAAGAAGGCGAGCGAATCCTCGCCGGTCAGGGCGCGGATGGCTTCCGCCAGCGGCGGCGATGTCAGCGGACCGGTCGCGACGATCGCGTTGGTCCAGTCTTCGGGGGGCAGGCCGGCGATCTCTCCCCGCTCGATCCGGATGAGCGGTTCGGCCGCGATCGCGGCTCCGACGGCGTCGGAAAAGCCGTCCCGATCGACGGCGAGGGCGCCGCCCGCCGGCACCTTGTTGGCATCGGCGGCGGCAAGGATGACCGAAGACAGACGCCGCATCTCTTCGTGCAGCAGGCCGATCGCCGAGGATCCGGCGTCGTCGGACCGGAACGAATTGGAGCAGACGAGCTCGGCGAGCCCGTCGGTCCGGTGAACCTCGGTCGGCCGTTCCGGCCGCATCTCGTGCAGGATCGCCGGTACTCCGGCGCGTGCGATCTGCCAAGCCGCTTCAGAGCCGGCCAAACCGCCGCCGATGACATGAACGGGCGTCATTCGTTTGCCGCCGCGCGCGCCCTCTCGCGCCTCACCAGCGTCGACAGAGTCTGCATGCCGGTGTCCTGGATGCCGAGCGAATCGAGATGCGAGACCGTGTTGTAGAGATACTCGCGGCTCGAACCGAGTTCGCCCTCGCCGAAAGCGATATGGCGCGCGGCCTCTTCCGGCGGTACCCGGCCCGCATAGAAGACATGCCCGGGGTTGGCGACGAAGGTAATCGCTGAGACGGGACCGTCGGCGGTCCGGACGGTTACCCAGCGGGCGTCGTAGGCGGTCGAGACCATCTCGCGCATGAACACGCTCCGCAGCTCGGTTTCGACCTCCTCCGCGGCAATCCTGAGCGCGAGCCCGTTGCAGGATCCGCCCCGCGAAAGTCCCATCATCATGCCGGGCTTTTCCCGGCTTCCCCGGCCGATCGTCGACCAGAACACGAAGCGCCGGTGATAGCCGTGCACCCGGCCGGCACGCGTCTCGGTGTGGCGAAAGGCCGGGTTCCACATCAGCGAGCCGTAACCGAACACCCAGACGTCCTCGCCGGCGGGCGCCTCCGCCAGCATTTCGCGCATGATCGCGGTCCGTTCCTCGACCGACTTGATGCGCAGGTTGTAGCGGCGGGCATTCTCGCGGACAAACCGTTCGATCCGGCCGGAGAGGATCGCCTCCCGGGTGAGCACGAAGCCGTGGGTCCCGGCCGCGCCGCCTCCGTGACTCCGGTCGCCCCGGGGCAACGATCAGGCCCGGACGCGGTGCGGCGCAGCCGGTTCTGCGCCGGCGCCGTTGAGAACCCGGGTCAGGTACTGGCCGGTAAAGCTCGACTCCACCCCGGCGACATCCTCCGGCCGGCCCGTGGCGACTATGCGGCCGCCCTTGTCGCCGCCCTCCGGGCCGAGGTCGACGATCCAGTCCGCCGTCTTGATGACTTCCAGATTGTGTTCGATCACGATCACCGTGTTTCCCTGATCGACGAGGGCGTGGAGGACCGCGAGCAGGTTGCGGACGTCCTCGAAATGAAGCCCCGTCGTGGGTTCGTCGAGGATGTAGACGGTCTTGCCCGTCGAGCGGCGGGACAGCTCCTTCGAAAGCTTCACCCGCTGGGCCTCCCCGCCCGAGAGCGTCGTTGCCTGCTGGCCGATCCTGATATAGCCCAGCCCGACCTTCTGGAGCATGAGCAGCTTGTCGCGGATCGCGGGAACCGCGCTGAAGAAGGTGCAGCCCTCGTCCACCGTCATGGCGAGCACTTCGGCGATCGACTTGCCGCGGAAACCGATCTCCAGCGTCTCGCGGTTGTAGCGCGCGCCCTTGCAGACGTCGCACTGGACGTAAACGTCGGGCAGGAAGTGCATCTCGATCTTGATCTCGCCGTCGCCCTGGCAGGCCTCGCAGCGTCCGCCCTTGACGTTGAACGAGAACCGGCCCGGCTTGTAGCCGCGCGCGCGCGACTCCGGCAGGTTGGCGAACCAGTCGCGGATCGGGGTGAAGGCGCCGGTGTAGGTCGCCGGATTCGAGCGCGGCGTGCGACCGATAGGCGACTGGTCGATGTCGACGATCTTGTCGATCAGCTCCAGCCCCTCGATCTCCTCGTGCGCGCCGGGATGGGCGCGCGCGCCGTGGAGCCGGCGTGCGATCGCCTTGTAGAGGGTCTCGATGATCAGCGTCGACTTGCCGCTGCCCGAAACGCCGGTCACGCAAACGAACGCGCCGAGCGGGATTTCCGCCGAAATCGAGTCGAGATTGTTGGCGCTCGCCCCCTCCACGCGGATGCGGCGGCCGGTGTCGATAGGGCGCCGTTCTTCCGGCACCTCGATGGTGCGATCGCCGCGGAGGTATTTCGCGGTCAGGCTCTTCCGCGAGCGAATCACCGCCTGCGGTTTTCCGGCGGCGACGACCTCTCCCCCGTGGACGCCGGCGCCGGGTCCGAGGTCGATCAGGTGATCGGCGCTGCGGATCGCTTCCTCGTCATGCTCGACGACGATCACCGTGTTGCCCAGGTCGCGCAGCCGCTTGAGGGTCGCCAGCAGCCGCACGTTGTCGCGCTGGTGCAGCCCGATGGAAGGCTCGTCGAGCACGTAAAGCACGCCGGTGAGGCCGGAGCCGATCTGCGAGGCGAGCCGGATACGCTGGCTCTCGCCGCCGGACAGCGTCGCCGAACTGCGGGAGAGCGTCAGATATTCCAGCCCCACATTGGCGAGGAAGCCCAGCCGCTCGTTGATCTCCTTGAGGATCGACCGCGCGATCTCCTGGCTCTTCGGCGGAAGCGTCGGGGAAAGCGCCTTGAACCAGCCGACCGCCTCGGCGATCGACATCTCGGCGACCTGGCTGATGTGAAGCCCGGCGAGCTTGACCGCGAGCGCCTCGGGCTTGAGACGCATGCCGGCGCAGGTGTCGCAATCGTCGACGTTCTGATAGCGGCCGAGATCCTCGCGCACCCAGGACGAGTCGGTCTCGCGGAAGCGGCGTTCCATGTTGGGCAGCACGCCCTCGAACGGACGGTCGATGGTGTAGCTGCGCTTGCCGTCGTTGTAGGACATCTCGACCGGCTCTTCGCCGGTGCCGTAGAGGATTCCGTCCCGGATCGCGGGCTCGAGCTCGCGGAACGGCGTCGCGGTGGAGGCGCCGAAATGCCGGGCGAGGGAGTCCAGCGTCTGCTCGTAATAACTGGACGACGAATTCGCCCACGGCGCGATCGCCCCGGCGCGCAACGACTTTCCGGGATCGGGAACCACCAGATCGGGATCGAAGAACATCCTGGTCCCGAGCCCGTCGCAGGCGGGGCAGGCGCCAAAGGGGTTGTTGAAGGAGAACAGGCGGGGCTCGATCTCGTCGATGGTGAAGCCCGAGACCGGGCAGGCGAACTTGGCCGAGAAGATCGTGCGGTCGCCGCTGTCGGCGTTCTCCGCGACCGCGATGCCTTCGGTCAGGGCGAGCGCGGTCTCCAGCGAATCGGCGAGCCGGTTGCCGGGGTCAGGGCGGATCACCAGCCGGTCGACGACAACCTCGATGTCGTGCTTGAACTTCTTGTCGAGCGCGGGCACGGCGTCGATGTCGTACAGGGTCCCGTCGACCTTGACCCGGGTGAAGCCCTGCTTCTGCAAGTCCCGGAACTCCCTGCGGTACTCGCCCTTGCGGCCGCGGACGATCGGGGCGAGCAGGTAGATCCGGGTGCCTTCCTCCATCTCCTGCATGCGGTCGACCATCTGCGAGACCGTCTGGCTCTCGATCGGAAGGCCGGTGGCGGGCGAGTAGGGGACCCCGACGCGCGCGAAGAGGAGCCGCATGTAGTCGTAGACTTCCGTCACGGTGCCCACCGTGGAGCGCGGGTTCCGGGAGGTCGTCTTCTGCTCGATCGAGATCGCCGGGGACAGCCCGTCGATGGAATCGACGTCGGGCTTCTGCATCAGTTCGAGGAACTGGCGGGCATAGGCCGACAGGCTCTCGACATAGCGCCGCTGCCCCTCGGCATAGATGGTGTCGAAGGCGAGGGTGGATTTCCCCGAGCCCGAGAGCCCGGTCAGAACGACAAGCGCGTTGCGCGGAATCTCCACGTCGACGTTCTTCAGATTGTGTTCCCGGGCGCCGCGAACGACGATTTTGGACTGCATGATGCTTCGTGTCAGGGACCGGGCCGCAGGTTACTCCATCGGCCTTCGAGAGCAGAAATACATTCGCCCCGACCGGCCCGCAATGGCCGAGTCTGCTAACCTGTTCCGCAGGCCGGGGAGGGGACAATGAAGCGCTGCGCGATCATCGACGACTATCAGGGCTGCGCGCTCGGCATGGCGGACTGGGGCGCGCTCGCGGCCGAGGTCGAGGTGGAGGCGTTTCGCGACCACGTTTCCGACGAGGACGAGCTCGCCCGCCGCCTCGCCGGGTTCGAGATCGTCTGCGCGATGCGGGAGCGAACGCCGTTTCCCCGGTCGCTGTTCGAGAAGCTGCCCCGGCTGGAGCTCCTCCTGACCAGCGGCATGCGCAACCTTTCCATCGATGGCGCGGCGGCGGCCGAGCACGGGGTGACGGTGTGCGGCACGCCTTCGGTGGGCACCCCTACGGCGGAGCTCGCATGGGGGCTGATCCTCGCGCTGGCGCGCTCCATCCCGGCCGAGGACCGGACGGTTCGCGCCGGCGGCTGGCAGGAGACGCTGGGCGTCTCGCTGGAGGGCAAGACGCTCGGCGTTATCGGACTCGGACGACTGGGCGGCCGGGTGGCGAGGATTGGCCAGGCATTCGGCATGGAAATCGTCGCTTGGAGCCAGAACCTGACCGAGGCGCGCTGCCGCGAGGTGGGCGTCGCCCTCGCCGACAAGGACACCCTGCTGCGCACCTCCGACGTGGTGACCATCCACCTGTTGCTGAGCGAGCGGACGCGCGGGCTGATCCGCGCTCCCGACCTCGCCCTCCTCAAGAACGGCGCTTTCCTAGTCAACACCTCGCGCGGGCCGATCGTCGACGAGGCGGCGCTGATCGACGCGCTCGAGCGCCGGGCGATCGCAGGCGTCGGGCTCGACGTGTTCGACATCGAGCCACTCCCCGCCGACCACCCGTTCCGGCGGCTCGACAACACCGTGATCACGCCGCATCTGGGCTATGTCTCGGTCGAGAACTACCGCGCCTACTTCCCGGCGATGGTGGAGGACATCCTGGCCTGGCTCGATGGCGAGCCGATACGGGTTCTTGAATTATAGGCTCGTTTTGCACGGATTGAGTGTGTGAGGCGCCGGCTCGATCCGCTATGCTGCGCCAACCAACCGGGTATGGGAGGCAGCGGTGGCCGGAAGCGTGAACAAGGTAATCCTCGTCGGCAATCTGGGAGCCGATCCGGAGATCCGTCACACCAACGACGGAAAGCCAATCGTAAACCTGAGGGTGGCCACCAACGAGCAGTGGCGCGACCGGAATACGGGTGAACGCCGCGAGCGCACCGAATGGCATCGCGTCGTAATCTTCAGTGAGGGTCTTGGCGACGTCGCCCAGAAGTACCTGCGCAAAGGGTCGAAGGTCTATCTCGAAGGCGAGCTTCGGACTCGCAAATGGACTGGCCAGGACGGCCAGGATCGCTACAGCACCGAGGTCGTTCTGTCGGGCTTCCGCGGTACGCTCACCATGCTCGACAGCCGAGGAGAAGGCGGCGGAGGAGGAGGCGGCTACGATACGTCAGGAGGCGGTTTCGAGAGCGGTGGTTCGAGTTCCGGAGGTGGCGATCTGGACGACGAGATTCCCTTCTGAGGGGCGTCAGTATAACTGTCGGAACTGATCGGAAAGAACACAATAATAACAATCTAATATACGCCATTTCTAACAATTTGATTGTATATTCGGGCGCGTTTTCGATGGGCGCGCCGAGCGTTCCCCGACGCCCTGCCGAATTTGAGCTTTCGGACCGATTCTGCTAATATCCTTGGACATGTTCGCGGCGTCTCCGAACCGGTCGAGACGGCGCGCTTGAAACGATCCCGAAGCCCCCGAACCGGACAGGCAAAGCGCCTTGACTGACACGCTGGCCCCGCCACCGACGCCCGAATTCGACATCACGCCGGTGAGCCTCGAGGAGGAGATGGAACGCTCCTACCTCGACTACGCGATGAGCGTGATCGTGTCGCGCGCGCTGCCAGACGCGCGCGACGGGCTCAAGCCGGTGCACCGCCGCATCCTCTACGCGATGCACGAGGAGGGCTACGAGTGGAACCGGCCCTACCGCAAGTCCGCGCGCATCGTGGGCGACGTGATGGGCAAGTACCACCCGCACGGCGACCAGGCGATCTACGACGCCATGGTCCGCATGGCGCAGGACTTCTCGATGCGTCTGCCGCTGATCGACGGGCAGGGCAATTTCGGCTCGATGGACGGCGATCCCCCGGCGGCGATGCGCTACACCGAGGTCCGCCTGACCCGCGCGGCGCACGAGATGCTGGACGACATCGAGCGCGAGACGGTCGATTTCCGGCCCAACTACGACGAGAGCGTTCACGAGCCGGAAATCCTGCCGGCGAGGATTCCCAACCTGCTGGTCAACGGCGCCGGCGGGATCGCGGTCGGCATGGCGACCAACGTGCCGCCGCACAATCTCGGCGAGGTCGTCGATGCCTGTCTCGCGGTGCTCGACGATCCCGACATCCGGATCGACGATTTGATCGACATCGTGCCGGGACCCGATTTCCCCACCGGCGGCATCGTGCTCGGCCGGTCCGGGATCCGGTCCGCCTACCATCTCGGCCGGGGCTCGGTGGTGATGCGCGGGCGCACCCATGTCGAGCAGATCGGCAAGAACCGCGAGGCGATCGTGGTCACCGAGATCCCGTACCAGGTGAACAAGGCGCGGATGATCGAGAAGATCGCCGACCTGGTGCGCGAGAAGCGGATCGAGGGGATTTCCGATCTGCGCGACGAGTCCGATCGCGAGGGCGTCCGGGTGGTGATCGAGCTGCGCCGCGACGCCATGGCCGAGATCGTGCTCAACCAGCTCTTCCGGTTCTCGCCGCTTCAGTCGACCTTCGGGGTCAACACGCTGGCGCTCGACCGGGGCAAGCCGCAGCTGATGGACCTGAAGGCGATGCTGTGCGCCTTCATCGAGTTCCGCGAGGAGGTGATCCGCCGGCGCACCGTCTACGAGCTCAAGAAGGCGCGGGAACGCGCCCACGTGTTGGCCGGGCTCGCCGTGGCGGTCGCCAATATCGACGAGATGATCGCGCTGATCCGCGCCGCTCCCGACCCCGTCCAGGCGCGCGAAGCGCTCATGGGGCGGCAGTGGCCCGCCGAGGACATCGCGCCGATCATCGCGCTTCTCGACGAGCCGGGCGGCGGCGTGGTGGACGGCAAATACTCCCTGTCGGAAGCCCAGGCGCGGGCCATCCTGGAGCTCAGACTCCAGCGCCTGACCGCGCTGGAGCGCGACAAGATCGGCGAGGAGCTGAAATCGCTCTCGGACAAGATCGTCGAATATCTGGCGATCCTGGATTCGCGCGACCGGGTGATCGCGGTCCTTCGCGAGGAGCTGCACGCGATCAAGGACGCCTACGCCACGCCGAGGCGCACGGTGATCGTCGATTCGGAGGTCGATCACGACATCGAGGACCTGATCCAGCGCGAGGCGATGGTCGTGACCGTGACCCATGCGGGTTACATCAAGCGGGTCGCGCTCTCGACCTACCGGGCGCAGCGGCGGGGCGGTAAGGGCCGCGCCGGCATGGCGACCAAGGAAGGCGATTTCCTCGAAAAGCTGTTCATCTGCGATACCCACACCCCGGTGCTGTTCTTCTCCTCGCGCGGCATGGCCTACCGGCTCAAGGTCTACCGCCTGCCGGAGGCCACCCCGCAGGCGCGCGGCAAGGCGCTGGTCAACCTCTTGCCGCTGGAGAAGGGCGAGACCATCACCACGATCATGCCGATGCCCGAGGACGAGGCGGAATGGCAGGCGCTCGACATCATGTTCGCGACCGCGAGCGGCGGCGTGCGGCGCAACCGGCTGAGCGATTTCGCGAGCGTCATGGCGAACGGCAAGATCGCGATGAAGCTGGATCCGGGCGACCGGTTGGTGGGCGTCGAGACCTGCGCCGCCGGCGAGAACGTGCTGCTCGCGGCGAGCAGCGGAAAATGCATCCGCTTCCCGGTCGACGAGGTGCGGGTGTTCAGCGGCCGCACCTCGACCGGCGTTCGCGGAATGAGGCTCGGCAAGAAGGACCGCATCGTCTCGATGACGATCCTGCGCCACGCCGAGTTGGATACCGAGGCCCGCGACGCCTATATCCGCTACGCCAACGCCAAACGCCGGGGCGATCCGCCCGGCGAGATTCCGCGAAACGGGCTCGGGCCGGACGACATCGCGCGATTCGAGGAGGCCGAGGAGTTCATCCTTAGCGTCACGGAGAACGGCTACGGCAAGCGCACCTCCTCCTACGAATACCGCACGACCCGACGGGGCGGGCAGGGGATCGTCAACATCCAGACATCCGAACGCAACGGCCGCGTGGTCGCGACCTTCCCCGTCGAGGATTCGGACGAAATCATGCTGGTGAGCGATGCCGGCACCCTGATCCGGTGCCCGGTCGAGGATATCCGCATCGCCGGGCGAAACACCCAGGGCGTCACGCTGTTCGACACGGCCGACGGCGAGCGCGTGGTCTCCGTGGCGCGTTTCGCCAAGGGGTTCGACGAGGTCGGCAACGGCAACGGGCACGAGGAAACGGCCGAATAGCCGCCGGCCGGCGAAGGGGAGAGCATGGCGAGCGAACGCATCGGGGTCTATCCGGGCACATTCGACCCGATCACCAACGGCCACATGGACATCATCCAGCGCGCCGCGACGGTGATGGACCGGCTGGTCGTCGGCGTCGCGGTGAACGCGGGGAAGGGGCCGCTGTTTTCGGTCGAGGAGCGCGTCCGGATGGTCCGGGACGAGGTCGCCGGGCTCAACGACGGGGACAGCGAGCGGGTCAGCGTGGCCGCGTTCGAAAATCTCCTCATGGACTTCGCCGTCGAGCAGGGCGCCTGCATGATCGTCCGCGGGCTGCGCGCGGTCTCCGACTTCGACTACGAGTTCCAGATGGCCAGCATGAACGCGAAGCTGAACTCCGGGGTCGAGACCGTGTGCCTGATGGCGTCCGACAAGCACCAGTTCATCGCCTCCCGCCTGGTCAAGGAGATCGCCATGCTGGGCGGCGACATCTCGGCCTTCGTCTCGCCGCGCGTCGCGGGACTGCTCGAAGAGCGCCGCGCCGGGCGGTAGGCGGGGCGGGAACTTCGCTTGACCCTGTAACCGGCGGCCCATACCTTCCCGCCGCGTCCGCCACGCTGCGGCCCCGTGCGCGCATAGCTCAGGTGGTAGAGCAACTGACTGTTAATCAGTGGGTCCCAGGTTCGAGTCCTGGTGCGCGCACCAGTCTTTTCAATGGCTTAGCCGTATTCTCTGACAAGGCAATGCGGCCGTGTTAGCACTATTTCAGCAAGTGGCGGTGAGATTGGTGCGGGCTGGTCCTTTTGCGACGAGCGGGGCGTCCGGAATGGCTTCGGGGTTCACCGCGGCAAGGTCTGGAGAGAACGATGGACAAGGTACAGTTGATCCAACCCGACTCCGCCGAGGATGAGATCGCCGAAATTTTCGATGACATCCGCAAGACCAAGGGCGCGAATTTCCTCACGCCTACCTGGGGGTTCTTCGCCCTCGATGTCGAGTTGCTCAGGGGATGGTGGACGCTGACCAAGCGCCTGCAGACCGCGCCGGGGGCGTTGCCGAAGCCGCTGCTCAACGCGATCTCGCTGGTCTGCGCGGCCGAAGTAGATTGCCCCCGCTGCATCAACAATCACCAGACCCACCTCATCGAGCATTTCGGCATGAGCATGGACGACGTGCTGGAATGCATGGACTTCGAGAATTCGTCAAAGCTGGAACCGATGTGGAAGGATGTCCTGCGGTTCGCCCGCAAGGTCGCGTTCAACGAGAGCACGGAAGACCGGGATTTCCAGGCCCTCAGGGACCACGGCATCGACGATTTGGGCGTCGCTGAGATCGTGTCGATGGCGATGTTGGAATCCGGCATGGCGCGTCACGCCGTCGGGGTGGCGCCGTTCGAGAACGGCGACCGGTGGCCGAAAGAAAACCTGCCTTCCGCCAGCTATGCCGAAAGCGTCGACCACTAACCCGACTTCCGCAACTCGGGGGTTTTGAGGATGTTAACCCATTGATTTTCCTCGATTGACCTCTCAAAGGTCGGCACTACAGCGCGCCCGGTCGAGGGGCGGTTCGGGTTCCGTCAGGCGGAGATCCGCGGCGACGG
>JAJDVM010000191.1 GCA_022826125.1 Defluviicoccus sp.
CCGTCGCCGCGGATCTCCGCCTGACGGAACCCGAACCGCCCCTCGACCGGGCGCGCTGTAGTGCCGACCTTTGAGAGGTCAATCGAGGAAAATCAATGGGTTAACATCCTCAAAACCCCCGAGTTGCGGAAGTCGGGTTAACGCGCGCGCCTTCACCGTCGCCTGGGGCACCGCCGGGCTGGCGGGATTCTTCGTCCTGTGGCAGATCATCGGTCACTATCAGCTCGCCGGGCTGTCCTGGCCGCCGCTCACCGCGGTGCTGCAATACCTTCTCGACCCTGATCGGCACGCGCTGTTCTTGCGGGCGATCGACGCGACGCTGCGATCCACGGTCGCGGGGTACGCCTTCGGGGCGCTCGCCGGTGTCGCGCTTGCGAGCACGGCCTATACCCTGCCGATCCTGCAAAGGGGGTCCGACCGCTTCGCCGCGGTGGTGAATTCGATCCCCTCGATCGCGCTCGGGCCGATATTCCTGATCCTCATCAGTCGCGAAGCGACGCCCGCCGGAGTGGCGTCGATCCACGTCTTCTTCATCGTCTACGTGTCGATGAATTCCGGCCTGGCGAGCGCGTCGCAGGCCCATGAAGACCTGTTCTCCGCTCTCGGCGCGAGCCGCGTAAAGCGCTTCCTGCGGCTCAACCTCCCCGCTGCGGTGCCGGCAATCGCCAGCGGGCTGCGGCTCTCCTGGCCGGCCGCGCTGATCGGGGCGATCATCGGCGAGTGGTTCGGAGCGCCGCGCGGGATCGGCATCCTGATCATCAACGCCATGCAGAACTTCCAGATCGAGCTGCTGTGGTCGGCGGTGTTGCTCGCCGCCATGGTGTCGCTCTTCTTCTTCGGCCTGCTGACGCTGCTCGAGCGGGCGGCCTATCGGCGGTTCCGGTAGCGCGCCGCGATGGCCGCCGGCACCCTCGACCGGGCAGAGACCACGCGGCGCAACATGGTCGCGCGGTTCCTCCTTCTCAATTGGGGGATCCTGCTGATCCTCGTTGCCTGGGAGGGCTGGGTCGTCGCCAATGACTTCAATCCCATCGTCATGCCGTCGCCGCAGGGCGTGGCGGTCGACATGGTCTCCAACCCCGGCGTCTATATCGAGAACACCTCGGTGACGCTCTTCGTTGCCCTGGTCGGGTTGGCGGGAGGGCTTGCGGTCGGCACGGGTCTTGCCATTCTGACGTGGTTCTCGCCGTTGCTGAGCGGCATCGTGAGCCCGACCGCGGTGCTGTTCAGCTCCGTGCCCGTGGTTTCCATGATCCCGATCATTGCTCGCATCCTCGGCTACAACATGGCGACGGAAATCGCCATCGTCGCGATTATCACCTTTTTCCCCTCCTTCGTGTTCACCACGGCGGGGCTGCGTGACCTGCCCCACGGCAGCCAGGATCTGTTCTCCGCCTTTGGCGCGTCGCGCTGGGCGACGCTGCGGCGGCTCGCCCTGCCGGCCGCGGTTCCCAATATGGCGATCGCGCTCAGGCTCGCCGCCGCGCATGCCATCCTGGCCGCCATGATCGCGGAGTTCCTGATGGGGACCACCGGCCTGGGCTACCTGTTCGCGGTCACCAAGCAGGAGTTCCTGACCGAGCGCGCCTTCGGAACCAGCGTCATCGCCACCGCGGTCTCGGTCGCGGCTTTCCTGGCGACGTCGATTCTGGAACGCCGAGTACGTGCGCGGTTCACCTGACCGGGCCGCGGCGACGCCGGCGATGCGCAAGATCGTCGCGCGCGGGTCTGTCAGGGGCGGCGGGAATTTGTAGCGGCGCGGCGCCGCAAGGGAGCGCCATGAGCCTCTGCGGTACTTGGTGGCGACCATGGATGCGTGGTCTCGATGCATCGTGGGCCATGCGCCCAGCCCACTGATCAATGCGCGGTTGACCCTTGGAGCGCTCACCGCCGCGATCGAGGGCCGGAGCCGGGTATCCACCACTCCGACAGGGGCTCGCAACGCGCAGCCCAAGCCTACCGCGCCCTACTCAGCGAGCATGGCCTGGTGGGCTCGAAGAGACGCCGGGGCAACCCTCACGACAACGCGTTGATGGAAAGCTTCATGAAGACGCTGAAATGTCGAGGGCGTCTATCCCATGCCCGGGGCGGTTCCTCCGATTTGCTCCCATCCCTTCCGGCCGCGTTTCGGCGAAGGCCTGTCAGATGAGTTCCATCGCGTAGGGGATCTGGCGCTCGTTATCGAGTTACACCTGTACATCGCCGTTGTCCCAAAGCCGGAGATCGGCGACGCCGGCGGCCAGCTCGCGCGAGTCGCGGCCATCGTCGAACCGCATGTCGGGGGTGAGCGGAAAGCGTCGTCCGAGGGGAAGGCGTGCCCGTCCGGCAGGTCCAGGAAACAGGCCCAGACGCTCTCGACATGGCGATCCCCATCGATCGCCGCCAGCGCGCTCGCGAAGTCCGGCGACAGGGTTACCCCGATCGCATCGGCCCGGTTCCGAATCGCACTCTGTTGTATGGTGATGCGGTGCGCGGAACGCGCTCTGCGCATCTTGCCCGTGTCCCTGCGGGGAGAAGGGCGGTAGCCGCGCAGGGGCCTCGACAGGGTGGTGGGCATGTCCCGCCACCCGTCAAGGCGGGACGACCCCTCAGAGGGTCGCGCGCGACGACACAGCGCCTTTTCAGGTTGGGTATGGGTTGGGAGAATCAGGATGCGGGGAGCCGCGACCATTCGCCGGGAGACGCTGGCACGGGAACTGGCGGCGGGCGCCACCGTAAGAGCTGCCTTGGTGGCGGCCGGCTATACGGAAAAGTCCGCGAAGTCGGGCCTGATCAGGCACGGCAGGAAGCTCATCTCGCCCTGGGATCACCCCGAGGTGGCCGCACAGGTGGCCGAAATCCGAGAGGGCGCCAGGGAGCGGGCCCAGATCACCACGGCCGACATCGTGCAGCGCCTTGAGGACGCCAGGACCGGCGCCATGGAGGACCGCAAGTATTCGGCTGCGGTCAGCGCCACGATGGGCATGGCCAAGGTGCTCGGCCTGATCGCGGACAAGGTGGACATGACGATGAAGCCGATCAGCGAGATGACCGAGGAAGAGCTTAAGAACTTCGTGCGGCAGAACGGGCTTGAGGATCAGCTGGCCGAGCTTCACAAGCTGTACGGCGATGACGACACGGTGCACTGAGGGCGATATGGCCACCGTCGTCAGTGCCACTGACGCCGGTCGGCGCACCGTCGTCAGGAAAACTGACGTCGGTGAGATCGGCGAGGGCCTGTCGCGATGATGCCTGCGGCCCAGCCCACCCCCGTCGCGGTGCGGCGCGCCCCGTCCCAACAGGCTCTGAACCGGCTGGCCGGGATCGAGGATAATCGGCGCCGCTACGATGCGTCCTGGAGGTCTATGCCGGCGACGTCGACCACGATCTTTCGGCGGTACAGTAGCGGCATGACAGACTCCTCCCCTCCCCGTGCCTCCCCCGCGCCCGGATGGCTCCCCGGCGGGTTGCCCCTTCGATCCCCGGACCGCTTTACCACCGCGATGCTTTCTCCGGTGCGCCCAACCGTCTCCACCCGGGCTTGCGCTACCGGGTCATCCCCCCGCCTGGAAGGAGCCCGATAGCACTGGAACGCCGGGTTCGTGTGCGGTGTATATCCCGCGCGGCAGGGCTTGCGACACGCAACCGGACGCGGGCGGCCGGGGTCAACCGGCGGTCGGAGAGATGGCCATTTATGTCAGCGCCACCATCAAAAGCGCTAGCCCGACTTCCGCAACTGGGCGGGCATTTCAACTAATTTGACGGGTTTCCGGCCGGAGAAGTGGCGGATTTCCGGGCTTTGCGTCTCCGGATCCGCGTGTAGTGCCGACCTACCCCCTTGATCGGGATGCGGGCGCGG
>JAJDVM010000337.1 GCA_022826125.1 Defluviicoccus sp.
CCGTCGCCGCGGATCTCCGCCTGACGGAACCCGAACCGCCCCTCGACCGGGCGCGCTGTAGTGCCGACCTTTGAGAGGTCAATCGAGGAAAATCAATGGGTTAACATCCTCAAAACCCCCGAGTTGCGGAAGTCGGGCTACATCAGCGAGCCCCGGTTGCAGTAGCCGCCATCGACGGTGACGACCGTGCCCGAGATGTAGGAGGAGCGCGGCGAGGCGAGGAAGGCCGCGGTGTCGGCGATCTCGTCCACCGTCGCGGTGCGCCCGTCGGGAAGCGGCGCCCAGAGCTCGCGCCAGCGCTCCGGGTCGCCCAGCTTCTCGGCCGCCGAATTCCTGGTCAGCCGGACGAGGTGTTCGGTCTCCGTCGGGCCGGGGTTGAGTGCGACGACCCGTATTCCGTCGTTCATGCTGTCGCCGCCGAGCGCTTGGGTGAACGCCATCAGCGCCGCGTTCGCGGTGGCCCCGCAGATATAGTTGGCCTTGGGCCGTTCGCCGCTCGCCCCGCAGATATTGACGATCGCCCCGCCGCCCGAAGCCGCCATCGCGGGATAGACCGCCCGGGTCAGGTCGATATAGCCGAACAGCTTGAGGTCCCAGACCGCGCGCCATTCCGCGCCGCCGATCTCGTGCAGCCGGCCGGGCGGGATCGCGCCCGCGTTGTTGATCAGGATGTCGACCGGTCCCGCCTCCTCCGCCAGCCGGGCAGGCGCGCCCTCTTCGGTCAGGTCGATCGCGATGTCGTTCACCCGCACGCCGCGCGCCACCGCGAGTTCGTCCCGCAGCGCCGCCAGCCCGTCCGCCGACCGCGCGGCGAGCGTCAGCCGGCAGCCCTCGTCCGCGAGGCGGCGGGCGATCGCTTCCCCGATGCCCCGCGACGCCCCGGTGATCAGCGCATGCTTTCCCTCAAGCCCCAGATCCATGTTGTCATCCGCCCGGTGGAATGGTCAGATCGAAACCCTACAACCGCGAGGGAAGGGGCGAAAATGGCCGGGGAACGGGAAGCGCAGGTGGCGAGGCTGATCGAGGAGCGCGTGCCGCACCGCGCGGTCCATGTCGACGACCTCGAATGGAAACGCATCCGCTGGCCGGGCGAATGGGGCAAGATCGCCTTCCACCCGCGCGAGGAGGACCCGACCGAGCCGCTGTTCGGCGTCACCCGCTTCGAGCCCGGCGGCCACTTCCCCGACCACGCCCACGACTTCGCGCAGGTCTGGTACATCACCGAGGGCGAATGCACGGTGAACGGCGAGACGCTCACCGCCGGCACCTTCGTCTTCCACCCCGACCCGCATGTCGAGCGCGAGCTCCGTACCGAGAACGGCGTGACCATCGTGTTTTGCCAATACCCGGGCCCCAACACCGGCGGCAGGCCGATCTACAGCGACCGCTTCGACATCGACGAGCGCCGCGAGATAGCGGAAGAGCCGACGACGTTTTGATGGGGCCCTTCGATAGGGGATTATATACCTAAGTCACATCGGCCGTGACTAGGCGTCCTCGGTCTCCTCGACCGTGACGGATCGCATCAGCGCGTCTCGGATGTCCTCGGGCGAGGCATCCACGGTGACATCGGCTTCGAGTTCGGCCTTGGACGGCTGATACCGGAAGGGCCGCACGCGCACGACCGGCTTCTCCCTCGGCTTCGTCATCGGGTTACTCCGCTGGTTCCGGCTGGCGAAGCGGCAGGCTCTGGATGTCGCGTCGGATCTCGGCTTGACCCCGGTAGAGGTTCTGGATGTCGTGGCGCATGCCGTCAATGGCGGGCCGAATGTCGTCTGTCACGACGCGGCGGATCGTCGATACGCTATCCTCGATCTTGTCTAGCCGTTCCTCTATCGGGATCAGCGCTGCCGCCACCTCGACGGCCACCGCTGCCTGAATCAGCTCGACAAGTTCCTTCCGTTCTTGTGCATCCATCGCACGGCCCCCGCTCTGCACCGAGTAGACAGTAGACTATCCACTACCGACTCGCCACACTACCCCCGCGACTTCTCGCAGGTCCCGCATGGTCGGGTCGCCTGCTGAATAGAACAGCCTGTATCCGGGCCGGGGTAGCTCCCCGGTCCTGGCGAATAGGCAGGACTTTCTCCATCTGCGAGAAGTCGCAACGGCCCGGCACCCGCCCGGCCGGCCAAGCAGGGGATACCCCATGAAACCACGGAAGTGCATCGCGGCAGTCGCCGCCACAGTCTCGCTCACCCTTCTCGCGGCCTGCGGCGGTGGTGGTGGTGGTTCCAGTTCGGGCAACATGCCCGACCTCGACGCGGAGCGGCCGACCGCATCGGCGTCCGCAACCGTGCAGGCGAGCGGCGTTACTGCCGCGGCGAACCGGGCCGCGAGCTCTCTTCCGCTCTTCGGCAGCGTGAGCCAGTCGGCCAGCCGGGACGGCGTGACCGGGATCTCGACGGACCGAGTGAGAACGACGTTCGACGGCGACGAATTCACGCTCTCGGTCCGCCGGCAGCGCGGCAATGATGTCCACTTGAGTTCGAGCGACGATCACACGGACGGCTACCTGTACGATTACACGCCGATCCCCGGCCATGATCGCGGCGCCGATGGGTACATCGTCGATTATCGGCCCAGCGAGACGACCGCCGCCTATGTGGCCGTCTCCTGGCTCAACTCCGATCCCACCGATTACCTGGCCGGCGGCTACTGGCTGCACGTCAGCGGCGATGTGCTGGGCTCCGGTGCGATCGCCGACGACGCGGGCGCGTTCATCGACGGGCCGGAAATCTCGCTCGCCTCGAGGCCCACGATGCCGGTTCAGGGCAGCGCTACCTATCGCGGGGAAGCCGGAGGGCTATACGGCTCTACCTATGGATCGGATTTCCCGCAGTATCGGGGCGAGACCGAGATCGGCGAGTGGGCTGGAGACCTCCGGCTCTCGGCGGACTTCGCGTCCCGAACTATCGGGGGCAACATCGACAACGTCATCCTCGACGGCTACGCCTCCGATTACCGTCTCCGCTTGGGGGCTGTTTCATTCGATTCGCGAGGCACCTTCCGGGGCTCGACCGTGCGGCTCGAACACCCGCAGCTCGCCTTCACGCGCAACACCGGCTATTGGGGCGGGATGTTCTCAAGCCGCCTCGACGCTACCGGCGATCCGCGCCTTGTCACCGGAACGCTCGGCGGTGAAGCCGTGACATCAGGTGGAACGTCTGGCGTTTTCGTCGGCACCTGGTACGGCACGAAGTAGAGTATCGCCGCCCCCGGTCCCGCCAGACCGGGGGCGGCACATCACCCACGGAAGGAGTCAGCTACCGTGAGCGATCCGTTCGAATTCACTCGGAAGGAGCTTGAGGAAGGTTCCGTGCCCAACGACGAATACCCTCACGTTCTCGACTTGAGAGGGGTCGAATTGGCGCGAATTGAAGGCGAAGAAGAGTTTCTACTCTTGGCGCTCCGTCCGCCCGACTATCACGGCTTCCCTTGGATCGCGTATCGGATCCGCCCTGGCGATCTGCGTGAGATGGCCGAGAAATTGTTGCAGGCGCTTGAAAGGTAGACACGGCGAAGCCCTCCCGGCACAATGTGTCGCGTCGGGAGGGGAGGAAGACCGCTTACGCGCCCTCACGCCTCAAGCGGTCAGATCGCGATACTTGAGCCTCTTGTCGATCATCCCCTCGACGATCTCGCCCATCTGGTCCAGCGTATCACGGTTCCGCATGTTGTGGCGCCCTGCGAACTCCTCGACATAGCGGCCGGTGTGCTTCTCGGAGAAGTGGTGAAAGGTTCCATGGTAGCCGCGCTTGAGCATGGACCAGAAGGACTCCATGCCGTTGGTGTGCGCTTGCCCTCGGACGTATTCGCCCACCGAGTGATTGACCGCTTCATGCTCGAACGGCATCCCCTCGTAGCTGGCGTGCTCGTCCGTGTAGACCGTTGAGCCGGGCGCCGCGCGATCCGCGATGAAGCGTTGCAGCGACGGCTTGTCGGTTCCTCGCACCGGCACCGCCGACACCACATTGATGGTCCGATCCTTCGCGCCAACCACGGCGGTCTTGCCGACCGCGCCGCGGCCCTTCATCGCCTTCCGCTTCTTGAGCGGCATGTTCTTCCGCTTCCCACCGATATAGGTCTCGTCGACTTCGACAGGGCCGGGGAACGGTGCCTCGTTCCGGCCCAGCGCCTTGCGGATGCGGTGCGCCAGATGCCAGGCGGTCTTCTGCGTAACGCCGAGATCCCGGTGCAGCTTCATCGACGAAACGCCCTTGAGGTTCGTCGCGACTAGGTAGACCGCGATCGCCCACACCCGGTAGCCGAGCTTCGATCCTTCCATGATCGTGCCGGTCTTCATCGAGAACATCGTCTTGCTCTTGCCGCTGCCGCTCGTGCAGTCCCGGCAGCGGTGCGTCATCGTCTTGTGCTTGATGTCCGACTGGACGTTGAACGATCCGCATTTGGGGCAGTACGGGCCATCGGGCCACCGTCCCCGCGCGAACCACGCCTCGGCGGTCGCGTCGTCGGGGAACAGGTCGATCAGCTCAACGAGCGTGAGCCCCTTGCGGTGCGACTTTCCGGGTGCCTTCTGTGCCATGTCCGCCCCTCCAATGTGACTTTAATGTAAGCCACTGGGGCGAGGGCTTCAAGAAAAAAATGTGACTTAGGTATATAATCCCCCTTCGATAGGGGATTCGCCGCTACTCAGGGTGAGGGTGGCTTTTGTTGGCCCTCATCCCGAGTAGGCGCGCCAGCGCCGTATCGAGGGACCGCCCCCTCAACTCCCCCGGTAGGTCGTGTAGCCGAACGGAGAAACCAGCAGGGGGACGTGGTAGTGCTCGTCGGCGCTTGCGATGCCGAAGCGGATCACGACCACGTCGAGGAAGGGGGGCGACGGCCCTTCGTGCCCGGCGTCGCGGAAATAGTCTCCGACGTGGAAGATCAGCTCGTACACGCCCGCGCCGAACTCCTCGCCTTCGAGGATCGGCCCGTCGCAGCGCCCGTCGGTGTTGGTGGTCGCGGCGGCGACCGCGCGGTTCTGGTCCTCGGCGCGGTAGAGCGCGATCCTGACGCCCGCGGCCGGACGGCCGTTCGCGGTATCGAGCACATGCGTCGTCAGCCTACCCATCGCCGCTCCCCTTTCGTGTGAACGCCGCGGCCAGGAAGCGGCCCACGTCGCGGTTCGACCGCGCCCTCACCTTGTCGTCGCGGCCGATCAGGTAGCCCTCGCCGGCGACGCAGAGCCCGAGGATGATCCGCCGCAGCCAGGGATCGGTCATCGGGAGCCAGGTGAGCCGGTCGCGCGCGATGCCGTTTCGGCTGACCCGGAAGCTGCAATCGGCGAGGCTGCGGCCGATCTCGAACGGCCCCTCCCAGGCGCCGTCCCACTGGTGATAGGCGCCCTCGTAGGCGACGGTGCTGACCCGCGCGCCGCCCCGCGTCAGGTCGGATGCGATCTCGGCGCAGCGCTCCGGGTCGATCAGCGCGTCCTCGTTGCCCCAGACCATGAGCACCGGCGCGCCGGTCGCCCTGCTGTCCTCGAGACGCGCGATGCAGGGGCCGTAGAACGCCACGTGGGCGGCGAAGCGGAGGCCGCCCGGCGCCATCGTCTCGGCGACCTGGGCATAGGCGGCGAGCACCGACGCCATGCCGCCGTAGGAGAAGCCCATCAGCGCCACCCTGCCTGGGTCGACCGCCTCGTGGCGGCCGAGGAAGCGGAGCCCGGCATAGGCATCGGCGATCATCATCGTCTCGGTGATCTCCAGCAGCCGTTCGATGAAGCCGCTGGCCCGGTCGCGGCGGCCGCCGAACACGTCGATCACCAGCGCGGCGACGCCCATCGCCGCGAACTGGCGGGCATAGGTCAACTCGCGCTGGTAGAGGACGCCCGCCGCGCCGTGCAGCAGAACCACCGCCGGCACCCTGCGTCCCGTCTTCCGGTCCGCCGGCAGGAACAGCGTCGCCGGCACGCGGGTCGGCTCCTGCCCTTTGGCGCGGACGTCCGACAGCCCGAACGGGCTCGTGCTTTCGAGCGCGACGGCAGCCCCGAGATTGTCGGCATAGCCGTCCACGGCGGGCCAGCTGCCGTCGGCGAAGGCGGGCGCCTGGGCGAGGGAGTGCGCGGGGGCCGACGCCGCGAGGAGAAGCAGCGCGGCCGCGAACGCGCGCTGCCCGCGCCTATTCAATCTCTGCGCCCTCGGCGATCCAGCGCCCGAGGATGCGGCGCTCCTCGTCGGTCATCTCGGTTTCGTTGCCGACCGGCATGGTCCTGGTAAGCACCGCGACCGCCCGGATCTTGGGCGCCTGGTCGCGGATCTGCTCGGCGGTGTCGAAGACGACGTTCTTTGGCGGCACGTCGAAATTCTCGTCGGACGGCTTCGCCGCGTGGCAGGAGACGCAGCGCCTGGCGACGATATCGTAGGCCTCGGCGAAGGTGACGGGGTCGGCGTCCTCGTCCTCCGCGGTCATCGTGCCGCCGGGAAGGCTCGCATAGACCACCGCGAGGATGAGGACCACCGACGCCGGGATCGGCCAGAACCGGCTCCGCCCCGCATTGCGCAGGTTGAACCAGTGGCGCACCAGCGCGCCCGCGATGAACACCACGATGAGCACCGCCCAGGCATGTTCGTGGCCGAACGTGCTCGGGTAGTGGCTCGAGATCATGATGAAGATGACCGGCAGCGTCATGTAGTTGTTGTGGACCGAGCGCTGCTTGGCGTTGAAGGCGAGGCGGGCGTCGAGCGCCGTGCCCGCCTTGGTCGCGTCGACCAGCTTTTGCTGCGCCGGGATGATGATCATCCAGACGTTGGCGACCATGATGGTGCCCAGCATCGCGCCGATATGCATGTAGGCGCCGCGCGCGCTGAACACGTGGGTGAGACCGTAAGCCACGAGGATGAGGAGCCCGAAGCCGAGGCACTCGACCAGGACGCCCCGGTGCCGGAGCGGCGACTTGTAGAGCGCGTCGTAGACGAACCACGAGCCGGCCAGCAGCGCGAGGCCGATGGCGATGGCCTCGGGCCTGGAGAGATCCGCCACCGCGCGGTCGATCAGGTAGATCTCCGCCCCGTAATAGTACATCAGGCAGAGCAGCAGGAACCCGGTGATCCAGGTCCACGCCGCCTCCCACTTGAACCAGTGCAGGGTGCGCGGCACCTCCTCGGGCGCGAGGTCCATCTTCTCGACGACGTAGAAGCCGCCGCTGTGGGTCATCCAGAGCTCGCCCTCGACGTTCCTGCGCGGCGGGTCGGGCTTCTCCAGATGGCTGTCGAGCCACATGAATAGGAAGGACGAGCCGATCCAGGCGATGCCGGTGATGATGTGGGCCCACCGGAGGACCAGGTTGACCCATTCGCTGAGGATCGATTCCATCGTCGCGTCTCAGTCCCGCAACAGGTCGAGCAGCCGGAACCGGCCGATCAGACCGATATTGCGCAGCGCCTCTTCCATCTCCGCCGGCGCGTCGTTGGCGAGGCGCTGCTCGAAAGCATCCAGAATACTGTCCTTCGTATGCAATCGGACGGCAACGATAAAGGGAAAACCGAACCGTTCGCGATAGGCGGCGTTGAGCCGGTGGAAGCGCTCGAACTCCTCGTCGCTCAGCCGGTCGAGCCCAACGCCCTGCTGCTCGCGGGTCGAGTGCTCGGTGAGCGCGCCGGCCCGCGCTGCCTTGCCGGCGAGATCGGGGTGGGCGCGGATCAAGGCGAGCTTCATGTCGTCCTCGGCCGCGGCGATCGCCGCCGTCATCGCCTCGAAAACCTCTTCGACGGACGTGAAGGGCCGCGCCGCCCAGGCCTCGCCGGCGATCCACGGCGAATGCTCGAACACCGGGCCCAGCGCGGCGACGAATTCCTCGCGCGACGCCTCGTTGAGCGCGGCGAGCTTCACGGCGCCCGGACCTCCTCGACCGCGGCCAGCACCCGCTCCGGCGTCGCCGGCGAGTCGAGGCGGACGAAGCGGCGGTGCCCGGCGAGCGAGGCGACCGCGTCGCGGATCGCGAGCCAGACCGAGAGCGCCAGCATCAGCGGTGGCTCTCCCACCGCCTTGGACCGGAAGATCGTCGGGTGCGGGTTGGGCGAGTCCTCGAGAATGTGGACGTTGAACACCGGCGGCACGTCGCGGCTGCCGGGGATCTTGTAGGTGGACGGGCCGTGCGTCCGGAGCCGCCCCTCCCCGTCCCACCACAGCTCCTCCATCGTCACCCAGCCCATGCCCTGGACGAACCCGCCCTCGATCTGGCCGAGGTCGATCGCCGGGTTCAGCGACGACCCGCAATCCTCCAGGAGGTCGGCGCGCAGCACCCGGTTCTCCCCGGTCAGCGTGTCGATGGCGACCTCGGCGATGCTGGCGCCGTAGGCGTAGTAGAAGAACGGGCGGCCCTGCATCGTCTCGCCGTCCCAGTGGATGTCGGGGGTGCGATAGAAGCCGGTGGCCGACAGCGAGACGCGCTCCGCCCAGCTCATCTTCGCGAGCTCGTCGAAGGCGAGGCTCCGGTTGCCGGCATAGATGCGGTTGTCGGCGAAGCGGATCTCGCCGGGCGCGACCCCGAAATGCTCGGCCGCGACGCCGGTCATCCGTTCCTTGATCCGGTTGGCCGCGTCCAGCGCCGCCATGCCGTTGAGGTCGGATCCCGACGACGCCGCGGTGGCCGAGGTGTTGGGCACCTTGTCGGTCGAGGCGGGCGAGACCCTGATCCGGTCGAGGTCGATCTGGAACGCCTCCGAGACCACCTGGGCGATCTTGACGTAGAGCCCCTGCCCCATCTCGGTGCCGCCGTGGTTCAGGTGGACGCTGCCGTCGGTATAGACATGGACCAGCGCGCCGGCCTGGTTGAGGCTCTTGACGTTGAAGGAGATGCCGAACTTGATCGGCACCATCGCGATGCCCTTCTTGATCACCGGGCTGGTCTCGTTGAACGCGGCGACCTCGCGCCTTCGCGCCTCGTAGTCGGCGCTCTCGCAGACCCCCTCCACCACCTCCCCGATGATGTTGTCGTCGACGGCCTGGCCGTAGGGCGTGACGTTCCTGGGCGCATCGCCGTAATAGTTGGCGCGGCGCACCGCCTCGACGTCGATCCCGAGCGTGCGGGCGATGTGCTCGATGGCGAGCTCAATGACGACCATCCCCTGCGGACCGCCGAAGCCGCGGAACGCGGTGTTGGAGACCGTGTTGGTCTTGCAGCAATAGCCGCGGAAATGCGCGTTCGGGATGTCGTAGCAATTGTCGGCGTGGCAGAGCGCACGCCCCATCACCGAGGTCGAGAGGTCGGCGACGTTCCCCGCCCGCGCGGCGAACAGGATGTCGAGCCCGGCGATCCGGCCGTTCTCGTCGAACCCGGCCTCGTAGCGGAACAGGAAGTCGTGCCGCTTGCCGGTGACGATCATGTCGTCGTCGCGCGCGAGCCGGAGCTTCGCCGGCCGGCCGGAGGCGCGCGCGAGCACGGCGGCGATGGCGGCGACGATGGTCGCTTGGCTCTCCTTGCCGCCGAACGCGCCGCCCATCCGCCTGACCTCGACGGTGACCGCGTTGGCCGGCAGGCCGAGCGTGTGCGCCACGCCGTGCTGCACCTCGGTCGGATGCTGGGTCGAGGAATAGACCAGCATGTCGGAATCTTCCCGCGGCACGGCGAGCGCGATCTGGCCTTCGAGGTAGAAATGGTCCTGTCCGCCGCAGCCCGCCTCGCCCGCGATCCGGTGCGGCGCGGCGGCGATGGCGGCGGCCGCGTCGCCCCGCCTCATGATCTGCGGTTTCGCGACGTAGCTCTCGCGCTCCAGCGCCTCCTCGATGGTGAGGATCGGCTCCAGCAGCTCGTACTCGACCGCGACCAGCGCCGCCGCCCGCCGCGCGGTGTCGCGGTCGGCGGCGGCGATGGCCGCGATCGGGTGGCCGACATATTCGGCGACGCGTTCGGCCAGGATCGGCTCGCCCGAGAAGATCGGGGCGACGTCGTTGACCCCCGGGATGTCGGCGGCGGTGACGACGGCGCTCACCCCGGGGATCGCGCGCGCCGCCGCGCAGTCGAGCGAGAGGATGCGGGCGTGCGGGTGCGGGCTGGTGGCGAGCCAGACCTCCTGCGTGCCGGGAACCGCCGGCATGTCGTCGATATAGACCGCGCGCCCGGTGACGTGCTTCTCGGCGCTGTCGTGGCGCCATGCGCGGTGGACCCCGCCCTTGAGCGTCGCGGCGGTCACAGCGCGAACACCCCGGTCGGCGCGTCCCCCCCGGCGGTCTGGAGGTGGAGGCGTTCCAGCAGGTTGGCGGCGACCGCGGCGCGGTAGCGGGCGCCGGCGCGGAAATCGTCGATCGGCTCGAAATCGTCCTCCATCGCCCGCTTCGCGCCTTCGACGGCCGCGCCGTCCCAGGACCCGCCGATCAGCGCGCGTTCGGCGTGGCGGGCGCGTTTCGGCGTCGCCGCCATGCCGCCGTAGGCGATCCTCGCGTCGGTCACGCGGCCGTCCGCGAGGGTGAGGCGATAGGCCCCGATCACCGCCGAGATGTCCTGGTCGTATCGCTTGGAGACCTTGTAGGTGCGGAAGACCTCGCCGGGCGCGAGGCGCGGCACGCGCACCGCCTCGATGACCTCGCCCGGGCGCAAATCGGTCCTGCGGTAGTCGAGAAAGAAATCCCCGATGGGCATTTCGCGCGCCCCCTCCGCCCCGCGCAGAACCAGCGTCGCGTCGAGCGCGATCAGGCAGGGCGGCATGTCGCCGATGGGAGACGCGTTGCCGATATTGCCGCCGATCGTGCCGAGATTACGGATCTGGCGCGAGCCGATGCGGCGGATCAGCTCGCCCATCCCCGGATATTCCGCGTCCAGAACGGGGAGCGCCCGCGTGTAGGTGACCGCCGCGCCGATCTCGATTTCGTCCTCGCGGATTTCCAGCCGGTCCAGCTCGCCCACCCGCGCGACCGAGACTATCGCGTCGAAGGCGCGGCGTTCCCTGGAGAACAGCAGCCCGAGATCGGTGCCGCCGGCGAGGATGGGCGCGTCCGGGTGCGCCGCGCGCAGCGCGACCAGCTGGTCCAGCGTCCGGGGCGCGAAGAAGATTTGCGCGCCGGCCTCGTAACCGGGTCCGGCCTCGGGAACCGGCCCGGCGGAAACGGGCGCCGGCGAGCGCTCCGCCTTGCGGGCGGCGTCGACGATGGGCCGGTAGCCGGTGCAGCGGCAGAGATTACCGGCGAGCGCGTCGTGGATCGTCTCGACCTCCGGCTCCTCGCCGCCTTCGAGGAAGGCGTAGAGCGCCATCGCGATGCCCGGCGTGCAGAACCCGCACTGGCTGGCGTCGGCCTCGACCATCGCCTTCTGGAGGGGGTGGAGCCGCCCGTTCGCCGCCAGCCCCTCGACGGTGAGGAGCGCCCTGCCCGCGAGCTGGGGCACAGTCATCAGGCAGCTGTTGACCGCCTCGTGGCGCAGCCCGCCGCCGTCCGGGATACCGAGGACCACCGTGCAGGCGCCGCAATCGCCCTCGGCGCAGCCCTCCTTGGTGCCGGTGAGGCGCTTCTCCGTCCTCAGCCAGTCGAGCACCGTCGTCGCCGGCGGCACGTCCCGGATCTCGCAGGGCTCGCCGTTGAGCAGGATTCGGATCGATCGCCCGGCCACGCCTCGCCCGGCCTCCTCTGCCATCGGAAGCCGGCGATTATAGGAGCGGCGCGGAAGGCGCGGAAGGCGCGGAAGATACGGGGCGGGAACGTCCTTTCCCGCCGCTCTCTCCCGTTTCCGACCACCCTACCCCGGCGGCGTCGCCTGGACGATGGGCTGGACGAACTGGAGCTCCATGTCCCAGGGGAAGTAGATCCAGGTGTCCTGGCTGACCTCGGTGATGAAGGTATCGACCATCGGCCGCCCGGCGGGCTTGGCGTAGACCGTGGCGAAATGCGCCTTGGGCAGCATGTCGCGGACCAGCGAGGCGGTCTGCCCGGTATCGACGAGATCGTCGACGATCAGGAGCCCCTCGCCGTCGCCCTCGATCCCCTTGAGGATCTCGATCCCGCCCTGGTCCTTCCAGTCGTAGGAGGTGACGCAGATCGTGTCGATCATGCGGAGCTCGAGCTCGCGCGCGACGATCGCGGTCGGCACCAGCCCGCCCCTCGTCACCGCGATGACGCCGTTCCACGGCCCCATCGAGGCGAGCCGCCAGGCGAGCGCGCGGGCGTCCCGGTGGAGCTGTTCCCAGGAGACCGGGAAACCCTTGGTGTATCTCTCCTCCATCCGCTTCCCCTTGCCGCGTCAGCCGGCCGACGCTCTTTGGCGCGCTTCCTTCTCGCGCTCCCACTCGGCGAACTCGGCCGCGGTCAGCCCCCAGCTCGGCGGGTCCTTGAGATATTCCGCCTCCTCGGGCGTGTTCTCGCGTCCCAGCACCTCGTTGCGGTGCGGGAAGCGGCCGAAGCGGCGGATCGCGTCGTGGTGGCCGATCGCGGCCTGTAGCGCGCGCTCCTCGCCGAGCCCGCCATAGAGCACCAGCGCGCGCTCCTGGTCGGCGAGGCTCTCGCTGTGCTCGAAGGGGAGGTAGAAGAACGCCTTGAACGCCGGACAAAGCCCCTCGTCATGGCCCCTGTCGAGCGCTATGCGGGCGATCTCGCGCGCCTTGGCGTCGGCGGCGAAGGCGCGCGGCGTGCCGCGGAAGATGTTGCGCGGAAACTGGTCGAGAGCGACGATCAGGGCGAGACATTCGGCCCGGGACTCCACGAAACGGTCGAACGCCCCGCCGGCGGCCCGCTCGTGAATACCGGTGTAGCGCCGGGCGATTTCCCGGTCGAACTCCGGCGTCGAGCGGAACCAGACCTGCTTCCGCTCGAACTCGGCGGAAAGGTCGGTGGTCTCGAACCAGAATGTCAGAATGTCTTCCGCGACCGGATGCATTGGGGAATCGCCGGGATGTTCGGAGGGCGGCGAACTTAGCACGGCGGCCGGGCCGAGGGTACAGGGGCACCGACTCCTCCACCCGTCATGGTCGGCGGAGGCCGCCCGGGTCTCGCGTGCCGCTCCCGTGCTACCATGGCTTACGGCGCGTCCCTCGATACGGCGCTGGCGCGCCTACTCGGGATGAGGAAGTTTTCTGTCCGAGTCCAACGGTATCCTCACCCTGAGTAGCCGCGAAGCGGCGTATCGAAGGGCGGCGACTCATCCGTCGGGACGGGCCGGCAACGGTTCCGACCGACGCGGATAGGCTCCTGGCGCGCGAAAGGTGCTCTCAAGGACCGACGAATGCCGGACTTCATCGCCGCGAACGAACCCGCGATCAGGCTCGGCTTCTTCGTCGGCATCTTCGCCGTCGTGGCGCTGTGGGAGCTGGCCGCGCCGAGGCGGGCGCCGAGCCAGCCGCGCTGGCTGCGCTGGTACGCCAATATCGGCATCGTCGCGCTGAACACCGCG
>JAJDVM010000135.1 GCA_022826125.1 Defluviicoccus sp.
GTGGCGGTGCGATTCCCGCTCGAGGGGGGCTTCCTCTTCGACGCGGCCTCCGGCGCCCGCCTCTCCGCCCGCTTCGCCGCCGCCCCGACCGCCGCCTGAGGGACGCGAACGGCATCGGACGGGCGGCAACCCGAATCAGCCCGGAGGTATCGGAATGCTGACGACACTCGGTGAGGTGCTGCCGACGTCCGCCCGGCAGTACGGCGACAAGACCGCGCTCATCGTCGGCGGCCGCCGGTTCAGCTTCAACGAGCTGAACGCGCTCTCGAACCGGCTCGCCAACGGCCTCCGCGACATCGGCGTCGAGGCGGGCGACCGCGTCACCCTCTACGCCCTGAACTCCTGGGAGTGGATCGTCAGCTACTACGCGATCCACAAGCTCGGCGCGGTCGCGAACCCGATCAACGTGATGCTGACCCCGGACGAGGTCGCCTACGTGGTGAAGGATTGCGGCGCCAAGGTGCTGTTCACCACCGCCGACCGGGCGGCGCCGATCCTGCCGCTCAGGGAGGAGGGGCATCTCGCCGAGATCGTAGTGTTCGGCGAGGCCGAGGGGGCGGCCTCGTTCGACGCGCTGGCGGCGTCGGGATCGGAGGATTTCGAGCCGGCGAAGGTCGACCCGGAATCGCTGTCGACCATCTGCTACACCTCGGGGACGACCGGCTTTCCCAAGGGGGCGATGCTGAGCCACCGCTCGGTGGTGCTCAACGCCGCCGTCACCGCGGCGATGAACGTGCGCGGCGAGCACGACGTGCAGCTCACCGCGCTCCCTTGCGCGCATGTCTATGGCGGCACGCTGATGAACCTCAACTTCCTGTTCGGCTCGACGCTGGTGCTGTTCGAGAAGTTCGACGCGGGCGACGCGCTCCGGGGCATCCAGGACCATCGCGCCACCATCACCGACGGCGTGCCGACGATGTATCTCTACATGCTGGCCCATCCGGAGTTCGAGACGTTCGACCTCTCCTCGCTGACGCGCTGCGTCACCGGCGGGCAGACCATGCCGGTCGCCAAGGCCGAGGAGTGGCGCGCGCGCGCCGGCTGCGAGGTCTTCGAGCTGTGGGGCATGACCGAGCTCGCCGGGCCCGGGCTGATGCAGCATTGCTACGGCGAGAACCGGCTGGGCTCGGTCGGGATCGAGATGTTCTACCACCGCGCCCGCATCGTCGACCCGGAGGACGCGTCGAGGGAGCTGCCCACGGGCGAGGTCGGCGAGCTGATGTTCAAGGGCCCGTTCGTGATGATGGGCTATTACGGCAACGAGAAGGCGACGCGCGAGACCGTCGAGCCCGACGGCTGGCTGCATTCGGGCGATCTCGGCAAGGTCGACGAGGACGGCTATTTCTACATCGTCGACCGCAAGAAGGACATGATCCTGACCGCCGGGTTCAACATCTACCCGGCCGAGATCGAGCGCGTGATCTCCGCCCACCCGGCGGTCGCGATGGTGGGCGTTGGCGCGAGGAAGGACGAGGCCAAGGGCGAGGTCGCCAAGGCCTACGTGGTGCTCAAGCCGGACCGGCGGGCGGAGCCCGACGAGCTGGTCGGCTTCTGCCGCGACCGGCTCGCCGCCTACAAGGTGCCGCGCGAGATCCAGATCGTCCCCGACCTGCCGACCACGTCCACCGGCAAGATCCTGCGCCGCGAGCTGCACACGCTGGAGATGGGGTAGGTCCTTCGATACGCCGCCTTCGGCGGCTACTCAGGATGAGGGCGTTTTTCCTCTATCCTCATCCCGAGTAGGCCCGAGGGGCCGTATCGAGGGACGCCATGACGGTCGAATGAAACTCTACGTCACCCCCACCTCGCCCTACGCCCGCCTCGCGATGATCGCGCGGCTGGAGAAGGGGCTGGACGGGATCGAGCTGGTCTGGACGCGGACCCGGGTGCCGGACGACCCGATGCTCGCCTTCAACCCGTCCGGCCGGATCCCGTTCCTGCGGCTCGACGACGGCTCGGGCTTCGAGGACACCGACGTGATCGTCGACTATATCGACGCGCTCGCCCCCCCGCTCCGCTTCGCCGCGCCGGACGGCGCCGGCCACTGGCCGCACCGCCGCCGCCGGGCGACGGCGCGCAGCATGCTGGACGGGGTGGCGCTCTGGGCGCGCGAGACGATGCGCCCGGAGACCGAGCGGTCGCCCGGCATAATCGAGCACGAACGCCGCCGCGCCGCGCGCCTCGCCGACCTTTTCGAGGCGGAGATCGGCGGGCCGGCGTACCGGGGCCCGCCCGACATGCCGCAGCTCTTCCTGTTCTGCGCGCTGGACGTCGAACGCCGCCTGCCGGAGTTCGACTGGCGGACCGGACGCCCGGGGCTGGCGGCGTGGCACGCAAGGGTGGCCGCGCTGCCCTCGGTGGCGGGCTCGCTGCCGCCGGCGGGGGTTTGAGCCCCCGGCCGTTTCGAACGCGGAAGGCCGGCGGCCGGCATGGTACAATCGCCCCGGACACCGACCGGGTCTTCGAGACATGAACCCGCAACTGACCATCCCCAGCGACGAGCTCGCCGCGTTCTGCCGGGCGCACGGCATCCGCTGGCTCGCGATCTTCGGCTCCGCGGTGCGGGACGATTTCGGCCCCGAGAGCGATGTCGACGTATTGATCGAATTCGAGCCGGGCCGCGTTCCGGGGTTCCGTTTCGTGAGCATGGCCGCCGAATTGTCGGAACTGTTCGGCAGGCAGGTGGACGTCCTGACGCGCCGGTCGGTGGAACGCAGCCCGAATTACATCCGCCGAAAGGAGATTCTCGACTCCGCCGAGGTCATTTATGCGGCGCGATGACTCGTATCTGCTCGACATGCTTGCCGCCGCGCGCAAGGCCGCGCGGTTCGCGGCAGGCATGACATATGCGGAATTCGAGCGGAGCGATCTGCATCAGAACGCGATTTTCAAGACCCTGGAAGTCGTCGGCGAAGCCGCCTCCCGCGTAAGCGAGGCTACCAAGGAGGCGCATACCGGGATTCCTTGGCGGGAGATTGTCGGGCTGCGTAACCGGATCGTTCACGCCTATTTCGATATCGATACAGAGATTATCTGGAAAGTCGTCCATGAAGATCTGCCGGTGTTGATCGCCCGCCTCGAAAGCCTGGTTCCGCCGGACGAGTGACGCCGCCCGCCGGCCCATCCCCATCGTTGCCCTTGCGCGCCCGGGATTTGCCTGTATGGTCCGGCCCGCGTTGCCAGGTCGTTGTTGGTGACCCGATTGTCCGCGCGAGCGGGCGGCCAGGTTTCTTCCCCGACATTGAGAACGTTTTTTCGAGGGGCGTCGCACGAGGCGGCGCTTCGCCAGACCGTCGTGAAAGGAAGCGATCATGGCTACAGGGACCGTCAAGTGGTTCAACCCCGCCAAGGGTTACGGGTTCATCGAGCCGGAGGACGGCTCGAGGGACGTGTTCGTCCATATCAGCGCCGTCGAGCGGGCCGGCCTTGCCACGCTGGAAGAAGGGCGTAAGGTCTCCTTCGAGCTGGTGTCCGGCCGGAACGGCAAGATGGCCGCCGAGAACCTCGCCCTCGAGGGCTGACACCGTGACGGGGCGGACCGTGCCCGCCCCGTTCCAACACCGCGGAGGTCGTCAATGGCCCGAAAGCCGAACTACAGTTTCGAGCGGCGCCAGCGGGAGCTCGCGAAAGCCGAGAAGAAGGCGGCGCGGCTGGAAGCCAAGGCCCGGAAACGGGAACAGCGGGCGGCCCAGGGCGCGGCCGGCGAGAGCGACGACGAGGCCGAGGAAAGCCCCTCGACCGCCGACGAGGCGGAGTAGCGTCAGCCGTCCGGCCCGGCCCGCCTGGCCCCGCCGCCGCGGGCTTCCATCTCCGCGTGCATCGCCCGGATCGCGTCGCTGGCGGCGGTCTCGAACAGCGCTGGGACGAGGGCGTGGACGACCGCCGCGCAGCCGGCGCCGAGCAGCCGGGCGCCGTAGCCCAGCGCGGCCGCCATGTGCTCGGTATAGGTCTCGCCCACGCTCGCCGGGTGCTCGGTGAACGCGCCCAGCAGGGGTCGCGCCGGGACGGTCGTGCGCTGCCGGCCCATGAAGGTCGCTCCCCTTGCGGTTCGATTGGCTCCACAATAGCGCGGCGGGTCCGGGCATTCGTCCCAAAGGGTTTGCAAGCCGGCCCGAAATTGGGACATCATCCCACGATGAGCGGGAAACTGGACGAAATCGACCGCCGGCTCCTGCGCTGCCTGCAGGAGGATGCCTCGATCAGCATGGACGAGCTCGCCGGCCGGGCGAGCCTGTCGCGCAACGCCTGCTGGCGCCGCGTCAGGCGCATGGAGGAGCGGAAGGTGATCCGGGGGCGGGTCGCTCTGGTCGATCCCGAGGCGGTCGGTGTCGGACTGTCGGTGTTCGTGATCGTCCGTACCAACGCGCACGAGAAGGGCTGGCTCGAGAAGTTCGAGGAGGCGGTCCGCACGCTGCCCGAGATCCAGGGCGCCCACCGGATGAGCGGCGATATCGACTACGTGCTGCGGCTCAGGGTGGCGAGCGTCAGGGATTACGACCGGTTCT
>JAJDVM010000369.1 GCA_022826125.1 Defluviicoccus sp.
CGACATCGGGAACCGGTTCACCCGGCCGGAATGAAGCGAACGAGCTTCAGGTGGCTGAAACTACCCCGACCGAGCGGCGTCCTGACGATGGCGACGGTGGTCCCGAGTTTCGGTGAGAAATAGAACTGGTTGCGCCACCACTGCTCGGTGCAGAGGACGTGATAGGTATCGAAAGTGCCAGCCGGCACCGTGATCTTGACGGCCTCCTTCACCTCGCAGTTTCTGGTGCCGGACCAGGTTCGGCTCCCGTTCCCGCCCTCGTAGTCCCAGCTCTCGGTATTGCCGACCTTGAGCGGGAACATGTTGCCGTTTCTCGACACGTATTGTCTGCCCCAAGCGCTCCACCGGCAATATTCCCAAGCCAGAGGCCGGGCATACCCGTCTAGGCGTACCTTTACGGTGCATTGTCCATCCCCGCTGCGTATCGTCGCGATCGGGCCGTCGAGCGCGATTATCTCTCGGGTGGATTCCTTGCCGTCCTGGTTGCGCCAGACCCACTTGTCGCCGACCTTGAAGGTCCGCCACTCGCCGGGAGGGAGTTCGGTCTTGCCGGCGGTCTGGGCTGCTGCCGAACCGTAGCCCACCGTCAACATCAGCACCGCCAGCAGCAGTACGGATCTGTTCGGGTACATCGTGGAAAACATGGTCGTCTCCTCTCCTGGGGGCCTCATCATCCTTCGAGAACAGGGGAGGCCGCGTGGACTCCGTCAGAATCTCCGCGAGATGCCGAACAGGGCCGCATGGTTGCGGAATGCGTGGATCGCGATGTTCGACCTCGCGGTCTCGAAGCTGTATCCGACATGGGGCGCGAATCCTTCGTATTGCAGCGACCTGTGGAGGACGGTGATCGACGGCCGGATCGTGGTGTCGGCCCTGGTCTTGGCGAATATCGGATCGCGGCCGCCGAACCGTCGGACCCACACGCCGATGCCGGGTCGGATGGAGAGCCCGCCGTCGAAGGCATGCGCGAGGGTCACGCCGATCCCGGCCATCCGGCTGCCCAGCCGTTTCTCCCTCGCGGTCGTCAGTTCGAAATCGAGTTCGGCCTCGATCGCGGTCGTGCTCGCGAGCGCGTGGAACAGGCCGGGCCTCGCGCCGAGGCGCCACCCGTCGCGGATGCGGTCGTCGTCATGGTCGATGCGCGCGATCTCGGATCCGATGCCGATGCGGGTCCTGTTGGATAGCAGCGCCCGGCCGCGCGTCCAGAGACCGATGCTGCGGCTGTAGCCGTCCTCGTCCAACCAGCGCCGTCCGAGCCGCACGCCGCCCGAGACGGCGGCGCGGTCGAAGGGCGCCGCGATGCCGATGTCGCCCGCGACCGATACGTCGTTCCATTCGCCCCGCCGGTAGAGCCTTGCCGACCCGGTGGCGGCGAGCACCCCGGTCAGGTGTTCCGAGAGCGGCGGGCTGAACGAGGTCCCGCCCGATATCCTGACGCCGGTGCCCGAGGAGGAGCGGCTGTCGGGATCGAGCTCCCACGGCGCACCGCCGATATTGACGGTTTTGGAAGCCGTGCGGCGGGCGGGGTTGGTTTCCGGCGCGAGCGCGAGCGCGACGCTGGACGACCAGCGTCTTCGGTTGTCGATGCGGTCGAGAAAGCGCGTTACCTCGTCCTCGACCGAAGAGGGCAGGCGGTCGGCCAGCGCCTGCTCGAAATGGTAGCGGGCCTTGCCGTCCCGACCGGCGGCGTAATAGGCGGTGGCCAGTTCGAGCCGTGCCGCCGTCAGGCCGGGGCGAAGGGCGAGGATTTCCTCGAAGCGGCGGGCCGCCGCGCGCGGCAGGCCGAGGCGCATTTCGATGCGGCCCAGCATGAACAGCCGCGCGATCGCCTCTTCATTGTTGGCGGGTTCGGCCTGGTCGAGGAACGCTCGGGCGTCCCCGAGCCGGCCGGCCTCGAACAGCAGCCGGCCGAACTGCATGTCGGTGAACGCGGGAGGGCGCTCCGGGTTGCCCCTCGCCAGACCGGGCGCGGCGGCGGCGAGGATCACCGCCGCCGCCGCGATGACGGAGGATCGTAGGCCCAATCCAGGATGGCCTACTGCTTTCGTCCGATGAACCGCCCATGAAGCAGCGTGTTGTCGTCGCCGGACGCTTCCATCACGCCGGCGGCTTCCTCGGCGGCCGGACCGTAGAAGGCGCCCCGAAGGTTGCCTGTGAAGCCGTTTCCGGATAGGTCGGCCGATAGCGCATTGCCTTGGATCCCACCATCGGCAATATCCAGTTGTCCGTTGATCGCAGCATAAGTGCCGTCGCTCTGCTGCTCTTCGAGATTATTCACAACACCGCTAATGCTGGCTGCCGCGAAGTCCGCCTCCAGGCGCAAAGCGCCCCTATAGAACTCGGCATCTCGCACCGAGGCGCTCGCCGGGCGCGGATCCCAGACGTACGCGTACGCTTCCCCACGGTATGACGCGCTCCCGACCGTCGGCATGCTGGCCGACGGCGTCCTCGATCCGTGAACCACGTAGCCCCAGGTGCCGAACACCCATTCGTCGGATTCAGCGTCGGCGTAACGGTTGTGGCTCCATGTCGCGGCGCTGGAATACCTGGAACCGCCCCAGGGTCGCCAGTACCGCTGCAAAGCGCCGTCCCTGCGCGAATAGGATGCACCCGCATTTCCGAACGGAGCATCGTCCGGTCCGAAACTCACGCTCCTCGTTTGCCCATCCACGAGATAGGTGATCCGGTATCCGCCGACACCGTCGGGTGCAACCGCGGTCACCCGGTTGGCGTCGCCCTGGGAAACGATCCTCGGCGTCTGCGTATTCGTGTCGTGCCTGTCGACGCCGGTGGAGAAAGCCCCGTCGTCCGTATGAGTATTGAACACTCGTTGACCGCGTACGTATCCCTGGAGCACCCGGTCGTGGGCGTCGCCCGCGGCATCCCGCGTGGCGGTAAGCACGGCGCCGATCTCCTCGGCGCGCGGTCCATACAGTTCGCCCAGCAGATCGCCGACATAACCTGCCGCACTCTGTGCGAGATCCGGGTTGTCGGCGCTGTCGCGACCCGTGAGCGTTGCAGTGAACTGCCCCGCGTCGTTGAACTTGCCGTCCGTGATGCTGAATGAGCTGGTCGGCCAGTGCGAGCGAGCGCGCTCTCCCGGCTCCGATCCACGCACGTTGCGGATGTAACCTTCCAGCGTGCCGAGATCGAAGTTGGCGACCAGCCGCAGATGGCCGTCCAGACGCCGCCTCTGCCCTCCTGAGGGGTCTCCGGCATTCCAGGAATCGGCCCATAAAATCCCATTGTAGCTTGCCTGTCCCATGGTCTGGGCCGCGGCCGGCGTCCTTGCTCCCAAGACGAACCAGAACCGTTCAACAGCGGTTTGGAAGTCTCCAACCTGGCCGCCCAGGGAGGCCATGTAATCGTATCCAGGAATTCGCGCAGTCAGGTTGGCCTCATTGAAATTCGTGCCGTGCCGCCAGAGCATGTACGAGGTGCCGTCGTTGTCTATCCGGTATGAATTGCCGCTCGCGTCGAAATCGCCTCGCGCGAAGTGAACGGGCGTTTCGACACCGCCGTCCACGAACACGACGTGGAAGCCGCCGTCGCCGTCGCTGCGGATCGACTTGACGCTGAAACCGCTCGTCGACACTGCGGTCGTATCGGCGTCGAAGTCCCGCGTGATCACAGAGGACTGCGTCGGGATCGTGTCGCCGTCCTCCTGCGCCGCCAGGATCGTCTTGTCGGCCGCGTCCGCATGTACGAGCGCCGCATCGCTGAGATGAAGCCCCGGACCGGATTCCAGAACCGCCCGCGACGTCGGCGCGGGGGGCTGTTCGGATCCGTTCATGGAAGCGGTTCCATCGCTGCCGCTGCCGCAACCGGATACGGCGAACGCCAAGCCCAGCGTCGCGACGGCGAGAATGGCTCTGACGGAAGTCTTTTTCATCGCTCCTGTCCCTTCGGTTCTGTCATGTCGAAAGCGGCGGCAGGGAGAGACCCGCCGCGCGGCGCGGTATTTCGGCCCGAAGCGCGGACCGGAGAATTCGGTGGAATGGGGTTGCCGAGAGGCCGGGGCGCGAACCCGTTTCCCCGGGAAGGCCACGATCCCGGCTGTTGGGTCCTGCCGAATCGAGGACCGCCGACGACAGGAGTTTCGGCGACTTGGGCTGAACAGCCGACCGGCGACTGGAGTACCAGCCGTTCGGTTCCGGTGCTTCGTCGCGCCGGCACTTCGGGGGACCGCGGCATGCAGGCAGCGCGAGCAAGATGTGCCGGAGAGCGCCGTGGGTCGCGGCGGCGGGAGGGTTCAGACGGGGGTAGAGGAGCTAGGCCGAGGGTCGGGAGAGAACGCCGTCGATGCTCAGACGACGCAGAGCAGGCGTCCGGCGTCCGGCGTCCGGCGTCCGGCGTCCGGCGTCCGGCGTCCGGCGTCCGGCGTCCGGCGTCCCATTATACCGAATACCGACAACGCTAATTCAACCAATTGAGGTCAGCCTCCGTCACTGACGAAACCCATAGCCGATTCGCCGGTTTCTGGCAAGCGGGAGCAGACCGCAAGATCGGCCGAACGTGGCGATCCGATCCATACAGTCGCCCGGAAACGATCCCGATCGCCCTTTCATCAAGCAACGGCAATCCGGCTATCTGCCCAGGCCGATCCGGCGCCGAGCGCGCAGTGGCACGTCCACGGCACCCATCTCCGGGAAGACATCCTCCAGCGCCAGGCGCTGGCGATCGGCGCTGTGATCGAGGCGCATCGTGGGCACGCCGATGACAGCGATGTCGAGGGTCGGCAATCACAGCTTCACGGTAGCCCGTCTCATCGTCTCGACCGCCGCCATCCCGCGGCCCGCGCCGCGCTCTCCGAGCAGAACCAGCGCTCGCCGCGCGACGTGTCGATCCTGGTCCGGTCGTAATACTGCCCGCCCGGCACGTGGTAGATG
>JAJDVM010000376.1 GCA_022826125.1 Defluviicoccus sp.
TACTCGGACCGCTCCTTGAGCTGCTTCCAGACTTCCTGGTGCGCGATGTCGAGGTAGCGCGCCGCCGCCTTGCCCTCAAGCACGATGTCCTTGACGCCAGCCGCCATGACCTGCTTGTCCTCGGCCTTGCGCTGCTTCTCGATCCAGTGCACCGAGGTGGTCTCGTACTCCTTCGCGAGCTCGGTCATCGCGTCCTTCTTCTCGCGCGCGAGCTTGTTCCAGGTATCGGCGTGGACCGTCACCACGGTGTTGGTCTGGTAGTAGTTGGGTTGGATCCGGAACTTGATGATCTTGTGCACGCCGAGCGGGACGATCGAGATGTCGGTGAACCCGAAACCGTCGACCGTGCCGCGCTGCAGCGCGGTGAAGACCTCGGAGGACTTGATGTTGATGGTCGTCGCCCCGAGCGCCCGGAACAGCGGACGGTAGGTGCCCGTCGCCCGCATCTTCAAGCCCGTCAGGTCGGGCACGCCGTCCTTGTCGAACTTGGGCATCTTGAGGAGATAGGTGTTGTAGGACGTCATGTTCTCGCCCCAGGCCAGCAGATGCGCCCCGGCCTTCTTGAGATAGACCTCCTGCAGGATCTCCCATGCCCCGTTCGCGCGCAGTGCCTTCGGACCCTGGTTGGCGGCGAGGATGGCGTAGCCCTCGGGCACGGTGCCGATGTAATAGGCGGTCGGGCTGTGCAGCACGTTGAACTGGCCGCGCCTGAGCGCCGTGACGGCCTTGCGCGGCGGCACGATCTCCTGCCCGCCGAGATACTTGATCTCGATCTTGCCCTTGAACTTTTCGTTGGCCGGATTGAGGTAGTTGGTCTTGAAGCTCACTACCAGCACGTTGTTCTGGTCGAGCGAGGTGACCGCGTTGAGCTTGTCAGTCATCGCGGCGGCCGTGCCGATCCCGGCCGTCATGGCGGCCGCGGCGGCAAAGCCGGTCAGTGCAAAGCGTGTCTTCATTTTGCTCACTCCCAGTTTCGGTTCATGTGACGCGGGCAAGAGCGCCGGGCCGCGTCAACAACTCCCGTATGTCGATACCGTCAAAGGCAAGCCGGCGCAATGCCGGGCCGCAGCCCGCTCCCGGCCGCGCCGCGTCATGGCCGGGTTCGGCCGGCCATGACGAACCGAACGGCGGAGGCTCGCGCCCCGGCAAGCTTCCGTTGTCCCGCGACGCGCTATTGCCTGAGCGCGCGGCCGATATCGACCTGCCGGTTGGGCTTTCCGGGGACGTACATCAGCGGCTTGAGCTTGTCGTGATACTCCGACCGCTCCTTGAGCTGCTTCCAGATCTCCTGGTGGGCGATGTCGAGATAGCGCGCCGCGGCGTCGCCCTTGAGCGCGATGTCCTTCACGCCGGCTTCGGCCAGTTGCTTCTCTTCCTTCACCCGCTGAACTTCCAGCCACTTCACCGAGTCGGTCTCGTAACGCAGCGCCTCCTTCTTGAGGAAGTCCTGCTGGGCCCGCGTCAGCCCGTTCCAGACGCCGGGATTGACCGTCAGCACCTGGTTGGTCTGGTAGTAGTTGGGCGTGATCCGGTACTTGATGATCTTGTGCAGGCCGATCGCCACGACAGCGACGTCGGGGAAACCGAAACCGACCACCGTGCCGCGCTGCAGCGCGGTGAAGATTTCGGATGACTTGATGTTGATGGTCGACGCCCCGAGCGCCCGGAACAGCGGACGGTAGGTACCGGTAGCTCGCATCTTCAACCCGGTAAGGTCCGGCACGCCATTGGCGTCGAACTTGGGCATGACCGTCAGATAGGTGTTGTAGGACGTCATGCTCTCGCCCCAGGCGAGGAGCTTGCCGCCCGCCTTCTTCATGTAGACCTCTTCGAGGATCTCCCACGCACCGTTGGCGCGCAGCGCGCGCGGCCCCTGGTTGGCGGCCAGCATCGCGTAGCCCTCGGGCACGGTACCGATGTAATACGCCGTGGGGCAGCTCAACAAGTCGAACTGACCCCGCTTAAGAGCGTTTGCCGCCTTGCGCGGGGGCACGACTTCCTGTCCGCCGACATATTTGATCTTGACCGGGCCGTTCGCCGCGTTGCTCGCCTTGAGAAACGTCTCGATAAAGGCCTTTGCGATGGTGTTGGTCTGCTGCAGCGCCGTGACTGCGCCGAGCTCGTCCTTCGCCGACGCCGTCGACATCCCCGCCGCCAGCACCGCGGACCCTGCCGCGAGCGCGATGGAAATCTTGTGCAGTTTCATTTCCGTACTCCCTTCGTAGGTCACCCTGGGAACCGACCGTCACGATCGCCGGACCGGCCTTTCCAGTAAACGGGCATTGCCCCGCTTCGGGGCCTCAGCCTCCCTTCGGCATCCGTGTTTTTTGTGGCGCCATGCTGGCCATGCGATCCCGCTTCGTCAACACCCAAGCGGCGCGATTGCGCCGGATTTCCGGGCTCGCCATAATTCGGCCGCCGCCGCCCTATCGTGGCGCGGACGGTGTGCGCCCAACCCGCGTTCAGGGAGACTCCGGCGGAGTGAGCGGTCGATGAGCATCGAAATCCTGCCCGCCGGCGATGCCCTCGGCGCCGAGGTCACGGGCGTCGATCTGAGCGGGCCGATCGACGGCGACGTGGCGGCGCTGCTGCGCCGCGCCTGGCTCGACTACTTGGTTCTGGTCTTTCGCGGCCAGAACATCGACCAGCATCGGCAGCTTGCCTTCACCCGCCTGTTCGGCCAGCCCGGCGGCGTGTTCTCGCCGCGCCCCCAGCGCGGGCTCGACGGCCAACCCCTCGAGCCCGGCATCATGATGGTTTCCAACATCCGGCGCGACGGCAAGCCGCTCGGCCTCGCCCATGACGGCGAGATGTGGTTTCACTCCGACATGTGCTACGACGAGAAGCCGCACCAGGCGACGATGCTGTACGCCATCGAGATACCGTCGACGGGCGGCAACACCCTGTTCGCCAACATGTACACGGCCTATGACCGCCTGCCGGAGGCGACCAAGGCGCGCATCCGCGGCCGCACCGCGCTCCAGATGCACGAATACTACCGGACCGACCGCCCGCGAGTGCGGGACGACATGTCGGACGTGCGCCACTTCTCGCACCCGATCGCCATCGCGCACGGCGAGACCGGCCGCAAGGCGCTCTACGTCAACCGGCTGATGACGGCGCGCATCGACGGCATGGAGGAAGCCGAGAGCGACGCGCTGATCGACGAGCTGCTGGCGGCGAGCGAGGACCCGTCCATCGTCTACGAGCATGTCTGGCGGGTCGGTGACCTGGTGATGTGGGACAATCGCTGCGTGACCCACGCGCGGACCGATTTTCCGGAGACCGAACGCCGCCTCCTGCGCCGGACGACCACGGAAGGAACCCGGCCCTTCGAAACGCTCGAGGAATACGCCGCGGCCGTGTGACGGGGGACTATTCCCCGCCCGCGCCGGGCTCCCCGAGGTCCCAGAACAGACCCGCCATGATCGCCAGCCCCTCGCGAGCGACCGGGGCAAGCAGGTGTTCGTCGGGGGCATGTTGCGAACAGCCGGGATAGGAGTGCGGCACCCAGATCGTCGGCAATCCCAGGAGGTCGGCGAACACGTCATTGGGCAGCGACCCGCCGAGATTGGGGAGAACCACCGGCGGCGCGCCGACCGTCTTCCCGATGGAACCCCTCGCCCAGCCGACCCAAGGGTGGTCCGGATCGAGCCGGGTCGCCGGAAACCTGCCGCCCGACCGGGCGCTAATTTCCACCTGCGGGAATCCTTCGCGGTCGAGATGACGCCGGATGGCCGGCGCGATGTCGTCCGCGTCGGTGCCGGCGACGAAGCGGAGCTGGCAATGGGCGCGCGCCGTGCCGGGGATCGCGTTGACCGGGTTCTCCGGCGTCCCCGCATGGAGCGCCAGCACTTCGAAGCTGTTCCAGCCATAGACCCGTTCGGCGGGGGTCAGGCCGGGCTCGCCCCAGTCCTCGTCGACTTCCGGACCGTCCTCGCCGGCGGAGACCTCCAGCCCGGCGAGCGCATTCCGCACCGAGTCGGGAAGCGCCGGTCGCAGCTCCGGCACCAGGATGGCCCCGCGCCGGTCCACGATCGTCGCGATCGCGGCGCTCAGGATCGTGGCCGGGTTGGCGAGCGCCCCGCCCCAGTTGCCCGAGTGGTGCGCGCCGTCGCGCAGATCGACGACGAGCTCGACGGGCTCGCCGCCGCGCGAGCCGAGGAAGATCGTCGGCCGGTCGGGCGCGAGCCGGGGACCGTCGGAGGCGATGAACAGATCCGCCGCGAGCCGGTCCCGCATCGCGCCCGCGCACAAGGCCCGCAGGCCGGGCGAACCCACCTCCTCGCCGGTCTCGAACAGGATCTTCATGGAGAATCCGAGCCGCCCACGTGCTTCGAGCACGGCTGCGAGCGCGCCGAGATTGACGCTGTGCTGGCCCTTGTTGTCGGCCGTGCCGCGCCCGTAGAACCGTTCCCCTCTGCGCTCCAGCGACCACGGGCGAAGCCCGCCGCTCCAGCCGTCGTCGAGACCGCGCACAACGTCGCCATGGGCGTATGAGAGCAGGGTGAGCCCGGCCCCGGATTCGATACGCTCGGCGGAGAGGAAGGGCGGCCCGCCCTCCTCCGGATTGTCGACGATTTCGGCGGCGAAGCCGAGGGCGGCGAGAGCGGGCGCGACCTCGTCCGCGAGGTAGCGGCGGAGCTCCGGCCGCCCCGCGTCCTCCTGGCTGGTGGAGGCGATCGCGACGCGGCGCGCGAGGTCGGCCTCGAAACCGCCGTCGTCGAAATACGCCCGGGCGCGGGCGATCGCGGCATCGCGGGTCATCGGCACCTTCCGGTGTGTCGCTGCGTCGCTGCCGCCCATTCTGCATCCAACCGTCGAATCTACGATACACCCCGCTCCCGAAAAGACGACCGGGGCCGTGGAAACGGCCCCGGTCTCACGTCTTGGCGCAGTTTCGATCAGCGCCGGTAGCGGTGTTTTCGGTCGAGCAGTTCGTCGATCCGGGCGCGCTGCTCGTCGTTGAGCTTGCCGTAGAGATCGACGAACGCGGGCTTCACTTCCTGCACGACACCGAGCGCGGTGGTCAGGGCGAGTTCGGCCCGGGCGAGGTGCTGCGGAGCCTGGGAGGGCCTGCCTTCCGCCTCGGCGGTGTCGCAGGCCTGGCCGATCTTCGCGCTGCCGCTCTTGACCGCCGCGGTCAGCGCGTTCCACGAGCCGGTCTGCTCCGGGGTGAAGCTTGCGAACGCCTCGACGAAACGGATCGCATCGTCGAGGCGCGCGTCGCGCCGCTCGCTGCAGATCCTCGCGGCATGTCCGCCCGGCGGGCCGCCCCATCCGCCGCCTCCGGCCCAGCGCCCGTGGGCGAAGGCGCCGCCCGGTCCGGCGGCGAACAACATGACGGCGACGAGCGCGACGGCGCCCAGCGACGATATCGAGATGATCAGGGTTCGGCGTTTCATGGCTTTCGGTCTCCATCGGTTCGAACGACGCGCCCTATATGGAGACGGTTCTTTGCCCGCGTGTTTCCGCC
>JAJDVM010000187.1 GCA_022826125.1 Defluviicoccus sp.
GCTTTTTCGAAACGGTGACGAACACCTCTTCGGCGTCCGCCAGGGGGATGCTGCCGCAAAGGTGGATTTCGCGCCCACTCAAGACAGGATTCCCCCGTTATTGCCGTTACCTTCGATCTTGAGGGAAAGGCGGAAGCCGGACAAGTAGAGGAGAGCAGGGAACCTTTCCGGAAGTTCGTTGCATAAGCAACTAATATGCGTCATTTTGCACATATTCGCCCGGGAACCCAGTCGTGCCGCGTTCGCCCAACATCCTGCTCATCACCTCGGACCAACACCGCTGGGATTGTTTCGGATTCGAAGGGCGCCGCATCGGGACACCCTGGCTGGACCGGATGGCCGAAGCCGGAACGCGGTTTTCCGCCGCGATCACGCCCAACCTGGTCTGCCAGCCGGCGCGCGCGTCGATCCTTACCGGCATGTTGCCGCTGACCCACGGCGCCTACGACAACTTCGTCGACCTCGACGCGCGCACCGCCGAACGGGGCTGGGCAAGGCGCCTGTCCGATGCCGGTTATTTCAGCAAGTTCATCGGCAAGGGCCACTTCGGCGAGGATCCGGCGGCAACGCCTTACGGCGCGCCGGAGAGCCGGGAGCAATCGGCCGGCTTTCCGGAGGACTGGTCGGGGCCTTATATGGGCTTCGACGAAGTCGAGCTGATGATCCTCGGCCACTGGCACGAATTCCTTCCCTGCGAGAGACCGCCGCGCGGCCAGCATTTCGAGCGCTGGTTCTGGAACCGGGGCGGCGACGGCGAGGCGTGGTCGCTATGGGCGCAGGATTTCGGACCCGCCCCCGAGGCGGCGCAGACCTGGTTTTCGAAGCTCCCCGATCTCTGGCATTCGACGACCTGGGTTACCGATCGGACCCTCGCTTTCCTCGACGGTTGCGATGCGGAAAAGCCGTTCTGCCTCTGGGTCTCCTACCCGGACCCACATCACCCGTTCGACTGTCCGGAGCCGTGGAGCCGGGTTCACTCGGCGGACGATGTGGACATCTCCCGGACCCATGCGCGGGATCTCGACCGACGGCCGTGGTGGCACCGCGCCGCGCTGGAAAACGAACCGCAGGCGCGCAGCGAACAATCGCGCATCCTGCGCCGGGAGTACAGCCGGATCGAACCGCAGACGGACCGCCAGCTCGCCCAGATGACAGCCAACTACTACGGCGAAATCGCGTTCATCGATCATGGGGTCGGCCGCATACTGGGACGGCTGGACACGCTCGGCCTCGCCGACGACACGCTCATTCTGTTCACCGCCGACCACGGCGAACTGCTGGGCGATCACGGCCTCTATCTCAAGGGGCCGACACCGTACGAAGGGCTGCTCAGGGTGGGGCTGATCGCGAAGGGGCCGGGCGTGGCGGCCGGGCGCGTGGTGGCGGACCCGGTCTCCACCGTCGACCTCGCCGCGACGTTTTACGACTATGCCGGGATCGATTGCCCGGACGACATCCAGAGCCGGTCGCTCAAGCCGCTGCTCGTCGGTCGCGATAGCCGGGACGTCGCCTACAGCGAGTGGAACCTGCATCCCAGCCGCGCCGGCGTCGAGCTTCAGCTTCGGACGGTGCGAACCGGGAATGCCAAGCTGACGGTGGACCTGCTGTCCGGCGTGGGCGAGATGTACGACCTCGAGAACGATCCGGACGAGATGGAAAACCTTTTCGACGATGCCGGCCGCCAAGGTCTTCGTCGCGAGTTAACCGACATGATTCGAGCCCGGCCCGGTACCATCCTTTCCCGCTTCCCCGAGCATCGGGAATAGACGGGCATGACGAACCCGAAAGATGCGCTCGACGCATCCCATTTCGATCTGAACCGGATCGCCGGCTACAGGCTTTCCGCCTTGTCGAATCGCCTGACGCTCTGGTCCGCGCGGGTCTATCGGCGGGAGTTCGGGGTGAGCTCGCTGGAATGGCGGGTACTCGCGAGCCTCGCCGCGCTGGGCCCCGCCACGGCGCGCGATGTCGCCGAGTTCGCGGTGCTCGACAAGAGCAATGTCAGCCGGGCCGTTCATCGGCTGACCCATCGCGGGTGTATCGAACAAAGCGGCCACCCCGTCGACGGTCGAAGCAGAATCCTGACTCTCACCGAGGAGGGTCGAATATTGCACGGCAAGATTTCCGCGCACTCCCGCCAGCGGGACAAGGACTTGTTTCGCGGCTTCACGGAATCCGAGCGCGAGAGCTTCGCGGCGTTTCTGACCAGGCTGGACGAGCGCGCCCGGCTGCTCCTCCGGGCTACCGAGAAATAGGCGCTTCATGAAGATCGTCCTCCTGGGCACGGGCACGCCGGCGCCGTCACTGGAGCGCGCCAGCTCCAGCTATCTTGTCGATTGCGGCGAGAGCGTCGTCCTGTTCGACTTCGGACCGGGCGCCTACCACCGGATGATGGAGGCGGGATACCGGGCGACCGATATCACCGACCTCGCGTTTTCCCATCTTCACTACGACCATTGTCTCGACTACGCGCGGCTGGTGATGACGCGCTGGGACCAGGGCGCGGGGCAGATCCCCGAACTCAACGTCTACGGCCCGCCGAACACCGCGCGCATGACCCGGCTCCTGTTCTCCGCGGACGGCGTGTTCGGACCGGATATCGAAGCACGGACGACGCTTGAGCCCAGCGTGCAGGTCTATGAGTCGCGCGGCGGCACCCGCCCCCGGAAACCTCCCGAACCCGTCGTGCGGGAGATCGCAAGCGGCGATACCGTCGAAGGGAACGGCTGGACGCTCAAGACCGTCAGCGTCCCGCATGCCCAACCGGTGCTGGAATGCCTCGGCTTTCGGCTCGATGCACGGGGCCGCACTTTCGCCTATTCGGGCGACGCGGGTCCGTCCGCCGCCTTCGCACGGCTTGCGGCGGGATCGGACGTGCTGGTTCACATGACCTATCAGATCTCGGGCACCGCGCCGGGCCCCGAATGGACGCGGGGCGCCGCCGGACATCTGGAGGCCGCGCGGGTCGCGGCGGATGCAAAAGTCCGAACCCTGGTGGTGAGCCACGTCTCCAACCAGATGGACGTGCCCGGCGTGCGCGAGCGCCTTATCTCGGAGATGTCGGAGGTCTTCGACGGCAACATCGTCTGGGGCGAGGATCTCATGCAGGTCCCGGTCGGCGATCCCAAGGCCGAGCGGCACACGGGCTAGACGCCGCGCGTTGCCCGGAGGCGTGTGCGGATGATAAGGTTGCCATGACAACTAAATCGGGCGAACGCTCGAGCAGGAGGCAGAAAATGACGTTCAAGTCCTTTGGCAATTGCGTAGCCGCGGCCGGGATCGCCGGCGCGCTCGCTCTGGGCGCCGGACCGGCAGCCGCCGCGTGGAAGCCCGCGGGTCCCATCAACCTGATGATCGCCTTCGCCGCAGGCGGCGGCGCCGACACCCAGGCGCGGCTGATCGCGACCGAGCTGGAGAAGACCAAGGGTTGGAAGATCATCCCGCAGAACGTCACCGGCAAGGGCGGGGCGGTGATGGCACGCAAGCTGAAGACCCAGCCCAGCGACGGGCTCACCATCGGCATCGCGGTCACCGAAACCTTCGGTTACAACATGCTCGCCGTGAAGAAGGCGGGCTATTCGGCGGACGATTTCACCTACGTCACCACCACGGCGGGCTCGCAGATGGGGATCGTCGCGAAGACGAGCCGCGGCTGGAAGACGATCCAAGACGTCATCGCTGCGGCGAAGGCAGGCAAGACCGTAAAGCTCGGCGCGATGAGCGCGAAGCTTGCCGACATCGCATACACGATCCAGCAGAAATACGGCGTCAAGTTCAACACCGTCGTGTTCCGGGGCGGCCGCAAGGTCCTGAACGCGATCACTGCCGGCGATGTCGACGTCGGCTGGGTCGCCGGCATCCAGGCCAAGGGAGTCCGCGCGGGCGACCTCGTCAACCTGATGTCCGGCGAGACGACCCGGCTCAAGATATCTCCGGACGTACCGACGCTTGCCGAACTCGGCATTCCCTACGACGCGGGCGCCAAATTCCTGATCGTTGCTCCGAAGGGCATTCCCGCGGACGCCCGCAACGGGATCGCCGACGCAATCGCCTCGGTGCTCAACGACAAGTCCACCAAGGCGGCGAAGTTCGTGCAACGCGCCTTCGGCGGGCCGCAGCTGATTTCCGGGGCGGCGCTCGAGAAACTGATCGCCAACGGCATCGCGAACTCCAAGACGCTGATGGCGGCCACCCAATAGGCGAGCGCCCCGGGGCCGGTTCCGGCCGCGGGGACCGCAATGCGTATCGATCCCTGGTCGCTAGGCGTCGCGGCGGTCTTCGCCGCGTTCGCCCTCCTGACCCTGGGGGTATGGATTCCCGCCGACGTCGAAAGCGGCGTCGTCGAGACGTTCAGGCGGCGTATCGTCATCGGCGATGCCATGGCGCCCACCGCGGTCGCCGCGGGCATGATCGCAGCGGCGGTCCTGCTCGCCGTGTCGACGGTTCTCGGGCGCCGGCGCGAGGAGGCAGCGCCGGACCGGCAAAGCGCTCTGTTCGTCGTCCGTTTCGCGGCGGTGATTGCCGCGGCCCTCGTTCTGATGAGCCATACGGGACCGTTGGTCGTCGATGCGATCAACGGGCTGGGCGGCGCCATCGGAAGCTATCGTGAGCTGCGCGACACCGTCCCCTACAAGTATCTCGGCTACCTGATCGGCGGCGCGGTGCTGGTGGGAGGCACCATCGCCCTCGTCGAGCAGCGGTTGACGCGCGGCGCCGCGTTCGCGGGCATCCTCGCCGCGGCGGTGCTCGCCGCGCTCTACGACCTGCCTTTCGATGACCTTCTGTTGCCGCCCAACGGCGACCAGTGATGGGCGTTCTCGATCACGTCTGGCTCGGGGTCGTGGCGGTGTTCACCGAAGCTCCGGTGGCCACCGTTTTCGGCCTGCCGATCTCGATTACCGTCGTCATGGTCGTCCTCGGTTTCCTCGGCGGCATCGTGGTCGGCGCGACGCCCGGCCTCGGCGGGCCGTTCGCCATGGCGATCTCGCTGCCGATCCTGATCACCATCTTCGGCTTCAACCCCGACGCCCTGCTGCCGGTCCTCGGGTTCCTGATCGGCATCATGAAGGGGGCAACGGTCGGCGGCGCGGTGCCGGCGATCCTGTTCAATACGCCGGGGACGCCGGATTCCCTGATGACCACGCTCGACGGGTTTCCCATGACCCGCAAGGGCGAGGCGGGCAAGGCGCTCCGCATCGCGCATTTTTCCTCCGCTTCCGGCGACACCTTCTCGGACCTCATCCTGTTCACATGCGCACCCTTCCTCGCCATCGCGGTCGAATCCCATCTCGATTTCCCGGAGAAGGCGGCGCTGATCATCCTGTCGCTCGCCTTCATCTCGGCTGTGGTGGGGGATTCGGTATGGAAGGGAGTGCTCGCCGCGCTGTTCGGCATGTTCTTCGCCTTCATCGGCACCGGCGAGGACCACCATCCGCGCCTTTCGCTCGGGTCGGACGCGCTGGCGGGCGGCCTGCCGCTGATCAGCGTGGTGCTCGGCGTGCTGATCGTCGGCGAGGTGTTCCGCGCGCTCGAGGAGATGTGGCGCGAAAAACGCGCGACCGACGCGATCGCGGCACCCACGGCATCGGGGGAGAACCGCCTCCGGCTGCGCGACATAAGGCGCATCGCACCGTTCGTGGGGATGTCGGCCGGGATAGGCACCATGGTGGGTGCCCTGCCCGGCATCGGCTCGACCCTCGCGGCGACGCTCGGCTACGCCACGGGACGCAGGCTGCACAAAGGCGCTGTCCGGTTCGGAGACGGCGCGCCGGAAGGCGTCGCGGCGACCGAAGCGGCCAACAGCGCGGTGTCGGGCGCCAACCTGATCCCGGTACTGTCGCTGGGCATCCCGGGCAACGTCGCCGCGGTGTTCATCATCCTCGCGACGGAGACCATCAGCGGCTTCAATCCCGGCCCGGCGGTGTTCCGGCTGACCCCGGACCAGATCAACAGCGAGATGGTCGTCGCCTTCGGCCTGTTCACGACGATGGTCCTCGCCAATTTGCTCAACTGGACGGTGGGCGGGGCGTTCATGCGCTCGATGGGAGTCATGGTGCGCATTCCGAAGCAACGCCTGCTGCCGATCGTATTGCTGCTGACGCTGACGGCGATCTATGCGCAGCGCCCCGAGATGCTGTCGATCTACACCACGCTGTTCTTCGGGTTCGTGGGCTACGTCCTGCGGAAGCTGCACTTTTCGGTGCTGCCCTTCGTGATCGCCTTCATCCTCGCCAACAATCTGGAGGAAGCGGTGCGCCAGGCGTTCTCCGCGACGGGAGCCGATCCGTGGTTCCTGTTCTCCAGCCCGATCTCGATCGCCTTCATGGCGCTGGCGGCGTTCGTCGTCGTCTTCTTCGCCCGCGGCCGCGGCGGAGAGAAGAGTAAAGGAACCCCGCAAGATGAATGAAGGCCGGAACCTCCTGATCGTCATGTCGGACGAACACAACCCGAAGACGCTCGGCTGCTACGGGCACGACATGGTGAGGACGCCCAACCTGGACCGGCTGGCGGAGCGGGGCACGAGATTCACCGCCGCCTACACCAATTCGCCGATATGCATCCCGGCGCGCGCGGCATTCGCCACCGGGCGCCATGTCCACGAGACGCGGTACTGGGACAACGCCCACCCCTATGACGGCCTCGTGCGCGGTTGGGGCCATCGATTGCAGCGGGAGGGGCACCGGGTCGAAGCCATCGGTAAGCTCCACTATCGCGGCGCGGACCTCGACTGCGGGTTCGACAGGCAGATAGAACCCATGCATGTCATGGACGGTATCGGCCAGATCTGGGGCTCGGTCCGCGATCCGCTTCCGCCGGAGCGCCCGGCAAAAATGCTGAACCGCATCGGGCCGGGAGAATCCAACTACAACCGCTACGACCGGGCGATCGCGGACAATGCCAAAGCCTGGCTCGCCGACGCGGCGGCGCGTGACGAAGACAAGCCCTGGGTGCTCTTCGTGGGCTTCGTCGCCCCTCATTTCCCGCTGGTGGTCCCGCACGAGTATTACGACCTCTACCCGCTGGACCGCCTTCCGGAACGCAAGCTCGACCCGGACGGGGGCTATGTCCGCCATCCCTGGCTCCAGCGCATGGACGACTTCCAGCAGGTCGACCGCCACCTCACCGCGGAAGAACGCCTCAAGGCGGTGGCCGCCTATTTCGGGCTCTGCACCTACGTCGATTCGTTGATCGGCGAGGTGCTGGACGCGCTCGACGGGCTTGGGCTCGGCGAGACCACCCGCGTCGTCTACACCAGCGACCACGGCGACAATGTGGGTGCGCGCGGACTCTGGGGGAAATCCAATATGTACGAGGAATCGGCGGGAATTCCGCTGATCCTCGCCGGACCCGATATCGCGGCGGGCGCGGTGTGCGGTACGCCCGTCTCGCTGCTCGACGCCTATCCCACAATTCTTCGCGGTGCAGGTCTCGCCCCGACCGAAGAGGAGGCGGCTCTGCCCGGGCGATCCTGGCTCGACATCGCAGCCGCGCCATACGATCCCGGGCGGGTCGCGTTCGGCGAATACCACGCGGCTGCCTCGCCCAGCGCCGCCTTCATGGTGCGGCGGGGGAGCAGGAAGCTGATCTACTATGTCGGCTACGAGCCGGAGCTCTTCGATCTCGCGGACGACCCTGAAGAGACGGTCGACCTCGCCGCCTCGGACCTCGCCTGTGTGGCCGAATACGAGGCGATCCTCCGCGGTATTTGCGATCCCGAGCGGGTCGACCGCCTGGCCAAGGACGACCAGAACGCGCTGACCGACCGCTATGGCGGACCCGAGACCGCCTTCCGGACCGGCACGCCCGGAGCGACGCCGGTTCCGGGGCAGGCGCCCGAGTAGGACGGGCATCGCCCGATCGCATACGCGGCACCTTTATCGGGTAGCCGGGACCGCATACCGCCAGGCGGCGAAGTTGACTCGCGCCGGGCGCCGCCCGACGCTGTGTGCCATCGACCGGAGAGGCTGGCGCGCATGGCATCGAACAGGACCCTCTATCTCGCGAACCCGTACGGGTTCTCGGCGCAACAGAACCGGGGACCGCTGCGCGAGTTGAAGACGGCCCTGGAAGCCCTGGGCGCCGAGATCTGGGAGCCGTTCGAGCGCAACAACCAGATCGACCGTGCAAGCTCGGGCTGGGCGTACCGGATCGGCCAGGCGGATCTGCGCGACGTGCGGGACGCCGACGGGCTGTTCGCGGTGGTCAACGGCTGCCCGCCCGACGAGGGGGTGATGGTGGAGCTGGGGATGGCGATCGCCTGGGAGAAGCCCGTGTTCCTGTTCCGCGACGATTTCCGCCGATGCACCGACAGCGACGTCTATCCGCTCAACCTGATGCTGTTCACCGGCCTGCCGGAGGTCGGATGGGAAGCCTGGTGGTACGACTCGGTGGAGGAGATCGGCGATCCGGGCAAGGCCCTCGCGCGGTGGCTGAAGGGCGACGCGCCCCGCTGAGCGCCATGACGGAACGAACCAACGATCTCGACGGTACCGTCCGGGAGCTGATCGACGGCAAGACCAAGCCGCTGGGCGCTCTGGGACAGGTGGAATCCATCGCGCTGCAGCTCGCACGCGCCACCGGCAAGACGGCACCGCGCTTGGAATCGTGCGAGCTGACCATATTCGCCGCCGACCACGGGATCGCGGGCGATGGCGTTTCGGCCTATCCGCCGGCGGTTACCCGGCAAATGGTGCTGAATTTCCTGCATGGCGGCGCCGCGGCCAACGTCTTCGCGGAAGCGGTCGGCGCATCGGTCCGTGTCGTCGACGCGGGCGTCGCGGGAGATCCCATCGATCATCCTGATCTCCTGCCCCGCCGCATCGCGGCGGGAACACGAAACTGCCGTATCGAACCCGCGATGACGGAGACGCAACGGGACGACGCCATTCGGGCGGGCCGCGATTTAACGGAGGATTGTCCGGCGGACGTCCTCTGTTTCGGCGAAATGGGCATTGGCAACACGTCGGCGGCGTCGCTCGTCGCCCACAAGGTCCTGGGCCTGCCGCTCGTCGGTCTGATCGGGCGCGGCACGGGTCTGGACGATGCCGGTCTCGAACGCAAGCGCGCCGTTCTGGAGCAGGCCGCGGCGCGGACCGGTCCGGTGCTGAGCCCCGCTGCGGCGCTTGCCGAGTACGGCGGTTTCGAGATCGCGATGATGACGGGCGCCATGCTCGGCGGCGAGCGATCCGACCGCCCGGTTCTTGTCGACGGCTTCATTTCCACCGGGGCGGCCTTGCTGGCATTGGGGTTGGAGCCGGCGGTCGAACGAAACCTGATCTTCGCGCACCGATCGGCGGAACCGGGACATTCGGACATGCTGGATGCGTTGAACGCCCGGCCGATCCTCGATCTGGGCATGCGTCTCGGCGAAGGGACGGGGGCGCTGCTGGCCTGGCCGGTGGTGCGGGCCGCGTCCGCGATGCTGACGGATATGGCGAGCTTCGAAAGCGCCGGCGTCAGCGGGCCGGCCTGACGGCGGGTCCGCTCGATGGGCTCCGCGCTCGCCCGCGAATGGGTCTTGCTCCGCCTGGCCTGCCAGATGCTGACGCGGTTTCCGGCGGCTCGAGGGATCGACTATGCCCCGGCGCTCGACGCGGCCGCCGTCCGGTACTACCCCGGCGTCGGGGTTCTGGTCGGACTGGCGGGAGGAGCCGTGTTCGCCGCGGCCCATGGACCATTCGACCCGCTGCTGGCGGCGGCTCTGGCGATTGCCGTGACCGTTCTCCTGACCGGGGCGATGCACGAGGACGGTCTCGCCGACACAGCGGACGGGATCGGCGGCGGCGATTCGGCCGAACGGGCGCTCGAAATCATGCGCGACAGCCGCATCGGCGTTTACGGCGTGCTCGCTCTTATCCTCGTCGTCGGCGCCAAGGCGTTCGCGCTGGCGAGTCTATCGCCGTGGACCGGCTTCGCGATCCTGGTCGCCGTGCACGGGCTCAGCCGGTGGAGCGTCGTTTTCGTCATCGCGACCGCGCGCTATGTCCGTTCGTCCGGCACCGCGAGCCCGGTCGCCGGCCCGGTGTCCGCCGTCTCTCACCTCGTCGCCGGGGGAACTGCCGTCGCGTGTCTGGCGCTGGCAGGGTATTCCGGTTCGTCCCAGGCGGCCGCAGGACTGCTCGTCGGGCTTGCCTGCGGGCACGCCGCGGTCCGGGCGGCCTTCCAGTCGAAGATCAAGGGCTATACGGGCGATTGCCTGGGGGCGACGCAACAGGTGAGCGAACTCGGCGCCTATCTGGGCCTCCTTGCCTGTCTCTAGCCCGGGAGCGCCTTCGCGAGCGCACTTTCGAGCCGGACCCACGCGACCCCGTCCGGCGGCACACCGAACCTCAGCCAGTCGGGCCGCTCGGGAAAATCGCGGACCAGAATTCCCGCGCGTCCCAGGGCCACGGCGATCGCAGGCGCATCGTCATGCCTCACCAGACGGAACAGCGAGGTTCTCCCGACCGCTTCGAGTCCCCGCGACGACAGGAGCGTGTCGAGCCGCTCGCTCGCCAGCGCCAGGCGTTTCTTCATCTCTTCCCGCCAGCCCTCATCGCCGAGCGCCGCGACGGCCACGTGAATTACCATTCCCGAGACGGGCCACGGCCCGAGCGCCTCTTCCACCTGTCTCGCGATATCCGGTTCCGCGATGAGGAAACCGAGCCGCATCCCGGCAAGCCCGTAGGCCTTCCCGAACGACCGCAGCACGGTCATTCCGGGCTGCGGAACCGCGGGCACGATGCTGAGTTCGGCCTCGGAAAACTCGGCGAAGGCCTCGTCGACGATCAGGCGACCCCCCGCGCGCGCCCTTCGAGCCTGCAATTGCCGCAGCGTCTCGGGAGCAAGCCTGCGACCATCGGGGTTGTTGGGATTGCAGAGGATGGCGACATCGCCTTCTTCCAGCGCTTCGATGCCGGCGTCTTCGACCACCGTGGCGCCGGCGGCGTCCCACGCTGCCGCGAACTCTCCGTAAGCGGGGGACCGGACGACCACCCGTTCGGCGGGGAAAATACGGGGCAACGACGAAATCAGGATTTGCGTGCCGGGCGCAACGGCGATCAGATCCGGATCGCGCGCACCGTAGGCCGCCGCCGCGGCCTCCTTGAGGGCGCGGATATGTACCGGCTCGGGCAGGCGCGTATAGGCTGTCTCCGGAATCGGCGGCACCGGGTAGGGGAATGGATTGATGCCCGTCGACAGATCGATGAGCGGCTCGGGCGCGTCCGGAAATCTGTGTCTCAGGAGCGACAGCTGGCCGCCGTGGCGGATCATTCGGGGGTCCCGGTCGTGACGATCGCGCTGTGGTTCGAGACCAACCTGCTCATCCTCGTCGCCGCCCTCGTTATCGAGGCGATCTTCGGTTATCCCAAGCCGCTCTTCGCCGGGATCGCACATCCCGTGGTCTGGACGGGCGACCTCCTGGGCCGCATGGAACGCCGCTGGAACCGGCCGACCTTGCCCGAACGGCGCCGCCGCCTCAACGGGACGATATGCGCAATCGTGTTGCTGATCGTTTCCGCGGGCGCCGCCATCGTTCTCCAGACCGCCGCGCTATCGGTCATGCCGTGGTGGATTGCGGGTTTGACGGTAGCCGTCCTGGCATCCTCTCTGCTGGCGCAACGCAGCCTTCACGAGCATGTCTCGGGTGTTCTGAACGGCCTGGCGGGGAGCGGACTGGCCGAAGGCCGGGCTCGCCTGCGCCACATCGTCGGTCGCGATACCGACGCTCTGGATGAAGCCGGGGTCGCTCGCGCCGCCATCGAGAGCCTGGCCGAGAATTTTTCCGACGCCGTCGTTGCGCCCGCCTTCTGGTGCGCCGTGCTCGGATTGCCGGGCGCCGTCGTCTACAAGGCGATCAACACGGCGGACAGCATGATCGGTCACGAAAACGAGCGATTTCGGCATTTCGGCCGGTTCGCCGCCCACCTCGACGATCTGGTCAACCTGCCGGCATCGCGGCTCAGCGCCCTCTGGATCGTCCTCGCGGCCATCGCGACGCGCGGCGCTTCTCCCCTCGGCGCGCTGCACGCCGTCCGGCGGGATGCCGCCCGCCACCGCTCCCCCAACGCCGGCTGGCCGGAAGCCGCCGTCGCGGGCGCGCTGGGTCTGCGCCTGGGCGGCCCGCGGCAATACCCGGATCGGTTCGTCGACGACGCATGGATGGGCGACGGGCGCGCCGAAGCGACGCCGGAGGATATCGAGCGCGCTCTCCGCCTCTATCGCCGATCCTGCGCAATCCAGATCGCGGCGGCCGCGCTGCTGTTTCTTTCTATCGCGCCAGGCTGATCAGGCGGTCGACATCGAGATGCGTCTCAAGATGCACCGCCAGCTCGTCGAGCGTTCGGTCGACCAGCTCGTCGTGATCGCCGATCCCGGTTTCGGCCCCGAACGCGCGCAACCATTTTGCGCGATACCGTCCGCTCGCGAAGATGCCGTGCAAATAGGTGCCGGCGACCCGGCCATCCTTCGATTCGGCGCCGTCCGCCCGTCCGTCGGAGAGGCGGTGGAGCGGCCTCTCCATGTCGGCCCCGCCGGTTCTTCCCATGTGAATCTCGTAGCCGGAGAGCCCGATGCCATCGCGCACGGTCTCGCCGGTGACTTCCCCAACCGTCTTCGGATCGGCCAATACGGTGTCGACCTCCAGCAGTCCGAGGCCGTCCACCGTTCCGGGCGGGCCTTCAAGGCCCTGGGGGTCCGCGATTGTCCGTCCCAGCATCTGGAACCCGCCGCAGAGGCCGAGAACGCGACCGCCGCGGCGGCGGTGCGCAAGGATGTCGATGTCCCATCCCTCCCGCCGCAGCGCGGCGAGATCGGCGACCGTCGCCTTGCTGCCCGGAAGGATGACGACATCCGCATCCGCCGGCAGAGGGGTGCCGCGCTCGACCAGGGTCAACTCCACCGTCGGTTCGGCACTCAGCGGGTCGAGATCGTCGAAATTGGCGATCCTCGGGAGATGGGGCACGGCGATCCGCAGGCGCTGGCCGCACTCGCTCCCGGAAGAGGTGGCGAAACTTCTCTCCGACAAGTCGTAGGCGTCTTCCGCGGGAAGCAGTCTCGCGCCTTCGAAGAACGGCACCAGCCCCAGGCCCGGCCAACCGGTCCGCGCGGCGATGTCCGTCATGCCGCTGTCGAACAGCGTCGGATCGCCTCGCATCTTGTTGACGACAAAGCCGACGACAAGCGCGGCGTCCGAAGCGTCCAGCACCGCTTTCGTGCCGACCAGCGCGGCAATCACACCGCCCCTGTCGATGTCCCCGATCAGCAGAACGGGAATATTGGCGGCGGCGGCGAACCCCATATTCGCGATGTCCGTGTCCCGCAGGTTCGTCTCCGACGCGCTTCCGGCCCCCTCGACGACGACGAAATCCGCCGTCTCGCGCACTTTCCGGAAACTCTCCAGCACTCGCGGCAACAGCCCCCGCTTGGCGTCCTGGAGCTCGCGCGCGCGGGCCACGCCCTCGACCCGGCCCTGAACGACGATTTGCGCGCCGATATCGGAGCTCGGTTTCAGCAGAACGGGGTTCATGTGGACGCTAGGCGCGACCCGCGCCGCGCGCGCCTGGAGGGCCTGCGCGCGGCCGATTTCGCCGCCATCGGACGCGACAGCCGCGTTGTTCGACATGTTCTGGGGCTTGAAGGGGCTGACGGCGTGTCCGCGGTTGGCGAGCGCTCTCAGGATCCCGGCGGCGAGGACGGACTTGCCGACATTCGAGCCCGTCCCCTGCAACATGATCGCCCTTCCGGGCATCAGTACTCGATGCCCTCCTGGGTCTTCACGCCCGCCTTGAAGTGGTGCTTGACGAGGGTCATCTCGGTCACCAGGTCGGCGGCTTCCATCAGCGGCGCCTTGGCGTTCCGGCCCGTGACCACGACGTGGAGATCGTTCGGCCGGTCGGCCAGCCGGGCGAGAACCTCGTCGAGCGACAGGTAGTCGTAGCGCAGCGCGATGTTGAGCTCGTCGAGGACGACGAGGCCGAATTCCGGGTTCTCCATCATCGCGACCGCGGTTTCCCAGGCCTTCCTGCAGGCCGCGATGTCGCGTTCCTTGTCCTGGGTTTCCCAGGTAAATCCCTCGCCGAGCGCGTGCCACTCGACCATGTCGGGCGCCATCGATTCGAGCGCGATCTTCTCGCCGGTGGACCAGGCGCCCTTGATGAACTGCACCACGCCGACTTTCCGGCCGCGGCCGATCATCCTGAGGGCGAGCCCGAAGGCGGCCGTCGATTTGCCCTTGCCGGTGCCGGTATGGACCATCAGAAGGCCCTTCTCGATGGTCTTCGAGGCGACCTCGGCATCCTGAACGGCCTTTCTGTGGGCCATCTTCGTCTTGTGGCGCGCGCTGTCGTCTTTCCGCTCGGTCATCCTGTTCCTTTGACGATGCTGGGGATCCCGGCCACCATGAAGTGCACATGTTCGGCACGCGCGGCAACCTTGGCATGAAGGCTTCCGGCGGCGTCCCGGAAATCGCGCGCCAGCCTGTTGTCCGGGACGATCCCCAGGCCGACCTCGTTGGAAACCAGCACCGTCGGCCCGCGCCGCCTTTCAAGAGCCTCCAGCAAACCGTCCACGGCCGTTTCCACCGGGCGGCCGTTCAGCATCAGATTGCTCAGCCACAAGGTCAGGCAATCGACCAGAACGGGCGTTCCGTCCGGGCAGTCATCGAGCGCGGACGCCAGGTCCCGAGGCGCCTCTACGGTGTGCCAACCGTTTCCCCGGCGAGCCTTGTGCGCGGCGATGCGCCGGCGCATTTCCTCGTCCAGGGGCTCGGCCGTCGCGATGTATCGCCAGGGCGGCGGACAGGCCTCGATCAGGGATTCGGCGTGACGGCTCTTGCCCGAGCGGGCGCCTCCCAGGACCAGATAGAGCTTGTCGACCGGCATTCGATTCCCTGCGGGTGCATGGACCGCAGCAGCGGCGCCTTGTAACATGGCGCCGAGCAGAATGCAGGGTCTCGGGCCCTCAGTCGCGGTCGTTCTCGCCGCCGTCGGAAAGATCTTGGTCGACCCGGAAAACCGCACGAACGGACAGTCCGACCCGCACGACCGGCGGCCAGTGCTGCACATCTGCCTGACCTGCCGCCCGGCCGGCACGCCACCGGAAGCGCCCAACGACCCCGCGGCCGGATCGGAGTTCCACGATGCGGTACTGCGCCGCCTGCGGGATCGGAACCTGGGGTCGTCGATCCGGGTCAACCCCATCAGCTGCATGGCCAATTGCGAGCAAGGTTGCAGCGCCGCCCTCTCCGCGCCGGGCAAATGGTCCTATATCGCCGGGTTCCTCGGCGCCGAGCTGGCCGACGACGTGATCGATTACGCGCTGGTCTACGGCGCTTCGCGAACGGGCGTTGTCATGCCGTCGAAGCGCGCGCCCTCGCTGCGCGACGCGGTCGTCGCCCGCGTGCCCGCCCACCCCGACGATCTCCCGGAACAGCGAGACAAAGCATGAGTTTTTCCGCCGAAAAGATACCGGCGACCATCATCACCGGCTTTCTCGGCGCCGGAAAGACCACCATGGTCCGCCATCTCCTGAGCAACGCGAACGGAAGACGCCTCGCCGTCATCGTCAACGAATTCGGCTCGGAAGGCGTCGACGGCGATACGCTGAGAAGCTGCGGTATCGAGGACTGCCCGGAGGACAATATCGTCGAGCTCGCCAACGGGTGCCTGTGCTGCACGGTGGCGGACGATTTCGTGCCCACCATGCGGACGCTGATCGACCGCGACGAGCCGCCCGACCACATCGTCATCGAGACCTCCGGCCTCGCGCTGCCCAAGCCGCTGATCAAGGCCTTCGAATGGCCGGAAATCCGCTCCCGCATGACGGTCGACGGCGTCGTCGCCGTGATCGACGGGCCGGCCGTGGCCGAGGGCCGGTTCGCCGACGATCTCGACGCGGTGAACGCGATGCGCGAGGAGGATCCGTCGATCGACCACGACAACCCCTTGCAGGAATTGTACGAAGACCAGCTGATGGCGGCGGACATCGTGGTGCTCAACAAGACCGACCTGCTCGAGGACAAACGGCTGCCGGAGCTGCGCGAGGAAATCGCCGCCTCAGCAGGGCGGTCGCTGAGGATGATCGCGACCGAAGGCGGGGCGGTCGACCCGGCGATCCTGCTCGGGCTGGATGCGGCGGCGGAAGACGATCTCGACGCCCGGCCGTCGCATCACGACGGCGAGGAGGACCACGAACACGACGATTTCGAGTCCTTCGACCTCGCGCTGGGCGAAATCGCATCGCCGGACGCCTTTGCCGAACGCCTGGCCCGCGTCGTGGCGGAGCACGACATCCTCCGCATCAAGGGATTTGCGTCCGTGGCCGGAAAGCCCATGCGGCTTGCGATCCAGGGCGTCGGACGCCGGGTGAACCATCACTTCGACCGGCCATGGGCGGCGGGCGAGAGGCGCGAGACCCGCCTGGTGGTGATCGGTCAGACGGGTCTCGACCGCGCGGCCATCACGGAGGCGCTTGCGTCCTGAGCCATGCACCTTCTGTTCCGCGAAGCGCACAGCCTCGACGAAATCGACGCCGCCGTCGATCTGGGTCAGAGCCCGGCGGACATGGTGTTCCTGTCCTTCGCGGATACCGACCTCGCCGCGGCGACCGTGGCGTGCCAGGAGCGGGGAGAAGAGCTCCCGACGCTGCGGCTCGCCAATATCGGCAGGCTGCGCCACCCCCTTTCCGTGGACGTCTATGTCGACGAGGTGATCGCCAGATCGCGGATCGTCGTCGCGCGCCTTCTCGGCGGGTTCGAATACTGGCGCTACGGCATCGAGGAGATCGCGCGGGTATGTGCGGAGTCCGACATTCGCCTGGCGCTCGTTCCGGGCGACGGACGGAGGGATTCGCGGCTTGCCGAACTGTCGACCGTCGCCGCGGAGGATCTCGAACGCCTGGATCGCTGGTTCGCCGAAGGCGGACCTCGCAATGTCGGCCTCGCGCTGGAGCATATGGCGCATCTCGCCGGTTTGAGGCCGCCGCCGGCGGCATGTCTCGAACCGGTCCCGCCGTTCGGCGAGCATTCGCTGGCCCGAGCCCCGGAGGCGGGCGCGGCGACCGCGGCGATCGTGTTCTACCGTGCCTATCTTCTGGCCGGCGATATCGCGCCGCTGGAAGAGCTGGCCGCCCGCCTGTCCGAGCGCGGCGTGCGGACGGTGGGTCTCTACGTGGACAGTCTGAAGACGCCGGAAACCGCCGCGTATGTCGCCGGGCGGCTGCACGAGATCGGCCCCGACCTCGTGCTGAACGCGACGGCGTTTTCCGCGCGGCGCGACGATAGCGGATCGCCGCTCGACGCCGCCGGCGTTCCGGTGCTCCAGTTGATGCTGGCGGGATCGTCGCGAGACGCCTGGGCCGAGTCGGCCCGCGGGCTCTCGCAATCCGACCTCGCCATGCAGATCGTCCTGCCGGAGCTCGACGGCCGGCTTTCCTCGACGGCGATCTCCTTCAAGTCCGAGGACGAGCGGGAAGATCGGCTGGAATACGCCCGCACGAGCCACGCGCCCGATCCGCAGGGTATCGCGCTCGCCGCGGAACAGGCGGCGCGCTGGATTCGCCTCGCGCAACGACCGCGCGGCGAACGGCGGATCGGAATGGTGCTGTCCGATTACCCGGCGGCGGGCCAGCTCGCCCACGCCATTGGCCTCGACACGATCGAAAGCGGCGTGGAAGTCGTGTCGCTGCTGCGGGAAGCCGGCTACGACGTGACGGCGGACCCGTCGACGCTCGATTTCGTCGCCGCCCTCTGCGACACGCCGCCGGGCCCGGTTCTCGACGTTTCGGCCTATCGCCGGCTGTTCCGGACGCTCCCGGAAGAGGCCCGCGACCGCATCACGGGGGCCTGGGGAGCGCCCGAAGACGACCCCGCGGTCCGGGAAGGCACGTTCTTCCTTCGCTACGCCCGCTTCGGACGCCTCGTCGCAGCGATTCAGCCGGACCGCGGCCAGATCCTCGACCGCAAGGCGCTCTATCACGACCCCGACGTGCCGCCGCGCCACGCTTACGTCGCGTTTTACCTTTGGCTCCGTTGCGTCGAGGACATCGACGCGATGATCCATCTGGGCGCGCACGGGACGCTCGAATGGCTGCCCGGCAAGGCGGTCGCGGTGTCGGAGGCGTGCTTCCCGGCGGCACTGCTGGGCGGCATCCCGGTGGCCTATCCCTTCATCGTCAACAACCCCGGCGAGGCGGCGGCCGCGAAGCGGCGGCTGGGCGCGGTCGCCATCGGACACCTGACCCCGCCGCTGAAAGCCGCCGGATCGCACGGCGCCGCGCTGGAACTGGAGCGGTTGATCGACGAATACGCCGGCGCCGACGGTCTCGACAAGCGGCGCACCGCGTTGCTGCGCGCCGATATTCTGGACCGCGCCGACGCGCTCGGCCTCATGGAGGAATGCGGGGCGAGCACGGACATGTCCGAAGACGACCGGCTGGCCCGGCTCGATACCTATCTGTGCGACGTCAAGGACCTGCAGATCCGGGACGGGCTGCACGTTTTCGGCCGCGTCCCCGCGGCCGGGCGGCGCGCGGCGCTGCTGGACGCGTTGCTGAGAGACATCCCCGATGACCTTGCCGCCGATCTAGAAGCCCGGCTGGACGCCTGCGCGGCATCGGAACGGCAAGCGCTGCTCGATACGCTCGACGGCGGGTTCGTCGAGCCCGGACCTGCCGGCGCGCCGACCCGAGGCCGGGGCGACGTTCTGCCCACCGGCCGCAACATGTTCACCATCGACCCGCGCGCGGTGCCGACCCGTTCGGCCATGGTTCTCGCCAGGCGCACCGCCGACGAGATCGTCCGCCGCCACCTTCAGGAAAAGGGCGACTGGCCGAGATCGCTGATGATCGATTTGTGGGGCAGCGCCACCATGCGCACCGGCGGCGAGGACCTCGCGCTGGCGCTGGTGCTGGTCGGCGCGGAGCCGGTGTGGAGCGACGGTTCCAGCCGGGTGACCGGCTTCGAGATCGTCCCGGTGGACCGGCTGGGCCGTCCCCGCGTGGACGTGACGCTCCGCATCTCCGGCCTGTTCCGCGACGCCTTCGAGGCGCAGATCGCGATGTTCGACGCCGTGGTCCGGGCGATCGGCCGGCGGCAGGAGCCGGGCGATGTCAATCCGCTCGCGGGCATCGCGGGGAATCTCGAGGACGAGGCGTTCCGCGAGGCGACGACCCGGATTTACGGCGCCGCGCCCGGTGCCTACGGCGCGGGCGTTTCCGCGCTGATCGAGACCGGCGCCTGGTCGGCCCGGGACGACCTGGGCGACAGCTATCTGGCATCGTCGGCCAGCGCGTACGGGCAGGGGCTCGAAGGCCGGCCCGATCCGGAAGGGTTCTCGGACCGGGTCCGGGGCGCGGACGCGCTGATCCACGCGCAGGATCATCGCGAGGTGGATCTGCTCGATTCCACCGATTATGCCGCCCATGAGGGGGGATTCGTCGCCGCCGCGAACAAGCTGGGAAACGAACCCAAGGTGTATCACGTCGATACCGCCCGGCCGGAGGAACCACGGGCGCGCACACTGACCGAGGAAATCGCCCGGATCGTCCGCGGCCGCGCGTCCAACCCGGCGTGGATCGCGGGTATGATGCGCCACGGCTATCGCGGCGGCGCCGAGATCGCGCGCTCCGTCGAGGGGGTGTTTGCCTTCGCGGCGACCCTGCCGGACCGGCTCGACCGCCAGTTCGACGGGATCTTCGATGCGACGCTGGGCGACGGCGAGGTCGATGCGTTCCTTAAGGAGCACAATCCGGCCGCGCGCGGCGCGATGATCGACCGGTTCAACGAAGCCCTCGACCGCGACCTCTGGCGGCCGCGCCGGAATTCGACGGCGGCCTTCCTGCGCAGGGAAACGGCATGAACGCCCCGGCGGTCAGGGGCCGGTGCCCGTCCTTGATGTCGCCGATGGAAGCAGGCGACGGGTTACTCGTACGCGTGAAGCCGCGCGCCGCCACCCTGACCGCGGAATATGCGCAGACGATCGCGGAGGCATCCGATCGATACGGCAACGGCATCGTCGAATTGAGCAACCGGGGCCATCTGCAAATTCGCGGCCTGTCGGAGGCCGGCGTGGACGAATTGGCTCGGGCAATGGCGGACATCGGGCTGGCCGGGGCGTCGCCCCGCGCGGAAGCGGTGAGGAACGTTCTGGCCGACCCGCTGGGACCGGACGATCCCGATGCCCGCTTCGACTCGCATCGTCTGGCACGTCGTCTCGGCGCCGTGCTGGAAGGCGATCCCGGCTTGCACGGCCTGCCCGACAAGTTCGGCCTCCTGGTCGATGCCGGGGTAGCGCTGCCGCTCGCCGGTTGCACCGCCGACATCATGGTCCGGTCCGAAGGCGACGGCGCGGCCATCGCCCTGGACGACGGCGACCGGTCGCTGCCGCTGGCCGTGGGCGATGTGGAAGACACGGTCCGCCGCCTGCTTTCAGCGTTCCTGTCCTGGTTGGAGGATCGGGATCGGCGCGACGCGCCCCGGCCTCCGCGCATCAAGACCATGGTCGCGGCCTGCGGCGCGGATGGCGTTTTCCAGGCGGCAGGACTGCACGGGGAGACCCGACCGGACAAGCGCGCCGACGGGCCGGCGAAACGTCCCTTGCCCGGTTTCATGCAGGTGGCGGATGGGCCATGCGGTTGTTTCCTGTTGGGCGCGCCGTTCGGAAGCATGGAAGCGGAAAGGCTTGCCGATCTCGCGGAGATGGCCCGGGTCTTCTCGGACGGGACGATCCGGATTTCCCCCTGGAAGGCCGCCGTTCTGTGCGACGTTTCGCGGGCGGACGTTCCTGCCCTTCGCCGCCGGGCTGCGAAAGCGGGATTCGTCGTCGAACCGGACGATCCCCGGGCCCGAATCGTCGCCTGCGCCGGCCGCCCTCGTTGCGCGTCGGCCAAGGCCGACACAAGGTCAGACGCCGCCCTTATGGCTGCGGCGGGCTGGGTGCCGGAGGGTGTTCTGCACGTATCCGGCTGCGCGAAGGGCTGCGCCCACCCCTCCCCTGCCCCGGCCGCGCTTGTCGCCACGGCGGCGGGGTACGATCTCGTCCGGAACGGCGGGCCGGGCGATGCGCCGGAGCGCACCGGAATGACACCGGAGCAAGCGGTGGACGCCCTCGCCCCGCCTCCCGATACGGCGCAAATCGCGGCGAAGCGATGACCGGCCGTTACGATTACGTCCGCGATGGCGCGGCGATCTACGAGAAATCCTTCGCGACCATCCGTTCGGAAGCCGATCTTTCGGGCCTGTCCGACGTCGAGGCCCGGGCGGCGGTACGGATGATCCACGCTTGCGGCATGGTCGACCTGACCGACGACATCCTGTTCTCGCCGGGCTTCGCGGAGGCGGCGCGCAAGGCTCTGAAAGCGGGCGCGCCGATCCTGTGCGACGCGAAGATGGTCGCGAGCGGGATCACCCGGCCGCGCCTCTCGTCGGACAACGAGGTGATCTGTACGCTGGGCGACGACACCGTTCCCGACCTCGCCCGGCGCCTCGGCACGACCCGGTCCGCGGCCGCGCTGGAGCTGTGGCGGGACCGGCTGGGCGGCGCGGTGGTCGCGATCGGGAACGCGCCGACGGCCCTGTTCCGGCTGCTGGAGCTTCTGGACGAGGGAGCGCCCGCCCCGGCGGCGGTGATCGGCGTGCCGGTAGGTTTCGTCGGAGCGGCCGAGTCCAAGGAGGCGCTGGCGGCGAGGCACGACCTGCCGCATCTCACCGTTCGCGGTCGGCGCGGCGGCAGCGCGATGGCGACGGCCGCGGTGAACGCACTGGCGAGCGACCGCGAATGAGCGGCGCGGGAAAACTGTTCGGCGTCGGGATGGGACCGGGCGATCCGGAGTTGCTGACCGTGAAGGCGGCGCGCCTGCTGCGCGAAGCCCCGGTCGCCGCCTATTTCGCCAAGACGGGCGAGACCGGTCACGCGCGGCGGATCGCGGATGGCTATCTGGAGCCGGACACGGAGGAACTCCGCTTCGACTACCCCTACACCACGGAAGTCCCGAAACGCTCCGCCTCGTACCGCGATGCCATGACGTCGTTTTACGACCGGGCCGCGGGGGAAATGGGCGCGGTGCTCGAAGACGGGCGCGACGTGGCGCTGCTCTGCGAGGGAGACCCGCTGTTCTACGGTTCGTTCATGTACGTGAACGACCGGTTGGCGTCCCGTTTCGACGTCGAGGTGGTGCCGGGCGTGACGGCGATGGCGGCTTGCTGGTGCCGGGTAGGCGTACCGATGGCGCGGGGAGACGACAGCGTATCGGTCCTGGCCGGTACGATGGAGGAAGACGCGCTGCTGCGGCGCCTCCGGACGGCGGACGCGGCCGTCGTCATGAAGGTCGGGCGGCATTTGCCGAAAATCCGCCGCGCGTTGGACCGGGCCGGGCTGCTGGACCGGGCGGTCCTGGTGGAACGCGGCTCCATGCCGGAGGAGCGGATCGTTCCGCTGCGGGACTGCCGGGACGGCGAGGCGCCCTATTTCTCCCTGGTTCTCGTACCGACGGCGAGGACGGCATCGTGAGCGGCCGCGTCCTCGTCGTCGGGCTGGGTCCGGGCGACGAACGCCACCGCACGCCGGCCGCCGAGGACGCGCTCCGGGAGGCCCGTCATCTGGTGGGATACGGCCCGTACCTGGCACGGATAGCGTTGCGCGACGGCCAGACCGCCCACGCTTCGGGCAACCGGGAAGAGCTCGACCGCGCGCACCACGCTTTGCAACTGGCCGCGGAGGGCGAGACGGTCGCCTTGGTGTCCTCGGGCGACGCCGGCGTGTTCGCGATGGCCGCAACGCTGTTCGAAGCACTCGAGGCGGGGCGCGCTGCCGATGTAGAAATTACGGTCGTTCCCGGCGTCACCGCGATGATCGCGGCGGCGGCCCGGACCGGCGCGCCGCTCGGCCACGATTTCTGCGCCATCTCCCTGTCGGACAATCTGAAGCCCTGGGAGACCGTTCTCGGTCGGGTGCGCGCCGCCGCCGAGGCCGATTTCGTGATGGCGCTCTACAACCCGATCTCGAAGGCGCGTCCGTGGCAGTTGGGGAAGGTGCTGGACGCGGTGCGCGAACGGCGCGCTCCGGACACGCCCGTCGTCTTCGCGACGGCGGTGAGCCGACCGGACGAGGAAATCGTCGTGACGCCGCTGTCGGAGGCCCGGCCGGAGATGGCCGACATGCGGACGCTGGTGATCGTGGGGTCCAGCGAGACCCGCTGCATCCCGCGCGGCGCCGGCGGCGTCTGGGTCTACACCCCGCGCAAGGCGCCGGTACCGGCATGATGCGCGATCAGCCGGTGCCACGCGTCCTCGACCGTCGGCACGGCGGCCCCCGCGGGCGGCGGTCGATCCACCATCACGACGGGGAGACCCAGATTTCGCGCGGCGGCAAGCTTGGCCGCGGTCGCCGAGCCGCCGGAATTCTTGGTGACGACCGTGTCGATCCGATGGTCCCGCAACAACCGCTCCTCGTCCGCCAGCGCGAACGGACCGCGTGCGACGATGACGGTCGCATCGGGCGGCAGCAGGCCGGGCGGAGGCGGATCGACGCTGCGGACGACGTAGCTGTGCCGTGGCGTATCGCGGAACGGGGCGAGGTCCTTGCGGCCGATGGTGAGGAACACGCGCCGCGGCTCTTCTCCCAGCGCACCCACGGCGGACTTTATGTCCGGCACCCGGGACCAGCGGTCGCCCGGAACCTCCTCCCAGGGCGGGCGCCGTACCGCGAGACAGGGAATCCCGACAGCGGCAGCGGCCGCGACGGCGTTGGCGGAGATTGCCGAGGCAAAGGGATGGGTGGCATCCACCAGCACGTCGATCCCGTTCCGTTGGAGATAATCCGCGAGCCCGTCCGCGCCACCGAACCCGCCGGTCCGGACATCCAGCGGCGAGGGCACGGGCGACCGCGTCATCCCGGCGAGCGACAGGGTTCCCTCGAACCGGCCGTCTTCGGCGATCAGCCGGGCGAGTTCTCGGGCCTCGGTCGTTCCGCCGAGCAAGAGGAGTTTCAGTCGTGACACCGTCCGGCTCTCCCGCGCCGACGGAAACCGCCGGTCCCGTCCGGCGGTGGCTGTCGATTATCGGGGTGGGCGAGGACGGCGTCGAGGGGCTGTCCTCGGCGGCGAGGCAGGCGGTGACGGATGCCGAGATCGTCTTCGGCGGGCAGCGCCATCTGCGCTTGCTCGCGAACCTGATCCGGGGGGAAACGGTCGCATGGCCGAGCCCGATCCGCTCCGCCATCCCCCGGATCGAAGAGATGCGCGGAAGACCGGTCGCGGTTCTGGCTTCCGGCGATCCGTTCCATCACGGGATCGGCTCGGTCCTCACCGAAGTCGTCCGGGCAGAGGAAACCGCCGTCTTCGCGGCCCCGTCGTCCTTCAGTCTCGCGGCGGGCCGCATGGGCTGGGCGGTTCAGGATGCCGGGCTGGTGTCGCTCTGCGGCCATCCGGTCGAGACGCTGCTCCCCCATCTCCAGCCCTCGCGGCGCCTGCTCGTGCTCTCGGCGGACGAGACGACGCCGAACGCGGTCGCGCGCCTGATGAGCGAGAACGGGTTCGGCGCCAGCCGGATCGCCGTACTGGAGGCGTTGGGCGGGCCGTCGGAGCGGGTGCGGGAGTGCCGCGCCGACGCGTTCGATCTCGCGGACGTCGCGCGGCTGAACACGATGGCGATCGCCGTCGAGGCGGAACGAGAAGCACGGATCGTCCCGTTGGGCGCGGGTCTGGACGACGCGCTGTTCGAGACCGACGGCATGCTGACCAAGCGCGAAGTCCGGGCGGTCACGCTGTCGAGCCTCGCCCCGCGCGCGGGCGAGCTCCTGTGGGATATCGGCGCGGGCTCGGGGTCGGTCGCGATCGAGTGGCTTCTCGCCCATCCGGCCAACCGGGCGGTCGGCGTCGAACGGCGCGCCGACCGCGCGGCGCGGGCGCGGGGGAACGCCGCCGCGCTCGGGGTGCCGCGTCTGGAGGTCGTCGAGGCGGAAGCGCCCGGCGCGCTCGGTTCCCTGCCGGCGCCCGATGCGGTCTTCGTGGGCGGAGGGATCGCCCATGAGGGCGTGATGGGCGCCGCCTGGGACGCGCTCCCCCCCGGCGGCCGGCTGGTCGCCAACAGCGTCACGCTGGAGAGCGACCTCGTCCTCGGCGGGTTCGTCGGGAAGGCCGGCGGCACGCTGACCCGGCTGTCGGTCGAACGGCTCGACCGGATCGGCGGGATGCGGGGGTTCCGCCCGGCGATGACGGTTACCCAGTTGCGGGCGACGAAGCCGTGATCGTCGTCGGGATCGGGTGCCGCCGGGGCAGTCCAACGGCCCGGATCGCCGGGGCGGTCGGCGAGGCTTTGAAGACGGCGGGAATACCGGTCGACGGCGTCGATGCGCTCGCCGCGCCCGAATTCAAGGCGGACGAGGCCGGTATCGCGGGAGCGGCGGCGGCGTTCGACCTGCCGCTTCGGCTGATCGACCGGTCGCGGCTGGACGCGGTTCAGCCGCTCTGCGCCACCCGTTCGCCGACGGCGGAGAACGCGACCGGGTTGGCTGCGATCTCCGAGGCCGCCGCCCTCGCCGCCGCCGGTCGCAACGCCTCGCTGGTTTTGCCCCGGATCGCGCGGGACGGTGTCACCTGCGCGGTGGCGCGCGGAGAAGGCGTGTGACCGTCCATTTCATCGGCGCCGGGCCGGGCGCGCCGGACCTGATCACCCTGCGCGGCCGCGAATTGCTGGGCCGCTGTCCGATCTGCCTCTACGCGGGATCGCTGGTGCATCGCGGCATCCTTGCCCACTGCCCGGCGGGAGCCAGGATCGTCGATACCGCGCCGATGAGCCTGGAGGAGATCGTCGGGGAGATCCGCGCCGCGCACGAGTCAGGAAAGGATGTCGCCCGGCTGCACTCGGGCGACCTCTCGGTCTGGAGCGCGGTGGGCGAGCAGTTCCGCCGGCTCGACCGGCTCGGCATTCCCTACACGATGACGCCGGGCGTTCCGGCCTTCGCCGCCTCGGCCGCGGCGCTGCGGCGCGAGCTCACTCTTCCGGGGATCGCGCAGTCGCTGGTGCTCACCCGCACATCCGGCCGTGCCTCGAAGATGCCGGAGCGGGAGACCCTCGAAACGTTCGCCGCGTCGGGCGCCACGCTCGCGCTCCACCTCTCGGTTCATGCGCTGGACCGGATCGTGGCGGCTCTTCTTCCCCATTACGGCCCGGACTGTCCGGTCGCGATCGTCTGCCGCGCGAGCTGGCCGGAGGAGCAGATCGTCCGGGGCACGCTCTCCACCATCGAGGCTGCCGTTGCCGCGACGCCCATGGAACGGACGGCGACCATACTGGTCGGACCGGTGCTGGCGGCCGAGGATTTCGGCGAGAGCGCGCTCTACGACCCGGACTACCGCCGACGGTTTCGGCAGGGTCCGACCGGATGAGGCTAGCCGGGTGCCTTTCCGGCGAGCCTGCCCTCGCGATCGAAGAGCAGGATGTCGATCTCGATATCCGCGCCGGCGACCGCCGCCTCGGCGGTGCGCCGGGCGGCGCGCGCGATTTCGTCGCCGAGCGCCAACCCCTCCGCCTCCGCGATCCGGAAGGCAAGCGCCGTCGTGTTCGCCTGCGCGATGGCCCCGGCGGTCGCCTCGCTCGCCCCGACCTGCCTCGCCACGGCGGCAAGCGCCGGCAGATCGACCGCGCCCTTGCGCGAATGAAGATCGAGCCGGCCCTGGGCGAGCTTGGTCATCTTCGCCACGCCGCCGGCGACGGTCACGCGCGGCACGGGATGCCTGCGCAGGTACTTGAGCATCCCGCCGACGAAATCGCCCATATCGATCAGCGCGGATTCGGGAAGATCGTAATGGCGCTGAACCGCCGCTTCGGAGGTCGAGCCCGTCGCGCCGGCGATATGGGTCAGGCCGGTCGCGCGGGCGACGTCGATCCCGCTGTAGATCGAGTGGATCCACGCGGCGCAGGAATAGGGGACGACGATCCCGGTCGTCCCGAGGATGGAGAGACCGCCCACGATCCCGAGACGCGGGTTCATCGTTTTCCTGGCCAGTTCCTCGCCGCCCGGGATGGAGACCTCGACCTCTGCGTCGCCCGGCACGCCGTGGGCTTCGGCGACCTCGGCGATGGCGGCGGCGATCATCCGGCGCGGCACCGGGTTGATTGCGGGCTCGCCCGGTTCGACCGGCAATCCCGGCTTGGTCGCCGTGCCGACGCCGGGCCCTGCGCGAAACCGGACGCCGCCCCGGGATTTCCGGACCGTGACCTCGACCAGCGCGCCGTGAGTCACGTCGGGATCGTCGCCTGCATCCTTGACGACCGCCGCCGTCGCCGCGCCGGGCGCCGTCTCATGGCGTGCGAGCACGAACTGGACCCGGTCGCCGCGCGGCAGGGTGATCGTCACCGGATCCTCGAAGCTGCCTGTCAGCAGGGCGCCGAAGGCCGATTTCGCGGCCGCGGTGGCGCAGGCGCCCGTGGTCCAGCCGCGGCGCAGCGATCGTTCGCGTACCATCGCATTGGAGATAGACATTTGCCGCGCGGCTGTCATCGGGCTATGGCATCCCGATGATCGGCGAAAAGCTGGAAAGCATGCTGGACGGCAGCCCGGTGTTCGAGCCCGGCACCGTGTGGCTGGTCGGCGCCGGGCCGGGCGATCCGGGCTACCTCACGGTGAACGCGCTGCGCGCACTCCAACAGGCGGACACGATCCTGCACGATGCGCTGATCGACGACCGCATCCTCGAACTCGCGCGTCCGGAGGCCGCGAAGATCTATTCCGGCAAGCGGGCCGGCGAGCATTCGATCGACCGGGACGCCCTCTGCGCGCGAATGGTCGACCTCGCCCGGTCCGGCCAGAGGGTGCTGCGGCTGAAGGGCGGCGATCCGATGATTTTCGGGCGCGGCGGCGAGGAAATCCTGAAGCTCGCCGAGGCCGGGATCCCGTTCCGGATCGTCCCGGGCGTCACGGCAGGGCTCGCGGCGATGGCGGTGGCGACGATCCCGGCGACCCAGCGCGACGTCAATCGCGCGGTGGTGCTGGCCACCGGGCACGCCGCGTCCGACGCCGACGAGACGGACTGGGCGGCGCTCGCCGGGCTGGGGCAGCCCCTGGTGCTCTACATGGCGCTGCGGCGGCTCGACCGGATCGCCGGAGAGCTCATCGCGGGCGGCATGGGCCGGGAAACGCCGCTCGCGGTGATCTCGTCGGCCACACGGTCGGACGAGGACATACTGGTGTCCACGCTCGGCACCGTCTCCGAGGACAGGAAACGCCATCCGATCGAACCGCCGGCAGTGGTCGTCATCGGAGAGATCGTGACCATGCGCGAACGGCTGTTGCGCATCGCGCCGGCCTTCGCGGGGGCGCTTGCTTGACCGCGCCGGCGCTGCTCATCGGCGCGCCCCGCTCGGGGGCCGGAAAAACGACATTGTCGGTAGGCATTATCGCCGCGCTTTCCCGGCGCGGGCGGCATGTGCGCGCGCTGAAATGCGGACCGGACTACATCGACTCGGCATTTCATGCCGCCGCGTGCGGCACGGAGTGCGCGAATATAGACAGTTGGGCGATGTCGTCCGGCCACATGGCGGCGATTCTTCGCTCGACCGCGGCCGGGGTCGACATTCTGATTGTCGAGTCGGCGATGGGTCTCTTCGACGGGGTCGCGGGAAATCGCGGGCGCTCCGGCGCGGCAGCCGACATCGCGATCCGATTCGGCATCCCGGTCGTCCTCGCGATCGACATCGCCGGACAGGCGCAATCGGCGGGCGCCGTTGCCAGGGGATTCGCCTCGTTCGATCCCGGCCTGGAGGTGGCGGGCGCGATTCTGAACGGGGTCGCCAGCGAGCGTCACCTGCGGATGGCTTCCGAAGGGCTGGAAACGGCCGGAATTGAGCGCCTGGGCTGGCTGCCGAGAGAGGAGCGATTCGCATTTCCGGATCGGCATCTGGGCCTCGTCCAGGCGCGCGAGCGGCACGATCTGGCCGGCAAGATCGAAGCCCTTGCCGATCGGATTGCCGACACCGTCGATCTCGACCGGGTGGAGGCGCTGGCCCGACCGCCGCTGGAAGGGGGCGGCTTCGACGCAGTGGACCGTTTCGCCACATGCGCGGTCGACCCGCCGGGCCAGCGCATCGCGCTCGCGGAAGACGACGCGTTCTCGTTCTTCTACACCCACATGGCGGCGGAATGGCACCGCCGAGGGGCCGAAATCGTCCGCTTCTCCCCGCTCGCCGACGAACCGCCGCCCGGGGATTGCGACTGTTGCTGGCTGCCGGGCGGCTATCCGGAGCTTCACGCGGGAAAGATCGCCGCCGCGCGGCGGTTCCTGGAGGGGCTGGCGGCCTTCGCGGAAACCCGTCCGGTGCACGGCGAATGCGGCGGCTACATGGTCCTCGGCAGAACGCTCGAGGATGCGGACGGCGAGGTCCACGAAATGGCGGGCCTGATGGGGCATCGGACGAGCTTCCGCGACCGCAAGCTCCATCTCGGCTACAGGCGCGCGATCACGAGGCGGGATTGCGTTCTGGGCCGCGCGGGCACGGCGGTCCGCGGCCACGAATTCCACTACGCGACGCTGATCGACGAAGGAACGGACGAGGCCTTTCTGGAAGTCTTCGACGGCGAAGGCAGGGAGCTCGGCAGCGGCGGCGGGCGGCGCGGCAACGCGACCGGGACGTTCTTTCACGCCATCGCGCGGGAGACCTGAGCCGCCCTCGCCGCTTGACCGCATTCGGGGCGAAAGGCTATTGCTTACGGGCGCGATGATGGTAGAGCGCGCCGGGCGACATGACGGAGAAACGCATGACTGCTCAAACGCAAAGCCGGGTGTGGATCCCGACGAATCTTGTCGCCATCGCCCTTTGCGCCTTTATCGGGCTGGCGATTGTCGGAATCGCCGGTCATGCGCAGACATCCGCGCTGCATGACGCCGCGCACGACACGCGCCACGCAGCGGGCTTCCCCTGCCACTAGGCATGTTCTCCCGCATTCTGGTCAGCGGGCTCTTCGCTGGCTTTGCGGCCGGGCTGATCGCGGCCCTGCTGCAGTTGGCCTTCGTCCAGCCGGTCCTGCTTCACGCGGAGCTCTATGAGAGCGGCCAGCTCACCCATTTCGGCGCGGCGAAGGCGGGTGCGGCGACGGCCGCCGGCGGCATCGACCTCGTCCGCGACGGGTTGAGCGTCCTGTTCACCACCCTGATCTACACCGGCTACGCCCTGATCCTCGTCGGGGCGATGGCGCTCGCGGAAGATCGCGGGTTCCGGATCGCCGTCCGTCAGGGCCTCCTGTGGGGTACCGCCGGGTTCGTCGCGGTGCAGTTCGCGCCCGCCGTGGGCCTGCCGCCGGAGCTGCCGGGCTCGGCCGCCGCCGACATGGGCCTCCGCCAGGTCTGGTGGTTCGGCACCGTCGGCGCCACCGCGGCCGGTATCGCCCTGATCGCCTTTGGAAAAGGCTGGACCGCCCGGGGCATCGCCGCCGCGCTGATTCTCGCGCCCCATGTCATCGGCGCGCCGCATCCCGAGACCTTCGCCGGACCCGTGCCGCCGGAGCTCGCCGGCATGTTCGCGGGCCGGGCGCTCGGCGTCGGGCTGGTCGCCTGGGCCCTGCTCGGGCTGCTCGCCGCATGGTTCTGGATCCGCGAGGGCAAGCGGAGCGAGGACACCCCGCGCACCGCCTGACCGGCCATGCCGCGCTCTCTCGCGCTCCTCCTGATCGGCCTGCTGCTGGGCGGCGGAATCGGCTTCTTTCTTGCGGCGGCGAACAACGTCGCCCTGGACGGGCACCATCATCCTGAAGCGGATCGTGCCGGCCATGGCGGGACGATCGACCTTCCCGCCGGACCCGACGCGCCGACGCTCGATTTCCGGGTAGCGAAAGACGCGGCATCGGGCTGGAACCTGCATATCGTGACGACCGGCTTCCGGTTCGCCCCGGAGAGCGTGAACGCGCCCCACCGTCCAGGAGAAGGCCATGCCCATGTCTACGTGGACGGAAAGAAGGTCGCCCGGATCTACGGGCCCCGGTTCCATCTCGGCGCCCTGCCGCCCGGCAGGGTGACGCTCTCCGTCACCCTCAACGCCAACGACCACAGCGCGCTGGCGGTAGCGGGACGCCCGCTGACGGCGGAAAAGACGATAACCGTCGAGTGAGTTCGGGCGGTCAGTCCTTCCCCGGTTCGAGGAGGATCGCCGCGCCCTCGGCGCGCCTGTCCCGGCGCGTCCACCGGCCGGCATCGACCGTGGCGATGAAGTCCTGCACCGCGGCATTGAAGACGGCCGGTTCCTCGAGGTTCGCCGTGTGCCCGGTTCTCGGCAGCACCACCAGCCCCGAGGTGGGGATGGTCTCCTTGAGGAACACGCCGGTCGGCAGCGCGGGACGATCCTCGTCGCCGTGCAGGATCAAGGCGGGCACCGTCATCTCCGCCAGGCGCTCCCGCAGGTCCCACGGCGAGGGGCGGCGCATCTGGACGCCGCGGAGCGTGAGCGCCGCGCCGCGCGCGGAGTGCTCCTTTAGCTGGGCGATGAACTCCGCGAAGCCGCGCGGGTCCTTGTGCTTCAGCTGCTCGCGTCCCGCTCCCGATCCGTAGACCGGCGCGAAGCTCTCGGCCCCCTCGCTCTCCCACCGTTCGGCCACCGCCTCGACCTCGGCGCGGAACCGGTCGGCGGTGTCGGGCTCGGCGCCGAAACCGACCCCGCCGATGACCACGGAGAGGGCCCGGTCGGCGTGGTCGAGGCCGAAATGCATCGCCGCGAAGCCGCCCATCGACAGGCCGACGCAGTGCGCCTTGTCGATGCCCAGGTGATCGAGCGTCTCGACGATATCGGCGACCGCCCGGGCCTGGCTGTACATCCCCAAGTCGTCGGGCACGTCGGACGGGGGATAGCCGCGTGCGTTGAACGCGACGCAGCGGTAGCGGCGGCCGAAATACCGCATCTGCTGTTCCCAGGCGCGGCAATCGCCGGCGAATTCATGCACGAACACGATGGGCGTGCCGGACCCGGTTTCCTCGTAGTAGAGGCGGACGCCGTCGCTCGCGGTGAAGTGGGGCATGGTTCCTCGCCGATGTCTTTGCAGCCCTTTACCCGCGGAACCATAGTCTTTCTTGTGCGTCATAGCCACCTAACACACTGTTTTTCTTCATATTATTGTCCCGATACAAATTCCTTCATCAAATAGTGACCGGATTCGATCATATTCCGGACGGCGCGGGTGACGCCGCACCGCGTCCGGTGCCCGACGTTTTGGTCCGATCCCCGCAAACCGCTCCGTTCGCGTGCCCGCCCGGCCTAATTCGCTTGCGAGCATTGCGGCCGGCGGCTATATATCGGCCAAAGGATTGGGAATTTCCCGGTCGACAGAAGGGTCCTGGAACTTCCGGGGCCCTTTTGTTTTTCTCTGCCCCGGGGGCTCACGGAAGTTGAGTCAATCCGCCGATCTTGGGTCGGACGATCTCGAACGCGCGGTTGGGCTGGTTCGGACGCAGGTGCGAAAGCGCGATGGGCCGCGCCGTCAAGTCCGCGAGTTGCAGGCCGACGGAATTCGCCGCCTTCGGCACGAACACCGGCTGGAAATCGAACAGGCCGAAGCCTAGCCGGCCCGAACCGCTGTCGTTGGCGGCAATCCGACGAAACTCCAGCTCGAGCTCCCGGTCCTCCTTCCTGCCGCGGCTCTCGAAGATGACGTGGACCGTCCTGCCGTGCTGCTCCTCCTCGCTCAGCATGGTGTGCA
>JAJDVM010000269.1 GCA_022826125.1 Defluviicoccus sp.
CTCCGCCGCGCCCGCGTCGCTCAGCCGGTCGAGCTCGGCCTCCCGGTCGAGCCACACATCGACGGCCTCGCCCAGCGAGGCCCAGCGCTCCTCCAGCCCCATGTCGGCCATGCGCGCCTCCTCCAGCTTCGAGAGCAGCAGGAGTTCGCGCACCGCGCGGCGCAGCACGGCTGCGGGCAGCGGATCGGGCTGGGTCGCCCGGTGAACCACGTAGCGCGAGACCTCCATGCCGGCGGCGGCCGCGCACTCCCGGATGCGCGCCCACTCGCTGGCGGTGGCCATCACCGCGTGCTGGCTGCGCCGTCCCCCGGGCGCCCGGCTCATCGGGCCGTCCGCCGGATCGTGTCCCTTTCGGGGCGAATATTCATGCCGTATCCTCCTCCATTATTGCTAACATATGAGTTCCAGCATATGTGATCCCATGCATTGAACAGGTTCGTTCCCGTAGTCCAGGAGACCAGCCAGACAATCACATTCCCATCCGATGGAATCGGGCAAACGAACAGAACCATACCTTCCACTTCCCCGAATGCAACAATCTTTCCCAAACGCCTTTCCCGTATGTTACCCAGAAAGACCGATTTTTCTCTTCCTATCGCCCATAAGATACTGTAAGACAACATCGAAACGTGAGAGAGAACGACCCTCTTCGGATACAGACCCACCGAAAGTGCCTTCTTAGGATTTGTACACCCAGGGCTTCGCGGATTACAGCGACTACCAGATCTCGGGCGCCAACCTGACGGCGACCAAGGCGCGGCTCCTGCTGATGGCCTGCCTGCTGCGCTTCGGCTCGCTGCCGCCAGCCACCGATCCGGACAACCCGACCGACGCGGAGCTCGCCGCGATCCGGGAGGCGCTCGCCCGATACCAGGCCGTGTTCGACACGCATTGAGGCGCATCAGTCTCACGACATGACGACCAACGGAGGACTTACGATGACGGCATTCCTGATCGTGCGCGCGGAGGTCGACCCGGCGTCGCGGGAGGCGTTCGATAGCTGGTATCAGGACGAGCACCTGCCGCAGGCGACCGAGGCGTTCGGCGCGGCCGGCGCCAGCCGCGGATGGAGCGACGTGGACGACAACGTCCATATCGCGTTTTACGAGTTCGCCGATCTTGCGGACGTGAACCGGGTCATGGGGTCCGACGCGCTCAAGGGAATGATCGCCGAGTTCGACCGGCTCTGGACCGGCAAGGTGACGCGGACCCGGGAAGTGCTCGAGTTGATCCAGGAAATCTGACCGCCCGGTCAGGCGATCGACACGTTCCACGCGCCACAGACGTGGATGGTCTGGCCGGCGACGTAGCGCCCCTCCGGGCCGCAGAGATGCCGCACCATGGCGGCGATCTCCCGGACGGTGCCCATCCGCCCCATCGGAATCGGGTTTTCCCGGAAGTGCGCCGGCACGTGCCCGGTAACCTCGTAGTTGTCGATGCTGCCCGGGGAGACGCAGTTGACGTTGATGTCGTGCGGCGCGAGCTCGACGGCGAGCGCCGCGGTCATCCCGGCGAGTCCCGCCTTGGCGGCCGCGACGGCGGCGCGGTTTTTCACCCCGCGATGGCCCGACACCCCGCCGATATTGACGATCGACCCGCCGCCGCCCGCGATCAGATGGGGAACGGCGTGCCGGATACAGAGAAAGGCCGAGTCGAGCGTATTGGCCTGCACGTCGCGCCATTCCTCGTAGCTGGTCTCGACGACGGGCTTTGCGATCCGGTGCGCGACGTTGTTGACCAGGATGTCAAGCCGGCCGAAGGCTTCGACGGTCTCCTCGACCAGCTCCTTCGCCTGCCCCGGATCGCTGACATCGGCGAGGTGGACGCGGGCCCTGCCGCCCGCCTCTTCGACTTCGCCCGCGATCTCGCGGGCGGCTTCGGCGGAGCGCCTGCCGTTGACGACCACCGACGCGCCGGCTTCGGCGAAGGCGAGCGCCGTCGCGCGGCCGATGCCGCGCACGCTTCCGGTGACGATGGCGACTTTCGATTCCAACTCGCGCCGGCTCATTCCTCTTCCTCGCTCGCGGGTTCGCAACGACCCAGAATACCGCGTTAAGATCGCCGCGAACAAAGCGGGAGGAGCGGACCATGCCCATCGCCCGGGTCGGAGATATCGGGCTCAACTACCGGATCGACGGGCCGGACGGCGCGCCCTGGATCACGTTTACCACCGGTATGACCAACGACCTCACCATGTGGGATCCGCATGTCGAGGCGCTTTCCGCGAGTCACCGCTTGCTGCGCTTCGACTCGCGCGGCCACGGCGGCAGCGATGCGACGCCCCCGCCGTACACGCTCGACATGCTGATCGGCGACGTCGTCGGGCTGTGGGACGCGCTCGGGATCGAGCGCTCCACCCTGGTCGGCATCGGGCTCGGCGGCGTGGTCTCGATCGGGCTCGCGCTCGAACACGGCGAGCGGCTCGACGCGCTGGTCCCGGTCGCCTGCCGGTCCGAGCCGGTGCCCCAGTACCGCGCGATCTGGCCGCCGATGATCGAACGCGCGAAGGCCGGCGGCATCGAGGCCATAGCCGACACCACGGCGGAGCGCTGGTTCCCCGAAGCCTTCCGCGCCGCGAACCCCGACGTCATGGAAAAGATCCGCGCGATGATCGTGAAGACGTCGCTCGACGGTTATCTCGGCTGCATCGCGGCGCTCTTGACGATGGACTACACGGCCGCGCTCCCGGACATCGGCGTTCCGACGCTGCTGGTCTCCGGCGCCGAGGACCATGCCGGCGCGCCGCCCGGCACGATGCAGGGGATGGCCGATGCGATCCCCGGCGCCCGGCACGTCTCGCTGCCCGGAGCGGGCCATATCTGCACCGTTGCCAATCCCGGCGCCTTCGACGCGGCGCTCACCCGATTTCTCGGCGAACCGAAAGGATAGCTCGCATGTTCAAGGCCATGAATCCGGAGGGCGTCTGCCCGCCCTTCCGCCACTACGTCCACTCCATCGAGGTGCCTCCCAACGCGCGCTGGCTGGTGATGGCGGGCCAGGTCGGCACGCTGCCCGACGGCACCATCCCGGAAGGGGTGGAGGCCCAGACCGAGGCGGCCTGGAACAACGTCGTGAAGATCCTCGAAGCCAACGGGATGGGTATCGAGGACATCGTGATGGTCACCCAGTACCTCACGCAGGTCGGGGACCGGGACGCCCACATGGCGATCCGCGACCGGTTCCTCGGCGACCACAAGCCCGCCTCGACGCTGCTCTACGTCTCGGCGCTGGCCCAGCCGGAAATGGTCGTCGAGGTGGAGATCAAGGCCGCGCAAGCCGTCGACTGATCGCGCCCGGCGCATCCCCGAATGGCGCCGGTAGTCTCGCCCGTCGTCCTGATCGGCGCGTTCTGTCTCGCGCTGACCGGCGTCAACCTGTCCTTCATGGTGGTGGCCGCGCTGCTGCCGACCCTGATCGAGGCCTGGACGCTCAGCGAGATCGAGGCGGGCTGGCTCGGCGGCATATTCTTCGCGGGCTATATCGCGACCGTGCCGCTGCTCTCGAGCCTCGCGGACCGGATCGATCCGAGACGGATCTATCTCGCATCTGCCCTGATCGGGGCGGTCGCCTCTCTCGGCTTCGCGGTGTTCGCGGACGGGTTCTGGTCGGCGCTGCTCTGGCGTTTCTTCGCGGGCGTGGGACTCGCCGGCACCTACACGCCGGGGCTCAAGGCGATGAGCGACAACGTGCCCGATGCCATGCGCTCGCGCGCGTCGGGTTACTGCGCCTCGGTGTTCGCCATCGGGTCGGCGCTTTCCTTCATCGTCGGCGGCGAGGCGGCGGCCGGCTGGGGCTGGCGCTGGGCGTTCGTGGTGGCCGGCCTGGGCTTCGGGCTCGCCTTTCTGCTGATCTTCCTCGCCCTTCCCCGGCAGGCGCCGGACCCGGATACCGCGCCCAACCCGTTCGACCTGCGGCCTATCTTCGCGAACCGCGGCGTCATGGCCTATGTGCTCGGCAATATCGGGGGGGCGTTCGAATCGGTGGGGCTCAGGATCTGGCTCGTCCCTTACCTGGTCTTCCTCCAGAACCGCCCGGGCGAGGAGCCTGCCTTCGTGTCGCCGACCACGATCGCCGCCGGCATCGCCTTCATCGGAGTCGCCGGGGCAGTCGCCATATCGGAGCTCGGCGAACGCTTCGGCATCCGCGCCGTCCTGATCGGAACCTCGATCGTTTCCTTCGCCGCCGCCATCGCCACCGGCGCGGCGGTCGGTTTCGACTACTGGCTGGTCGTGGTTCTGCTGGCCGCCTGTGCGGTGTTCAATTACGGGCGGACCGGGCCGGTGACGACGGGCGCGCTGCTGAACGCCGACCCGCGGCTGCAGGGCACGACGATGGGGATATTCGCCTTCATCGGTTTCGCCGGCGCCCTGGTCGGGCCGGTCGCCTTCGGCACCGCGCTCGAAGCCGCCGGCGGGCGCGAGGACCCCACCGCCTGGATCTGGGGGTTCGCCGCCGTCGCGATGGGCGCCGTGCTGACCGCCGGCGCGGTCGCCGCCTTCGCGCGCGGCCGGCGGTAAGGCGTGATCCCTCGATACCGCGCTGGCGCGCCTACTCGGGATGAAGACAAGGGAAAGAAACCCTCACCTTGAGTAGAGGCGAAGCCGCGTATCGAAGCGCCGGTCGAAACAACGGTCAGGGGTGGCGGCGCCGGGGCTTGATACGCACACTGGCGCGGGCAACGAGCGGGGAGCGATGACCGATCCGGTGGCAGTCGTCGTCGGCGCGGGGGATGCGACGGGCGGCGCGGTGGCGCGGCGCTTCGCTCGGGGCGGGTATGTCACCTGCCCGGTCCGGCGCAAGCGCGAGAACCTGGACAGGCTCGTCGCAGAGATCGAGGCGGAAAGCGGGACCGTCCACCCGTTCGGCGTCGATGCGCGGAACGAGGACGCCGTTGTGGCGATGTTCGACGAGATCGAGGCCGATATCGGTCCGGTCGAGGTGGCGGTCTTCAATCTCGGCGCCAACGCGCAGGGCAGCATCCTGGAGGAAACCGCCAGGCGCTATTTCAAGATGTGGGAACTCTCCTGCTTCGCGGGCTTCCTGACGGGGCGCGAGGCGGCGAGGCGGATGACGCCCCGCGGACGCGGCACGATCTTGTTTACCGGCGCGACCGCGAGCATGCGGGGCCGCGCGCGGTTCGCGGGCTTCTCGGGCGCCAAGCAAGCGCTCCGCGCGCTCGCCCAGAGCATGGCGCGCGAACTCGCCCCGAAGAACATCCACGTCGCCCACGTGATCGTCGACGGGGCGATCGACACCGAGTTCATCCGCTCCAACTTCCCCGACCGCTACGCGCTCAAGGAAAAGGACGGGATCGTGAACCCCGACCGCATCGCCGAGATATACTGGCAGCTGCACGTCCAGCCGCGCGATGCCTGGACCTTCGAGATGGACCTCAGACCCTGGATGGAACCCTGGTAGAACGATGACGCTACAAGTTGAATTCCACTTCGATTTCGGCAGCCCCAACGCCTATCTCAGCCACTGCGTGATTCCGGAGATCGAGCGGCGGACGGGGGCCACCTTCGCCTATGTGCCGGTGCTCCTTGGCGGCGTGTTCAAGCTCACCAACAACCGCCCGCCGATGGACCAGACCGCCGGCGTGAAGAACAAGCCGGAATACGCGCGGATCGAGACCGGCCGCTTCATCCGCCGCCACGGGATCGACAACTACACCTGGAACCCCGATTTCCCGGTCAACACGCTGCGCATCATGCGGGGCGCGGTCGCGGCGGAAATGGACGGCTGGCTCGACCGCTACGTCGCCGCCGTGTTCCGCCACATGTGGGAAGAGCCCAAGAAGATGGACGAGCCCGAGGTCATCGTCTCCGCGCTGGCCGAAGACGGCATCGACGGCGCGGCGCTGCTGGAACGCGCCGGCGACCAGGCGGTCAAGGACCGGCTGCTCGCCAACACGGAGGCCTCGGTAGCGCGCGGCACCTTCGGCAGCCCGACCTTCTATGTCGGCGACGAGATATTCTTCGGCAAGGACCGACTCGGCGACGTGGAAGCCGAGATCGCGGAGGCGTCGCGGTAGCGGGCTTCCTTCGTGACCTACTGGAACGATCTCGGCGCCGTCGCGCACCGGCTGGACTGGTGCGATGCTGGCGGCGTCAGGACCCGATTCGTCGAAGCCGGCGCCGGCGACCGCGCGGTCGTGTTCCTGCACGGGATAAACGGCCATCTGGAGGTGTTTCTGCGCAATCTCGCGAGCCACGCGGAAGCGGGGCTTCGCGCGATCGCGCCCGACCTGCTGGGGCACGGCTATACCGGCAAACCGGCTCGCGATTACGAGATCGACGACTATCTCGAACACCTGTCGGCGTTTCTCGAAGCGACGGGCGTCGACCGGTTTAGCCTCGCCGGCACGTCGCTGGGCGGCTGGATCGCGGCCCGCTACGCGGCGCGCTACCCCGGGCGGGTCGCGAGCCTCAGCCTGATCAGCTCAGGCGGCCTCACCTCCTATGGCGGGGTCATGGAAAGGCTCCGCAGCCTCGGCGACGCCGCCACCTCGGGCCGCGACGGGGTGCGGGAGCGCCTCGCGTTCGTGATCAAGGACCCCGCCAATATCGCCGACGAGCTGGTCGATGCGCGCTGGGCGATCTACCGCCGGGCGGATTACAAGGCCGCGCTTCCGCGCATCATGTGCCTGCAGGATCCCGATATCCGGGCACGCAACCTGCTGACGGAAGAGGAGCTGGGCCGCATCGACGCGCCGACCCTGGTCCTCTGGACCCGCGACGACCCGACGGCGACCGTCGAGGACGGAAGACGCTACGCGGACGCGATCCCAAGCGCGCGCTTCGAGCTGTTCGAAAGCTCGTCCCACATGCCCCAGCTCGAGGAGCCGGAACGCTTCGACCGCCTGCACGTCCCGTTCGTTCTGGAGGCCTGGGACGGGCGGTCGCCCGCCTGACAGGCGCCCCCTACGGCTCCTCCCGGCCTTCCAGCAGGTAGCCGAACTTCTCCCGCGCGCGGCGCGCAACCTCCTGGGTCGGCGCGTTCACCGGCGGGAAATTGTCCTTCCAGTGGAACGGCCGGCAGGCGTCGACGATCGCCCGGCTGTTGGTCATGTTGCCCTTGGCCTTCTCCTCGGGCGGGATGCGCGGATCCAGCGGCGTCGACCAGGCGTCCTTGATGATGTCGATCGAGGTCGCCGGGTCTGACCGGGTGATCATCGCCCAGGTCATCTCCTCCAGGTTGGAGATGTCGACATCCTCGTCGGTGACGACGACATATTTGCCGGCATAGGCGCCGACATGGCACATCGCGGCGACGTGGCCGGCCTGTTTCGCGTGACCGGGATAGCGCTGCTTGATGGCGACCGCGAGCAGCATCCGGCTGTTGCCGACCTCGTGCGCCCAGGCGGCGCGCACGTCGGGGACGCCCGCCTTCTCGATCGCGTCGCGCAGCATCGCCGAGCGGGTCACCGCGCGGTAACGGCACATCTCGTCCGGCGGGCGCTGCGGCGGGCAGCCGAGGATGATCGGGTTGTTGCGGTGATAGACCGCCTTGACGTGCATCACCGGCTCGTCGCGCATGTCCGAGCCGTAATAGCCGGTCCACTCGCCGAACGGCCCCTCGGGGCGGCGCTCCTCGGGATCGACGAAGCCTTCGAGCACGATCTCCGCGTCGGCCGGGAACGGGATGCCGGTATGCCGCCCCCTGATCACCTTCAGCGGCTCGCCCCGCATCGCGCCGACGATGTCGTACTCGCAGACACCGGGCGGCATCTCGGTGCAGGCGGTGAGGAACGTCATCGGATCGCCGCCGACCACGATCACGGTCGGCATCGCCTCGCCGCGCGCGAGGTACTTGTCGCGGTGCACCCTGCCGTGCTTGCCGGGCGAGATGTAGTAGCCGACGGTCTTCTCGTCCTGCACCATCACCCGGTAGGTGCCGAGATTCATCCAGCCGGTGTCGGGGTCGACCGTCACGTCGTAGCTGCCGGTACCGATATAGTGGCCGCCGTCGTCGGGATGCCAGAACGGCGCGGGGAACCGGCCGAGATCCACCTCGTCGCCCTCGAACACGTTTTCCGTGACCGGCCCGTGCTCGACCTCCTCGTAGGGGATCGGGGTCAGATCCTTGAGCTGGGCGTCGTAATAGGCCTCGCTGAGCTCGATCTTGGAGAGGTCGGTCGGGAAGCCGAGCGTCATGTTCTTGCGCCTGCCGCCGAAGAAGTTGACCAGCACGCGGTAGCCCGGCTCGTGGCCCGGGATCTCGTCGAAGACGACGCAGTTGGCCTCGTCCGAGTGCATGACGAGCTCGGCCGCCTGGCCGATCTCCTCTTCCTTGCCGAGCCCCTTCGCGACGGTGACCTCGCCCAGCTTCTCGGCCTCGGCCAGCCACTCGCGCAGATCGGCATAGGGCAGCACCGCCCGCAGATTGCCGCCCGCCATGGTTACCGCTTCGCGCGCAGTCTCGGCCATGTCCGGCTCCTCGGATGTCGATGGAATGCTTCGGGGTGGAAGGGTTTATAGGTGTGCCGCAACCGCGCGGCAAGCGACGGAGCCTCTCACGAAGCAGCGATCTCGAACCCGCTTCCCCGCTCCGCGTAGCCCGCCGCCTCGGCGAGGTCGGCTTGTTCCGCCGCGTGGATGCGGTAGAGGGGCTCGCCCGCCTCGACCGCGTCGCCGCGCTGCTTGAAGAGGTCGATTCCGGCCGACTTCTCGGACGGCGCTCCGGCGCGGCGGGCGATGCCTGAGACGCGGTAGCAGTCGATCGCGGCGACGGTGCCGCTTCGATCCGCGACGATTTCGCGGGTGAGCCTGCCCGGGCCGGGCGGGGCGGGGTTGCGCCCCTGGACGTCGACCAGCCGGTCCATGGCGTCCGCCGCGGCGCCGTTCCGGAGCAGGGTTTCGGCCCGTTCGCGCGGATCGGCGACGCCGCCGAGGGCGAGCACCCGGGCGGCGAGCATCAGCGCCTTGTCGCGCAAATCGGCGGGCGCGTCCGCGTCGCCCGCCAGCACCTTCATCACGTCGCGCGCTTCCAGCGCCGGGCCGACGCCGCGGCCGATGGGCTGGGTCCCGTCGGTGATCTCGCAGCGCACGCCGATGCCGAGCCCTTCCGCGGTGATCTCGAACAGGCGGGCGAGTTCCGCCGCCTCGGCCTCCGAGGCGACCTTGGCGGTCGGCCCGACCGGGATGTCGAACACGATATGGGTCACGCCGAGCGCCGCCTTCTTGGACAGGATCGAGGAGACCGAGAGCCGGTCCGAGACGATCCCGAGCGGGCGGGTGACGGCGTTCATCACGTCGTCGATCGGCGAATGGCTGAGCTTTCCGTTCCAGACGATGCAGCCGCCGACCTCCTCGACCACGCGCCGGACCTCGTCCGCGTCGAGATCGACCCGGGCCAGCACCTCCATCGCGTCCGCCGTGCCGGCGGGCGACGTGATCGCGCGCGAGGCGGCCTTGGGGATGGTGAGCCCGTGCGCGACGACGATGGGAACCACCACCATGGTCACCCGGGTGCCGGGGATGCCGCCCATCGAATGCTTGTCGACCACGATGTCCCGGGGCCAGTCGACTCTCGCGGAGCGCTCGGCGCGCGCCCTGGCGAACGCGATCACCTCGTCGTCGTCGAGCGTCCGCGCGGCCGCGACCAGGAACCCCGCCGTCTCGCGCCCGGCATAGCGTCCGGCCGCCATGTCCTCGACCAGCGCGTCGATTTCGGCATCGCTCAGGCGGCGGCCCGCGATCCGCGCCCGCAGCGCCGGCCGGCTGGCGGGCTCCGGCGCGCGCCGGATCGAGACCGTCGCGCCTTCCGCGATGCCGAGCAGGTCGAACGCATGGGCCGACAGGGCGAGCGCGTCAGGGGCCACGAGCGCCGCGTCGTCGACCACGTTAAGCGCGCAGACGACGCTCCGGCCGCCGCCCGACACCTCGACCTTGCGCGGGCCGAGAAAGCTCTCGGCGGCGCAGGCGGTGCAGCGGCGGTTGAGATAGGCGACCGGCTCACGCCAGGTGTCGATGCCGAGCCGGACCAGCCTAAGCATCGGTTTCCGTCAGCGCGGCGACGAAACGGGCGATCCCTTCTTCCGGCGTGCCGTCGTTCACGACCCGGCGCACCGGAATGCCGTCCGGGAATGGCGCACCCTCGCGGGCGAGCCTGCGGGCGGTGTCCGCCTCGTCCTCGCGCGCGCGGTCGGCGAGGCGGCGGGCGCGGATTTCTGGTGGCGCCGTGACCTCGACCGCCACCGTCGGGGACACGCGTTGGGCGACGTCCCCGAGGATCGCCCGAGAGACGTTGGCGACAACATGTCGCCCGGATTCGAGCGTGGCGGAGATGCAGCCGGGCAAGCCGTAATCGAGCCCGTGCGCATGCCAGGTCGCGAAGAAACCGCCCTCCGCGCTGCGCTCGGCGAAAGTCTCGCGCAACAGCGCCTCGTGGTCTTCGCCGCCGGCCCCGGCGGGCCGCGTGATGGCACGGCGCGGAAAGACATAGACACCGCCCGGCTCCAGCGCGGCGCGCGCGCCCGCGATCAGCGTGTCCTTGCCGGCGCCGCTCGGCCCGACGACGAGGAAGAGCGTGCCGCGCGCCATGCGCTCAGGCGGAGATGGTGACGTCGAGGCCGATATCGGCGGCGGGCGCCGACTGCGTCATCCGCCCGACCGAGATGTAGTCGACCCCGCTCTCCGCCTTCTCGCGGATGGTCTCGAGCGTGATCCCGCCGGAGGCCTCGACCTCGCAGCGCCCGGCGACGATCCCCACGGCTTCGCGCATCGTGGCCGCGTCCATATTGTCGAGCAGGATCACGTCGGCGCGCGCGTCCGCCGCCTCGCGCACCTGTTCGAGCGTGTCGCACTCGACCTCGATCTTGGTGAGCGAGGGGGTGAGCGCCCTCGCGCGGGCCATCGCCGCCGCGATCGAGCCGCACACCGCGATGTGGTTGTCCTTGACCAGCAGCCCGTCGTCGAGCCGGATGCGGTGGTTGCGCGCGCCGCCGACGCAGGACGCGTATTTGGAGAGCGCGCGGTAGCCCGGAATGGTCTTCCGCGTGTCGATCAGCGTCGCCCCGGTGCCCTCGACCAGCCGCGCGTACTCGGCCGTCCGCGTGGCGATCCCGGTGAGCAGCTGGAACAGGTTGAGCGCCGTGCGCTCCGCCGTCAGCAGGCCGCGCGCCGGCCCCTCGACGCGGGCGAGCGTGGCGCCCGCCTCCGCCCTGGTACCGTCCGGCGTCAGCGCCTCGGTCTCGCAATCGGGCTCCTGGAAGCGCATGATTTCGAGCGCCAGGTCGACGCCGCAGACCACCACGTCGTGGCGCGTGTTCATCACGAAAGTCCCCCGAGCGTCGGCCGGGATCAGGAAGTTCGTGGTGATGTCGCCGCGCCCGATGTCCTCGGCGAGCCAGTCCGCGTACATCCGCTCGCGCTCGGCCCTCGGCGGCAGCAGCGCCCGCATGTCGAGATCGTTGGGCCGCGCGGCCATGGCGTTCCTCCGGGTTTCCGGGCGGCAAATACCTACGCGAACCCGGTTGCCCGGTAAAGCCGGCGCCTCAGCGCGACACCGCCTTTGCGGCGTAGATCGAGACGATGCAGACCAGGGTGAACGCGCCCGACAGCCAGAAGATCAGGTCGGGCCGCCCGGCATCGGCGACGAGGCCGAAGATCGGCGGGCCGACCGCCGCGCCGACCGAGAACCCCGTGGTCACGAATCCGAAGACTGTGCCGATTGTCCCGGGCGGGCAGATCCTGCGCACTAGGAGGTCGCGCGACGGGCTCATCAACCCGATGGCGAACGCGCTGCCGAGCATCGGGACGATCACGTAAGCAAGCGGCAGCAGCTTGAGCGCGATGACGCCGAGAAAGGCGGCCGAGGCCACGAAGCAGAGGACGGCGAGGCCTTCCTGGTCCTTCACCCGGTCGGCTATCACACCGCCGACCAGCACGCCGACCGCGGCGGCCGCGAAATAGCCCGTGAGCTGCGCGTTGGCGGCCGCGAGCGAGGCATCGTAGAGCTCGACCAGCCCGACCACGGCGAAGGCGTGGATGCCGGACGTGCCGGTGGCGAGCGCGGTGAAGAAAAGCAGGAACAGCAGCACCGGCGGCGTGGCTAGGAAGCGGACCGTCGACCGGAGACCGGTAACCGCCTTTTCGGTCTTCTCCGTGGACTCCGCTCGGATGGCGGTGTCGTCGAGGGCATCGCGATAGAGCGCCGCGACGGCGGTGAAGAGCAGACCGATCAGCCCCGCCACGGAGACCGCCGCCGCCCAGCCGACCGCCAGGGCCAGAACCGCCATCAACGGCGGCGCCACCACCCAGCCGGCATAGCCGGCGAAGATATGGATGCCGAAGGCGCGGCCCTGGCGTTCCGCCCGCACCTGGGCGGCCATGATCGCATAGTCGGCCGGGTGGAAGACGGAAATCCCGATGCCGGAAATCGCCACCACCGCGATCAGCCCCCAGTAGCTGGGGAACAGGGCGACCAGCGCAAACGGCGCGGCCTGCAGGACCAGCCCGGCGAACAGCACGGGCCTCGCGCCGATCCGGTCGACCAGGATGCCGGCGGGGAGCTGGGCCACGCCGGTCGCGATCGAGAGCACCGCGACGAGCAGGCCGAGCTCGGTCCAGCTCACCGCGAGGTCCTCCTGGATCAGGGGAAACAGCGGCGGCAGAACCAGCATGTAGAGATGGCTGAACCCGTGGCCGACGGAGATCAGCCCGACGGATTTCAGCTCGCCCCGGGGGAGCGAGAGGACGCCTGCCATGACGGTGGGCCGGCCCCCGCGCTAGCGCGGGATCCGCACCTGCTCGAGGATGCGCGCGATCTCGGGATCTCCTTTCCCCATCGGGTCGACGCGGGCCATCTTGGCGCGCTCCTCCGCACGCCAGGTCGCCGGCTTGGTCGCGTCGATCGCCATCTTCCCGCCGATCCGCATCACGGTGTACTCATCGCCCACCTCCGGGATCGACACGTCGAGCGGATGCAGCCTCGAACCCGGCATGATGTGCACCATGTCGGCCGGGTTGGTGCGGCACGAGATCGCCCAGAGCACGTCCTCGGCATTGTAGATGTCGACATCGTCGTCGACCGCGATGGCGACCTTGACGTGGAGGTTGGGGCCGGTGAGCGCCGACATCAGCACGTCGCGCGCCTGTCCGTCCCACTTGGCCTCCATCTGGACGATCATCATGAACTGCGAGGCCCAGGGCGGGACGAAGATGTCCTTGATGTTGGTGTTGCCGTGGGTGTCGCGCAGCCGATTGTAGTAGGTGGCCTCCATCGGCAGCGTGATCAGCGGCTGGTGATCGGTGAACCAGGTCGCCTGCATGTGCCGGAAGATCGGGTCGTCGCGATGGGTGATGCCGGTGATCTGGTAGACCGGCGCCGGACCCTCGGCGCCGGACCCGAAGGTGGTGAACTCGCCGAACGGCCCTTCCGGCATCCGGTCGTGCGGGTGGACCAGCCCCTCGATGACGATCTCGGCGTGGGCCGGGACCTCGAGGTCGATGGTGTCGCATTTCACCATCTCGATGTCCTCGCCGAGAATGCCGGCGCCGTATTCGAGCTCGTCGAAATCCTCGTGCCGGCCCGACCAGTTGGACATGATCTCGTAGACCGGGTGCATGCCGATCGCGAACGCCATCGGCATCGGCTCGTCCTTGGCGACGTATTTGAGGTAGTGCGCGTAGTTGTGCCTGGCCGCCATCCAGAAGGTCGCCTTCTGCGGGTCGTCAGTCACCATCATCCGGATGATGGATTCGTTCCGGATGCCGGTCTCGGGGTCCTTGGTGATGGTGAGCCCGGAGCCGAGATAGCGCCCGCCGTCGCCGACCGAATGCTGCGGGATCGGCAGCTTGTGGAGGTTCACCTCCTTGCCGAGCATCTTGTTTTCCTTGACCGGCCCGTCCGCCACCATCACCGACTTGCCGCGCTGGGTCGCCATGCGCTCGGCGAGGTAGGGGCAGACCCCCTTGGGGTCGTCGAGCCCAAACGCCGCCGCCTGGCCGTTGCGGTCCTTGATCAGGATGTCGGTCAGCCGCCAGCCGGGATAGCCGGTAAGGTTGTGGAACGTCAGCGGCCCGCTGCTCTCCGAGCAGAGATAGCCGACCTGGCGCGCCGGATCGACCGGCTCGCGGATATGCAGCATCCGGTTGTCGATCGATTCGAGAAACGTCCTCAGGCTGTGCGGCATGGCGAGCTCCCCGGATGGATTGGACCCAGAATCGTTTGTAGACGAACGAGTTGGCGCGCACAATCGCGCGCCCTCCCGTCATTTCGACCGAAGTCGACTGGAGGGAGGCGGAGCGGAGAAATCTCCCAGCCATGGGCGCGAGATTTCTCCGCTCGCTGCGCTCGGTCGAAATGACGAAAAGGGGGTTCAAGCTGCGGGCTTCATGGCATACACACGGGGTTGCGGCCGGACTATGATCCGGCCACGAGACGAATTCAGCGACGAACGAAGGATCGAGGCATGGCGACCAGGGTCGAGTCCGCAGGCACGCACAAGCCGCGCAAATGGGGCAAGTTCAACTGGGAAGACCCCCTCCTGCTCGACAGCCAGCTCGACGACGAGGAGCGGCTGGTGCGGGACACCGCCCGGCAATACGCCCGGGAGAAGCTGCTGCCGAGGATCATCGAGGGCTACAACAACGAGGAGTTCCACCCCGAGATCATCGCCGAGCTCGGCGAACTGGGCTTCCTCGGCTCGACCCTCCACGGCTACGGTTGCGCCGGGGCGAGCTATGTCTGCTACGGCCTGATCGCACGCGAGATCGAGGCGGTCGATTCGTCCTACCGCTCGACGCTCTCGGTCCAGTCGAGCCTCGTGATGTGGCCGATCTACAACTACGGCTCCGAGGAGCAGCGGCGGAAATACCTGCCGAAGCTCGCCACCGGGGAGTGGGTGGGCGCCTTCGGCCTCACCGAGCCCGACCACGGTTCCGATCCCGGGGGCATGACGACCCGCGCGAAGTCGGTCGACGGCGGCTACCGCCTCAAGGGATCCAAGATGTGGATCTCCAACTCGCCGATCGCCGACGTCATGGTGGTGTGGGCCAAGGACGACGAGGGCGTCATCCGCGGCTTCGTCCTCGAACGCGGCATGGACGGGCTCACGACCCCGAAGCTCACCGGCAAGCTGTCGCTCCGCGCCTCGATCACCGGCGAGATCGTGATGGACGACGTGTTCGTGCCCGAGGAGAACAAGCTGCCGCACGCGCGCGGGCTCGGCGGACCGTTCGGCTGCCTCAACAACGCGCGCTACGGCATCGCCTGGGGGGCGCTGGGCGCGGCCGAGTTCTGCTGGCACGCGGCCCGGCAATACACGCTGGAGCGCACCCAGTTCGACCGCCCGCTCGCCGCTAACCAGCTGATCCAGAAGAAGCTCGCCGACATGCAGACCGAGATTTCCATCGGGCTGCAGGCCTGCCTCCAGCTCGGCCGGATGATGGACGACGGCACCTGCTCGCCCGAGGCGATCTCGATGCTCAAGCGCAACTCGACCGGCAAGGCGCGCGACATCGTGCGCGACGCGCGCGACATGCACGGCGGCAACGGGATCGTCGACGAGTACCACGTCATGCGGCATCTGATGAACATGGAGACCGTCGTCACCTACGAGGGGACGCACGACATCCATGCCCTGATCCTGGGGCGCGCGCAGACCGGCATCCAGGCCTTTATGTAGGCATGGCGGGTCCGCTTTCGGGACTCCGGGTCCTCGACTTCAGCCGCATCCTGGCCGGCCCCTGGGCGGCCCAGACGATGGCCGACCTCGGCGCCGAGGTGATCAAGATCGAGCGCCCCGGCACAGGCGACGACACCCGCCTGTGGGGCCCGCCCTTCATCACCAGCGAGGACGGGCGGGAAATCCCGGACGCCGCCTATTTCCACTGCGCCAACCGCGGCAAGAAATCGATCACCCTCGACCTCGCCTCGGCCAGGGGACAGGAGATCGGCCGGCGGCTGGTGGCGACCGCCGACATCCTGCTGGAGAACTACAAGCGGGGCGGGCTCGCGCGCTACGGGCTCGACTACGAGAGCCTGCGCACCGTCAACCCGGGGCTGATCTACTGCTCGATCACCGGCTTCGGCCAGACCGGGCCCTATGCCGACCGCGCCGGCTACGACTTCCTGATCCAGGCGATGGGCGGGCTGATGTCGATCACCGGCGAGCGCGATGATCTTCCGGGCGGCGGCCCGCAGAAGGTGGGCGTCGCCGTCACCGACGTGCTGACCGGGCTCTACACGGCCATCGCCGCGCTCGCCGCGGTGCGCGAACGCGAGCGCACCGGTAAGGGCAAGCATGTCGACATGGCGCTGTTCGACGTCGCCGTGGCATCGACCGCAAACCAGGCGATGAACTACCTCGTCACCGGCAAGGCGCCGGGACGGATGGGCAACGGGCATCCCAACGTCGTGCCCTACCAGTCCTTCGCGACCTCCGACGGTCATGTCGTCGTCGCGGTCGGCAACGATTCCCAGTTCGCCCGCTTCTGCGAGGCCGGCGGGCGGCCCGACCTCGCCGGGGACGAGCGGTTCCGCACCAACGCCGGGCGGGTCGAGCACCGCGACGCGCTGATCCCGGCGATCTCGGAGATGATGCTGACCCGGACACGGGACGAATGGATCGCCGCGCTCGAAGCCGTCGGCGTCCCGTGCGGACCGATCAACGACCTCGACCGGATCTTCGCCGACCCGCAGGCGGAGGCACGGGGGCTGAGGATGGAACTGCCCCACAGCGAAGCCGGTTCTGTGCCGGGCGTCGCAAACCCGATCCGCTATGTCGGCGAACCGCACGACTATCCCGGCGGCGCGCCGGCACTCGGCGAGCACACCGGGGAGGTGCTGGGCGGCATCCTCGGCATGGATGCCGACGAGATCGCGGCGCTGAGGGCCGAAGGCGTGGTCTGAGCGAAGGCCCTAAACCGCGGCGCGACGGGCCTCGAGGACTCCCGATTCACGAATGGCCACCGGAATCGACGACAGTCCCACGGGGGCCATCAGGTGGACGCCCGCAACGCCGGGTATCTCGGCGAGAGCGCGGATCAGCTCGGCGCAGATCGCTATTCCCTCCGCCTTCTGGTCGGCTGACGCTTCGAGGCGGTCGACGATCGAATCCGGGATCCTCACGCCCCACAGATTGTCGCGCATCCAGCGCGCCGAGCGGGCCGAGGCAATCGGCCCGATCCCGATCAGCAGGAACATCCGGTCGGTAAGTCCCGCCGCCTCCAGCGCCGCGGCGTAACGTCGGACGACGTCGAGGTCCCAGCAGAGTTGGGTCTGCACGAAACCCGCCCCGGCCTCGACCTTGCGGGCGAGCCCGGTCGGGCGCCAGCCGGGCTCGGGATCGACCGGGGTGTCCGCGGCACCGATGAAGAGGCGCGGCGCGGTGGCGATCTCCCGCCCCGACGCCAGCGCCTCGCCGTCGCGCATCCTGGCCGCGATCTGGATCAGGTCGCGGCTGTCGACGTCGAACACCGGCCTGGGCGGCGGGATCTCGTTCGTATCGGGGTCGTCGCCGCGCAGGACCAGCACGTTGCGCACGCCGACCGCGGAGGCGCCGAGAAGGTCGGCCTGCAGCGCGATGCGATTGCGGTCGCGGCAGGTGAACTGGAGGATCGGCTCGATACCCTCGCGGGCGAGGATCGCGGAAGCCGCCAGCGCCGACATGTGCACCATCGCCCGCGGCCCGTCGGTGACGTTGAGCGCATCGACCAAGCCCCGGAAGGGCCCGGCCAACGCCAGCAGCTCGTCCGGCGCGCCGGAGGCCGGCGGGACCAGCTCGGCGGTGATCGCGAACTCGCCGTTGAGCAGGGTGCGCGCGAAACCCGATTCCGCGGCCGTTTCGGGGGAGAGCAACATCCCCTCAGGTCCTCCGCCTGGAGACGACATAGGATTCGTCATAGAACCAGAGCCCGCCATGCCGGTTCAGCACCTCGCGGGTGGCGTCGAGATAGCCGCCCTCGGCCAGCACGTTCTCGAGCCGCTCGTCCTCGATCTGGGCGACGTAGATGGCGGCGTTCCAGGCAGCGAACAGGGTGGAGGTGCCGATGCTCCCGCTGCCGACCTCGCTCGGCAGGGTGTGCATGTCGTAGCGGAAGATCGACCGCTTGTCGGCATAGGCGTTGAAGTTGAGGTCGCGCCCGTCGCGGCCGAGCTCGTCCTTGAGCGCCTTCAGCAGGTCGTGCCGGTTGGTGGCGAACGGGTTCTCGCCCGGCCACACCTCGCGGACGATTTCGAGCCCGGGATCGCCGCCGCGCGAATGGATTCCCAGCAGCCGCCCGCCCGGCGCGAGACTGCGGGCGAGCGGGGCGAGCACCTTCTGCGCCTTGAACGAGACCGGCATCCGCGCGCGGTAGGGCTGCGAGGCGATGACCAGGTCGTAATCCGCCTTCACCGCGCCCGGCCGCGGGATCACCTGGTCGAGCAGGAACTTGTGGTCCTCGCGATAGACCACCAGCACGGACGGGCGCACATAGAGTGGGTTGCCGGTCTTTTCCGACGGGCGGACCTGCCAGGTTTCGGCGAGCCGGGGCTGGAGGCCGGTGATCTGTTCGTGGAACTCGTGCGAGGAATCGCCTTCAAGGGCGACCTCGATCCAGTTGAGCGCCGCCGCCGCCTCCATCGAGCGCGGCATCAGCCAAGGCGCTTCGGTGTAGTAGAGGTTGGTCAGCACGAGAACCGTCGCCGGATGCTCGTAGAACCGGTCGGGCATCCGCTCCAGCCCGAGGCGCACGTCCTCCAGGCTGATCTCCTTGCCGACGATATAGAACGGCAGCGTGCGGAAGCGCCGGTGCATCTGGCGCATCACGCCGGTGAGCACGGTGCCGTCCCCCATGCCGGCGTCGAACACCCTGAGCGCCGGCGGCTGGGGATGAACGTGGGCGAGCTCCATCCCGGCACGCTCGGCGACCACCCATTTCTCCGAGCAGGTATTCACGAAAGCGAGGTATTTCTGGCGGTTGTCGTAGAACCGGAAGGCGGTCTTGGGGCCGTCCTGTCCCTCGGGTTGCGGTTCGGCGGGCTCGGCGGATTGCGCCGCGGTCCGAACCGCGTCGGACGCGCCGGCGGCCGTCTCCCTGCCCTTCTCTTCCAGGAAACGGAGGACCCGGCCGACGGTGGCGGTGGTCACTCCCTTTCCTTCGCGGAGACGGCCGACGAACTTGCCGTCGTTGACCACGATGCGCCCGAATGTCGTCTCGGCGATTCCGGCCTCGCGACAATAGGCTTCGATTTCGCCGATCAGGTCGCTCTGGGCATCCATCCGCGGAACTCGCGTTTGTTACCGACGGTCTTCGCTAGCGCAGCTCGGCGCTCCTGTCAAACGGAATTTCCCATCGAATTGGAAATTACAGACAATGGGAAAAATCCCATAATTTGTGCAAAAACTCACGGAATGTCGCGGAAATATGTAGTGGGATTATTCCCACAACAGCCTAATGGGAGGGACCGTTCAGGAACCGGATTTGCGGCTCCGGAGCCGTCCGGTCTTCCCGTCGTCGAGCGCGCCGTCCGCCGTCACCGCGACGCCGTAGAGTTCGCGCGCGGCGTCGCGCGTGACATAGCCGTCTTCGATGTCGGCGAGGACCAGCTCCGCGGGGCGTTCCAGCGGGTCGCCGTAGCCGCCCCCGCCGCTCTGGCAGAGACGGATCGACATGCCGGCCGTCATTCGCCGGGTCTCCAGCACGTCCATGTCCTCCGTCCTCCCGTCCGGGAAGGAGATCGAGGTCGACGCGGGCGGCGGGCTGCCGCCGCCGAACAGCCCCCAGGCGGCGTGGCGGTGGTTGGCGGTCCGGAGCGTCAGCGTGCAGTCGGTGAGGAACGCGTATTCCCGCGCGAAGCCGATACCGCCGCGATGGGTCCCGGCGCCGGCGCTGTCGGGGATCAACTCGAACCGCCCGACCCGGATCGGATACTCGGTCTCGACGATCTCGACCGGCGTTCCGGGCGCGAAGTGGTTCATCGGCAGCACGATCGACGCGCCGTCGCCGTCGCTGGTGCCGCCGAGCGAGGTGGTCATCAGCTCGTACTGCACGGTCGCCTTGCCGGACCGCCCCTCCGCGTAGCCGATTGCCATCGCTCCGGTGCCCAGTCCCGAGGGGGCGACCGCGCGGTCCGGGTTGAGTTCGCCGAGCGCGGCGAGGACGACGTTGTAGACCATGTGCGAGGTCGGGAAGTAGTGGTTGACCGTCGCCGGGAATTGCGGGCTGACCATCCGGCCCGGCGGGATGACGAAGTCGACCGCCTCGAAGGCGCCGCTGTTCATCGGGATCGTCGGATCGGAGGCGGCGAGGATCGCCTGCATCGAGACCGCGCGCGCGGTCGCCTCGGGGGTATTGATCGGTCCCGCGGTCTGCTGATCGCTGCCGCTGAAGTCGATCGTCAGCCGGTCGCCCGACTTCTCCGCCCGGACATGGATGCGGACCGGGCGCTCGCGGTCGGCCCCGTCGTGATCCATCAATCCCTCGGCTTCGGCGGTGCCGTCCTTCCATGCGGCGACCGCCTCCCTCACCCGCCGCGTAGTCCGCGTCATCAGCGCGTCCATCGTCCCGGTCAGGGTGTCGGTTCCGAAAGCCTCGCACAGCTCGCCGATGCGCCTTGCGCCGAGCCGGGTCGCGCCGACCTGGCCGCGCAGGTCGCCGAGCACCACGTCGGGCGCGCGGCTGTTGTTGCGGACGATCGCCTCGACCTCGGCGTTGACGCCGTCGGCGGTCCACATCCGGACGGGAGGCACCAGGATCCCGTCATGGAAGATCTCACGCGCCGCCGCGCCGGAGGAGCCCGGCACCAGCCCGCCGACATCGGCCTTGTGCGCGACGCTCACCCCGAAGGCGACCAGCCGTCCCTCGAAGAAGGCCGGCGTCGCGACCACGAAATCGGGAACGTGGCTGTTGCCCGCCTTGTAGGGGTCGTTGCAGACGAAGCTGTCGCCCTCCCGCATGGTCTCGGGCGGGTAGCGCTCGAAGATCCTGCCGATCGACTTCGAATAGAGCAGCGAATGGTATTGCAGCCCGCCGCCGACCATGACGACACGGCCGGCGCCGTCGGTCAGCCCCGCCGTGCCGTCCTGCGATTCGCGGAGGATCGGCGAGTAGCCGCTGTGAAACAGCGCGTGCGCCATCGCCTCCGTGGTCTCGCGCAGGCGGCTCAGCACCACCTCGATGGTGATGGGATCGAGGCTCATGGCGCGTCTCCCGCATCGATGACGAGGTTGCCGTGCGCTTCGACGGTCGCGCTCTGGCCGGAGAGCAGGACGGTCGTGGAATCGAATTGCTGGATCACGGCTGCGCCTGCGATCCGGTCGCCGGCGCGCAGCCGGGCCCGGTTGTAGAGCGTGCAGGGCCCGAAGCCACCGACCTCGAAATCGTAGAGCTCGCGCGTGCCGATCTCGGCCGCCGAGGGATCGCCGTCGCCGGCCTCGACCGGGGGCAGTCGGAGCTGCGGCACCGCGATCTCGGCGATGACCCGGAAGGTGACCGTTTCGGCGTCCTCATCCGGCGCGCTCGCCCCGTAGACCCGCGCGTGCAGCTCGTCGAAGCGGGACTTGAGCGCCGTCTTTTCCGCATCGTCGACCGGTCGCGCGAGGCAATCGACGGCCAGCTGGTAGCCCTGGTGCGGGTAGCGCATGTCGACCTGGCGTCGGAGCGTCACCTCGCTCTCGTCGAAGCCTTCCTCCCGCACGTCGGCGCGGGCGCGCGCTTCGAGGTCCTCGAACTCGGCCTCCATCGCATCCACGGAGAGGCCCGCCAGAACCGCGACGGAGGACTTGACGTAGATGTGCCGGACATCGGTCTGGAGCAGCCCGAAGGCGCTGTTGAGCCCGGGGGCGAGCGGCACGACGACCTGCGCGATGCCGACATCGCGGGCGAGCGCCGCGGCATGCAGCGGGCCCGCGCCGCCGAACGCGACCAGCGCGAAATCGCGCGGGTCGGCGCCGCGCCGCTGGAAGGCGAGGCGGAGATCGACCGCCATGTTGGAGTTGACGATGCGGACGATGCCGGCCGCGGCCTCGATCGGGTCGAGACCGAGGGGATCGCCCACCTTCTCCCTGACCGCTGCGCGCGCCAGATCGGGGTCCATCGTCATCCGTCCGCCGAGCACGCTGCCCGCGCCGAGCGCGCCGAGCAGCAGGTTGGCATCGGTCACCGTGGGCTCCGTTCCGCCCCGCCCGTAGCAGGCGGGGCCCGGATCGGCGCCGGCGCTTCGCGGACCGACCTTCATCAGCCCGTCCCTGCCGATATAGGCGACGGTGCCGCCCCCGGCGCCGAGCGTGGCGACCGAGAGCATCGGCGTTCCGATGTCCTGCCCGGCGATGCGGCCCGAATCGGTTTCCTCGATCCGCCCGTCGGCGATCACGGCGATGTCGGTCGAGGTGCCGCCCATGTCGAACGTGACCACGTTGGGGCGGTCGACCAGCGCGCCGAGCGCCCGGCCGGACACCGCGCCGGCCGCCGGCCCGGACAGCAGGGTCTGGTTGGGGAAACGGGCGCCGAGCTCGATCCGCATCAGCCCGCCGTGCGACTGCATCAGGAAGAGTTGCGGCGTCTCGATCCCGGCATCCTTCAGCGCCGCGCCGAGACGCAGCAGGTAGGTCTGGACCCTGGGCCCGACATAGGCGTCGATCGCGGTGGTCGAAAGCCTCGGATATTCGCGGATCGTCGGCAGGATCTCGGACGACAACGAGACCCTGAGCCCCGGCGCCTCCTCGGCGACGATCTCGGCGGTGCGGCGCTCGTGCGCCGGATTGCGGAAGCTGAACAGGTAGCACACGGCCACCGACTCGATCCCCTTGGCCGCCAAATCCCGGACCGCCTCGCGCAGCCCGTCCTCGTCGAGCGGCGTCAGCACCGCGCCGGTGAAGTCGAGCCGCTCGACCGCCTCGGCGGTGCGCGACTGCGGCACCAGGAGCCGGGGTTTCCGGTAGAACGGGTCGAGGAGGTCGTCGGCATCGGGCTGCGACCAGCCGCGCGCCTCGTAGACCGCGCGGAAGCCCTCGGTGATCAGGAGCCCCGCGCGGGCGCCGTCCTCCTCGATCAGCGTGTTGGTCGCGACCGTGGTGCCGTGGACGAAGAAGCCGATGTCGGCGGGTGCGATGCCGGTCCGGAACAACTCCTCCAGCGCGTCGATCACCGCGCGCGAGGGATCGTCCGGCACCGACGGGACCTTCACCGCGCGGCGCTCGCCGGTGCCGGCCTCGAACGCGATCAGATCGGTGAACGTCCCCCCGGTATCGACTCCCACCATCCAGCCTGTCATTAGGCGCCGTCTTTCCCTGATGTTCGTACCGGATGTCGAGCGGAATAATATCGTCCGGCAGCCGACGCTGCCGCGCGACTCATGCGGTCGTTTCAAGCTCGATCAATTCTATGCGATCGCCGTAGCGGCGGAAATCGGAGCCGTCGAAGGTCAGCAACTGTCGCTCGTTATGAGTCAGCATCGTAGCGACGATATTGGCGTCGTGAACCTGCTTTCCCGCCACGGCAACATTCCGGCACAGCCCCACCAACATGCCCATCACGCGCGGTCCGTCTTCCAAGACCTCGAAGGCCGCGCTCAGCCGCGCGACATCGTCCAGAGCTTCAGCCATGGAAAGAGGGTCGGACCAAATTTGCGGTCGGGTGACGACCGACAGATATTCGCGCATCACTTGGCGGCTGATTCGTAACGGCTCGCCGCTTTCCAACGCCCGGGCGAGCGCCGCGCGGGCAGGTGCACAGGCGGGCGCCTGGGTGCTTCGAGCCGAAACGAAGACGTTTGTGTCGATGAACATTCCGATCAGCGGCCACCGCCGGAATCGTCTTGGGATTCTCCCGTCGGATGTTCCATGTCGTCGTAGATTTGCTCCCGGCTCGCCGTGAACCCCTTCGGCCAAGAACCCATGTCGACGGCGGGAAAATCGCGGTCGAGGTCGAATTTCCTCGTCGGTGGAAACGCGGGGGCGCCGGACGCGCCCCGGGCACGTTCGAACACCAACGTTTCCGCTTCGAGATCGACGTCCCTGGTCTTCCAACCCGCCGCTTGCCAGGCGAGTGCGTGGCTGTGCCCGCTACCGCGTTTCTGGTTCGCCCACCATGGCCTGTACAAGCGGGCGGACGCCGGCAGGTCGAACCCCAGAATGGCTTCGATATCGCCGAAGGAAATCCGCCATTCCGGCTCGACCAAAGCGGTGAGGTGACGATAGAGCGGGGCATACTTACCGCGCGCCGCCGCTTCCCGAACGAGCTCGTCTCTGGCTGCAGCCATCCCCCTGTCTCCGCATTCAAGTACTAAATAGTTCTGACTGACTAGAGTTTAGCGAAACGGAGAACGGCATCAAGCCGCCATCGCGGACTATCCGGGGGTGCCGACGGCATGTTGTAGGGCTCACGGGCGGCGGCTAGAGTCCCACCGAACCGGAAACCGGAGGACGACATGGCCGCCGCGACACCGATGCTGAAGGAACAGGACGCGCTCTCCCCGCTCGCCTCGCGTTTCGTCGACGTGGATTCGCTGCCCTGGAAGCCGACGCAGTGCGAGGGCGTGGAGATGAAGATCCTGCTGGAGGACCCCGACACCGGGCTGATGACGGCGCTGTTCCGCTGGAAGCCGGGCGCGAGGCTGCCGCTCCACGAGCATGTCGAGATCGAGCAGACCTACGTGCTCGAAGGCAGCATCCTCGACGACGAGGGCGAGGTGACGGCGGGCAACTATGTCTGGCGCCCGGCCGGAAACCGCCACGACGCCGTGGCGCCGAACGGGGCGCTGGTCCTCGGCATGTTCCTCAAGCCCAACAAGTTCCTCGACGGGGATCTCGAGGGTCAGGAACTGAAGTAGCGCGCGCAAATCGGAGTAGAGCATGGCGACGTCGGACGGATCGCGGGTCATCGCGATCGAGGAGCATTATTTCGACCCCGGCCTGTCGGCGCTGTTCGCCGGACGGGACGTGAGGACGCCGCCGCCGATCAGGGACCGCCTCCTCGATGTCGGCGCGCTGCGGCTGAAGGAGATGGACGAGGGCGGCATCGATGTCCAGGTGCTGAGCCACGGCGCGCCGGCGACCCAGAAGCTGGAGGGCGAGACCGCGGTGGCGATGGCGCGCGAGGTCAACGACCGGCTGGCCGGCATCGTTTCCGCCAACCCGGACCGATTCCAGGGGTTCGCGGCGCTTCCCACGGCCGAGCCGGCCGCGGCGGCGGACGAGCTGGACCGCTGCGTGAGCGAGTTCGGCTTCAAGGGCGCGATGGTGCACGGGCTGACCAACGGCTCGTTCCTCGACGAGAAGCGGTTCTGGCCGATCTTCGAGCGCGCGGCGGCGCTGGGCGTGCCGCTCTATATGCACCCCTCGATCCCGCACGAGGACGTCATTCAGGCCTACTACGCCGACTACATCGAGGCGTTTCCCGGCCTGCTGACCGCGGGCTGGGGCTTTACCGTTGAGACCGCGACCCAGGGCATCCGGCTGGTGCTGAGCGGCGTGTTCGACGCCTGTCCGGACCTGAAGATCATCTTGGGCCATCTCGGCGAGGGCCTGCCCTTCCTGCTCTGGCGCATCGACCAGGCGCTGTCGCGCACCGAGACCCCGCTGGAGTCCTTCCGCGAGACCTTCCGCGAGCATTTCTACATCACGACCAGCGGGAATTTCTCCAACCCGGCGCTTCTCTGCAGCGCGATGGAGATGGGAACCGACCGGATCCTGTTTTCCGTCGACTACCCCTTCGTGGCGAACAAGGACGGCACCGACTGGATGGAGCGGATCCCGTTCTCGACCGAGGACCGCAGGAAGATCCTGCACGGCAACGCCGAACGTTTGCTCGGGATGTGATGGGCGTTCTCGGTGAACCCGGCGGCGCGAAGGAACGGGTCCTTGGCGCGGCCGCGATCCTCGCCGTCCTCGCGGCCGCGCCGGCACCGGCCTGGGGAGCGGAGCAGGCGGTTCCCGACGCGGACGACACTTTGACGTTCGCCGAGCTCCGCTGGTGCGTCTTCGAGCCCGTCCGGCTCGAAGGAGACAGCGCGGAGACCGACGCCGTGGCTCATTGGGAGGTCGACGGCCACAACGCCCGGCTGCGCGCCTACCGGGAGGGCTGCTCGAAGAAGACCTACAGGGTCAAGGACAAGACCTCCGTGGAGAGCGAACTCACGCCGGAGAAGCGCCAGGCGCTCCGGCGGGACGGGATCGCGCGCGTCCGGCAGGCGAGGCTCGAACGGGAGAGGCGCAGGGTCCACGTCAAGGTCGAGGCGGCGGCAATCCGCACGACACCCGGAAGCGCCGGCGAGGAGATCGGCCGCGTGCGGCGCTGGGGCGATCTCATCCGGACCGGCCGGACGCAGGGCCCGTGGTACGAAGTCGAATGGCGTGCGCCCGCGAAGGCGGGCTGGGTGCTGGAAGGCCTCGTGCGGAGCGGGTCGGGCGACAAGGCGCGCTTCGACTTCTGCGAGACGCATGCGGGCGAACGCGCGCAGCACAACGAGATCGTCAGGGGGCGCACCGAGCCAGACCGCGTCGGCACCGTCAGGGTCCTCAACGACACCGGGTTGGACGCCTACGTGAAGCTCGTGAACCGGGACGGGAAGGTAGCGCTCGCCTTTCTCGCGGGCGAGGGCAAGACCGCTGCGCTCAAGGGCATACCGCTCGGCTCCTACGAGGTTGCGTTCGCGACCGGTTCGAAGTTCAGCCGCGGCTGCGATTCCTTTTCGAAGCGCGGCAATGCGGGAAAGTTCGCGGAGCGGATCGACTACGACGCCGACAGCGGCGGCTGGACCCTCTCGCTCCATAGCGTGAGAGGCGGCAGTGCGCGCACGAACGCGATGAGTTACGACGACTTCGACGGACTCTAGCCTTCGCCGCTCCTGCGGCGCGGCATTGCAAAGCGCGCCGCCACGGTTCAGGATCGTGGCTGCGGGCCGCGCGCGGCGGCCCGTTCGCTTCATCCTCACGGAAGGGAGGGCCGGGGATGCCCAGACACCTGACCAAAGGCGTCGCGCTCGCCGCCGCCGCTGCCGTTCTCGCGGCAGGGGGCAGCGCTTTGGCGCAGTCAAAGCATACGCTCAAGATCGCGTTGTTTTCGCCGGAGCCGTCGACCGCCTCGATCTGGTTCAAGAAAGCCAAGGCGGAGGCCGCCGAGAAGTCCAAGGGTCGCCTCGAGCTGCAGATGTTCTTCGGCTCGTCGATGGGGCCGATGCCGCGGCATTACGACCTCGCCAGGAAGGGCGTCGCCGACATGGCGTTCTTCCAGCACGGCGTGACGCCCGGCCGCTTTCCGCTGACCGAGCTGACCCATGCGCCCTATCTGTTCCCGCCGGGAGCCAAGGGCGCCGTGGTCGGCGCCAAGGTCGCCGGCGATCTGCTGCCCAAATACTTCCAGGCCGAGCACGAGAAAGCCGGCACCAGGGGGATGTGGATCGTGTTCAACCGCCCGTCGGGCGTCTACGATTCCAAGAAGCCGATCATGTCGGTGGCCGACCTCAACGGGCGGCGCTACCGCGCGCCGACCCCGACCGACGTGCTGATGATGAAGGCGCTCGGCGCGGCCCCGATCGGGATGCCGGCGACCCACATGGCGGAATCGCTCCAGAAGGGCACGATCGACGGCGTGGTCACCGACCCGATGGGCATCTTCGCGTTCAAGCTGGGCGGCCTCGTCCAGCACTACACGCCGATGTTCGTCTCGGTCATCAGCTTCGGCCTCGCGATGAATCCCAAGGCCTATGACAAGCTGCCGAACGACCTGAAGCCGCTGGTCGACGCGATGGGGACCAAGGAGGCGGGCGTCGCGATGGCGACCTATGCCTGGGGCGGCGATCCGCCGCCGTTCACCAAGTATATGAGCGGCCTCAAGCTCAACCGCGTCGCGCTTCCCGCCGCCGCCGACAAGGAGATGCGTGCGCTCGGCGAGAAGATCATGGGTCAGCGCATCGCGGCGCTGGAGAAAAAGGGCCTGCCCGCCCGCAAGGTGTATGACGAGCTGAAGGCGCTGTCGGCCAAGTACTCGGCGATGTAACCCGGCCGATGCACGGCCTCGCCCTCGCGGCGGCGCGGCTTCTCACCCGCGTCGCCGCGATCTTTCTGCTCGCCATGATGGCGCTCAACGTCATCGACGTGGGGCTGCGGTCGGGCTTCAACGCGCCGATCTTCGGCACATACGAAATCATCGAGCTGTTTCTCGCCGCGGCCGCTTTCCTCGCCATACCCGAGGTCTTCCTGCGCGATCAGCACATCACCATCGAGCTGATCGATCAGGTCGTTCCACCCGCCGTCGTGCGCTGGCTCAAGCTCATCGGCACGTTCGTCGCGCTCGTCTTCGTCGCCCTTCTCGCCTGGCACATGACGCAGCCGGCGCGCGAGTTCATCGAATTCAACGACGTCACCATCGACCTCCACCTTCCTATTATCTGGAAGGCCTCGCTGGTGCTCGCCGCCTTCGCCTTCGCGGTCGTCGCGGTGCTGGTGATGTTCCTGCGCGAGGTTTCCTCAGTGCTCCGGCGCGCCGAATGACAACCCAGGAAATCGGCGGGATCGGCATCGTCGCCCTGGTCCTGTTGACCCTGCTCCGGGTGCCGCTGGGCGCGGCGATGGGGCTGGTGGGGCTGGTCGGCTACGCCGCGATCGACGGTTGGGAACGCGCCTTCATCGTCTTCGGCGAGACCCCGTATTCGCTGACCCAGTACGCGTTCTCGGTGCTGCCCCTGTTCATCCTGATGGGCGCGGTCGCGACCCGGTCTGGCATGTCGCAGGAGCTGTTCGTCGCGGCCAACGCGCTGTTCGCCGGACGCCGGGGCGCGCTGCCGATGGCGACCATCGGGGCCTGCGCGGGCTTTTCGGCGATCAGCGGCTCGTCGCTCGCCACGGCGGCGACCTTCACCCAGATCGCGGTCCCGGAAATGCGCCGCTACGGCTACGACGAGCGCCTGGCGACGGGTTCGGTCGCGGTCGGCGGGACGCTCGGCATCCTGATCCCGCCCTCGGTGATCATGGTGATCTACGCGCTCGCCGCGGAGGAGTCCGTCCCCGCCCTGTTCGCCGCGGGCATGATCCCGGGGGTTCTGCTCGCGCTGCTCTTCATGGCGGTGATCTGGGTGATCGCCCGGCTCCGGCCCGAATGGGCGCCCGCCGGGCCGCGGCTCGACTGGCGCGAGCGCTGGGGCGCGGCGATATCGATGTGGAAACTCCTGGTCCTGTTCGGCCTCGCGGTGGGCGGGATCTACACCGGCTGGTTCAGCCCGACGGAGGCGGCCGGCGTCGCCTCCTTCGCGGCGATCGTCATCGCGTTCGTCACGAGCGATTTCTCGTGGAGGGACTTCGTCGCGTCCCTCGACGAGACCCTGCGGACCACCGGGATGCTGCTGTTCATCATCACCGGCGCGTGGATCTTCGCCTATTTCGTGGTCCAGACCCGGCTTCCCGTGGCGCTGGTCGAGCTCATCGAGTTCTTCGAGCTCGCGCCCTGGGCGGTCATCATGATCATCCTG
>JAJDVM010000084.1 GCA_022826125.1 Defluviicoccus sp.
CGCCGCGCCGGTGGTGGGATCGCTGGCCTATTTCCAGGTGGTGGCGGTGGCGCTCGCGCTCGGCCTGAAACCCTCCGACCTCAAGCTCCTGACCGGCCTGTTCGTGCTGACCACGCTCTCCGTCCCCATCGTGCTGCAGGCCAGGCTCCGCGCGAGATCCCGCAAGTCCGGATAGCCGCCCGCCACGGGCCGGGTGCGGGTACCGGACGTCCCTCGATACGGCCCTTCGGGCCTACCCCGGAACGGGGTCCGGGGCATGCTCGGGATGAGGAGTTTCTTCTTCCCTCACCCTGAGCAGCGGCGGGCTCAGAAAAACCGCCAGCCCCTCATGCCTTCTTTCACATAGGCCCGGATTTCCCGCTTGCCGTCGCCGGGGCGGCCGGGGTCGAGAATATCCTCCGCCGGCTCGTGCTCGTCCGGCGGCGTCCTCGATCTCCACAGCGAGACGAACAGCGCCGTCGCGCCGCCGAAGTGGGTGGCGAGCGCCTCGAAGATCGCGCCGGTCTCGCCGGGGACATGGTCCGCGGCGAACTCGTACAGCATGCCGTCGTCGATGTCGTCGTCCTCCTCCTCCCAATAGACCTCGGCGTCGGTTTCGATCATGCCGGTCGTCCGGGCCATCTCCCAGAGCTCCCAGATATCCAGCCCGAGCGATTCGAAATACCGGTCGCGCGGGGGATGGCCCGGAAAATATCCCCCGAGCGCGGACTCCTCCCCGGCCGCCTGGTAGATCCCGAGATACATCGCCAGCAGGCACAGCGCCCGCAGCCTCGGCATCGTCCGGTCGAGCCCCAATGGCGCGAATTCGGCGGCGCCGGCGAGGCCCGCCTCCTCCAGCGCGCCCCAGGCCTCCCGGTACCAGGCGAGCTCGGGATCGCCGACGATCACGCAGCCATGTTCCCGGAAGAAGTCCTCGACCTCGGACCAGCGGAGCGGCGGCGCGCCGCGTGGCGGCGGGAACGCCAGCCGGCCGGTTTCGGTTTCGCTCTCGCTCTCGTCGAAGGACCCCCCCGATTCATCCCCGATAGCCCTCCGCGTCGGTTGTATGTTCCTCTTATGTTCTCAATCTAGGGGAGTCCGATCGCGGAGTCCAGAGGCCCGGGGACGGTGCGCCTCCGCACGCCCTCGACTTGCAGCCCTGTCGGGGCTCAGGCGGTGAGCGACCACTCGTTCGACGCGCCGTCGCCGGCGAGCGTGGTCCGGGTCATGTGGCGCGGCTGGTCCGGCGGGTGGCCGAGGCCGCGGTGGAGCACGCATCTGTTGTCCCACAGCACCAGGTCGCCCACCCTCCAGCGGTGGACGAAGACGCGCGGCGGGCGGCAGGCGTTGGCGCACAGCCGCTCCAGCAGCGCCCGGCTCTCCCGCTTGTCCTCGCCCGCGATGTGGCTCGCGTGGCGGCCGATATAGAGGGCGGGCCGGCCGGTCGCCGGGTGGCGGCGGAGGATCGGGTGCTCGACCGGGGGGAGCGCCTCCCACTCCGCCTCGCTCAGCGCCTCGGTGCCGCCGACCCGGCCCTGGCTGTAGGCGTAGCTGTGGACGGCGGACTTGTCTTCCAGGTAGGCCTGCATTTCGGGGTCGAGCGCGTCCCAGGCGGCGCGCATGTCGGCGAACGCGGTCTCGCCGCCGGTCTCCGGCACCACCCGGGCGGCGAGCGCCGAGCCCTTGGACGGGATGCGCTTGTAGGACGAATCCGTGTGCCAGTAATTGTTGCCCTCGAGGAACAGCCCGTGCGCGCTTTCCGCCGCCCACAGCGTGCCGTCGTCGCGCATGTTCGAGAGCACGATGATCTCCGGGTCGGCACCCACGTTGTTTTGCGTCAGGCTGCGCTCGAGCGGTCCGAGGCGGCGGCTGAACGCGGCTTGCTCGGCTTCCGTCAGATGTTGGTCCGGGAACGCCAGCACCGCGTGCTCGTCCCACGCCCGCTCGATCTCCCCCAACGCCGCCGCGTCGAGCGCCGCCAAGTCGACCCCCGTCACCACCGCCCCCAGCGTCGCCCCGGTCGGCACGATCTCAAGCCCCATGCCGTTCTCCCTCGGCTTGCCGCAGATGGAGAATACACCCTCCGCCGCAACCCGCCATCTTCCCCAATTCGCTTGCCCACCCGAATCCCTCCATGTAAAATGCGAATGAGTGTCAGAATCAATCGCATTTTAAATCTGGGGAAGAGATTGGCGATGATCAGAACGGTGGCGGGGGCGACGGGGGTTGCCTTGGCGGGGCTTCTTACCGGGGCGGCTTTTGCGGACGGGATGGTCTATGCCGACTTCCCGGTGACGGTGAAAGGCTACCAGGGCAAGAAGACGAGTTCGGTGTCCTATACCGGTCAGATCGCGCGGCACGCGCTGCACGATTCGCTGAAGAAGCTGGCCGGGCAGGGGAACGGCAAGCCGAACCCGGCGCTGAAGGCGAAGATGATGGCCTATTTCTCCGGCAAGGACGCCGGACGGAAGATCCTGGCGCCGGCGAGCAACGGGAAGTTCGCCGTCAAGCAAAGCGAGGTCGATGCCATCAGCAAGGGCAAGAACCTCGCCGGCAAGACCTACAAGGCGGCCGTCGCCGGCATGCCCAACGGCATGACCGGGCCCGAGCTGGTCGCCTTCTGGATCGACAAGGCGTCCTCGGCGGACAAGGGGTTCGACGCGGCCAACGGCTACGACTACGGCCAGCTGATCTCCAAGTTCATCATGGGGGCGGTGTTCTACAACCAGGCGGTGGACTCCTATCTCGACGAGTATCTGAGCCCGACCAAGAAGCCCAACGACAAGCCCTACAAGAAGGGCGCGGCCTACACCGGCAAGGAGCACGCCTGGGACGAGGCGTTCGGCTATTTCGGCACTCCGGCGCACACGCTTAGGCTGACGCCGAAGCAGGTCTACGACATCGCCAAGCGGCGCGACGCGGCGGCCGCGGACATGAACGGGGACGGCAAGGTCGACCTCAAGAGCGAGATGACCTTCGGCCCGGCCTATTACGCCGCCGGGTTCGACGCCTCGGTCTACGACAAGGGCAACCGGACGTCGTATCTGCACACCATCGCGAAGGCGTTCCTGGACGGCCGCAAGCTGCTGGCGGCGGCCAGGGGCGAGAAGCTGACCGACGCCCAGCGCGCCACGCTGATGGGCCACGCGAAGACGATCTCCGACAACTGGGAGAAGGTGCTCGCCGAGGCGACGTTCAAGTACGCCGGCTCGGTCTACAAGGACATGGTCAAGCTGAAGATCATCGTCGACGCCAGGGGCGACCCGGCCAAGGCGTTCCGCGCCTACGCCAAGCACTGGGGCGAACTCAAGGGCTTCTCGCTGGCGCTGCAGGCGGGCAAGAACAATCTCGGCGAGGCCGCGACCCGGATCAACCGGATGATCGGCGCGGGCCCGCTGCTGCTCAACGCGAGCCAGGTGGTCGACATCGACTCCAAGGGCAACTACGTGCGCGACCAGGGCCCGGACTGGGGCGAGTACATGCTGCACATGGCGAAGGTGCAGAAGCTCCTGATCGAGACGTTCGGCGTCAGGGCGCGCAACAACGACGTGACCGGCGAGATCGCGGCGCTCGCCGACTCCCTCGGCGACAAGGCCTCGGCCGAGAACGACTGATTCGCCCCGCCCTTCTATGGACAGCTTCGCCGTCGACTATGTCGACCGCCTCGCCGACCAGCTTCTGAACCCGCAAAAGCGGGTGTTCGTCGGCTACCTCGCCAGCGCGCTCGCGCTGGCGCTCGCGTTCCAGTGGATCGCGGCGGGGCGCGGCGTCGGGCGCGCGCTCCCGGTTCTGTTCAGCCCGCGCATCTGGTGGTCTCGCTCGGCGCGGGCGGACTACCGCATCGCCGTTCTCAACCAGGCGGTGATGATGGGCGTCGCGCCGCGCCTGGTCTCGAAGCTCGCCGTGGCCACACTTTTGTTCGAGGCGATGCATGTCTGGTTCGACGGGCGCGCGCTCATCCTCGCGGGCGCGCCGGGCTGGGCGGTGGCGGCCTCCTTCACCGTCGCGCTCTTCCTGCTCGACGACGCCACCAGGTACCTGCTCCACCGCTGGCTCCACGCCTGGCCGCTGCTCTGGTGCTTCCACCGGGTCCACCATACCGCCGAGACGCTGACGCCGTTCACCGTCTACCGCACCCATCCGGTCGAGGGCGTGCTGTTCGCGCTGCGCTCGACGCTGGTCCAGGCGGGAGCGATCGCCGCCTTCGTCTTCTTCCTGGGCGACCGGGTGGAGCTGGTGACCGTGCTCGGCGCCAATGCGATCGTCTTCGCGTTCAACGTCGCGGGGTCGAACCTCCGCCACAGCCACGTCCGCATCTCCTACGGGCGGCTCCTCGAGCGCGTGCTGATCTCGCCCGCCCAGCACCAGATCCACCACTCGGTCGAGGCGCGCCACGCGAACCGCAATTTCGGCACCGTGCTCGCCGTCTGGGACTGGATCGGCGGCAGCCTCAGCCTCGCCGAACGCGGGCGGGACCTCCGCTTCGGCCTCCCCGGCGCGGGCGCCGAAAGCCACCGCCTCGCCAATGTCTATTTCGCCCCCTTCCGGGACGCCGCCGCGATCCTGTACAAACCGCCCCTTCGGAGGCTCGCTCGCATGATGTCACCACGCGATTTACGGCCGGCGCGGAGAGGCGCCGCCTGGGTGCTCGCGCTCGCGCTTGCCGCGGTGCCGGGCACGGCGGCGAGGGGCGCGCCCGACGGCGAGCTCAACATCTACTCCCACCGCCAGCCCTTCCTGATCGACCCGTTCATCGCGGCCTACGAGAAGCGGACCGGGGTCGAGGTCAACACGGTCTACGCCAGGAAGGGGCTGGCGCAGCGCCTCCAGGCCGAGGGGACGCGGAGCCCGGCCGACGTGGTGCTCACCGTCGACATCGCGCGCCTCCATGTGTACGCCGACAAGGACCTGCTGGCGTCGGTCGACTCGGCGGTGCTCAGGAACAACATCCCGGCCCATCTGCGCGATCCCGGCGACCGCTGGTTCGCGTTCTCCAAGCGCGCGCGGGTGGTGGTGGTCTCCCGCGCGGCGAAGGACGCGGACCTCATAGAGCGCTACGAGGACCTGACGGACGCGCGCTGGAAGGGCCGGATCTGCGCCCGGCCGGGGAGCCATGTCTACAACCGGGCGCTGATCGCCTCGATGATCGAGGCACATGGCGAGGCGGGCGCGCTGGCCTGGGCGAAGGGCGTCGTCGCCAATCTCGCGCGCCGGCCGCAGGGCAACGACCGCGCGCAGGTCAAGGCGATCTTCGAGGGGGTCTGCGACGTCTCGATCGTCAACAACTACTATTACGGCAAGCTCGGCGCGTCGTCGGTGCCGGCGCACCGGGAATGGGCGAAAGCGGTGCGGCTGATCTTCCCCAACCAGGCGGGCCGCGGCACCCACGTCAACATCTCGGGCGGTGGGGTGGCCAGGCACTCGAGGAACAAGGCAGGCGCGGTGCGCTTCCTCGAATTCCTGACCTCGGACGAGGCGCAGAAGCTCTACGGCTCGGTCAACTTCGAATACCCGGTCAACCCGGCGGTGGAACCCTCCGAAGAGGTCAAGGTCCGCGGCGGCTTCCGCGAGGACCGCATCCCGATCGCGCGGATCGCCGAGCTCGCCCCGCGGGCGCAGAAGGTGATCGACAAGGCGGGGTGGTAGGGGGCGGGGACCGCCCGGTTCCTTTCTCCGTCATGCCCGGACGTGTTCCACTGCTGTCCGGTTTAACTTCGGGACGGGCTCCTTGCCGATGGACGAGACTTATTGCGTCAAGATTTGCAATGTTATAATGTTTCTTATTCTGTTAAAAAAAAGCCAAGTGCTCCTGAACTCCGGGCGTGACCGCGGGAGGGGATTCGAGATGGACACAGCGGCGGTCGGAACCCGGGCCATGGAATCGGTGCTCGCCAAGCCGGGCGTCGGCATGGCGGCCGGCCGCATGCTCGGCTCCTTTCGAGACGACCCAACGACCCGCCGGGAGTTTCTCGCCATGACCGGAAGCCCCGGGAGCGGCTCCAATGGCTTCTGACCGGTCCGTTCCGGCAGCCGTCGTGACCGGTCCGTCGGTATCCCTGGAAGGTGAGTTCGTTGGCGCGCCGGCCGCGTTCGGCGCGGGCATCGAGACGTGCGACGCGGCGGAAGGCCTCGCCGCCGTCGGCAACCCCGGCATGGAACTCGTGATCTGGCGCCGCGCTCTGCCCCTGCGCTTTCAGACCTGGCTCGAACGAATGGACGAGTCGTGTCTTCCCGACATACGGGTTCTTGTCCGACCGAGCGACCTTCGACGGGCGGTGGAACCGCATTTCGATGACCGCGGTATGCCTCCGGGAGACATGCGGGACCTGCTGCTCGGGGATGTCGACGATCTCGTCTCGGCGTTCGCCAGGATCGCCCAATGCGATCTCGTTGACGTTCGGCTCGAGCGTATCGGCCACGATGCCTGCTGGAAGTTCCACCGCGACTGTGTGGAGGCGCGCATCCTGACGACGTACCGCGGTCCCGCGACCGAGTGGGTCGAGCCGATCGACGCCGAGCGGGCGTTGCGTGAGCAGAGATCGTACAAGGGACCGTTGGAGCGGCTCCGGGTCCACGACGTGGCGATCTTCAAGGGAAGCTGCATCGGACCGGGCAGCGGAATCGTGCATCGCTCGCCGCCGGTCGCGGGCACTGGCCGCACGCGATTGCTGCTATGCCTCAACCAGCAATCGGCCGCATCTCCCAAGCCGTGGCCGAGCGGTGTCGAACACGAGACGCCGCTATCGTGAATAGCGGGCTACCGACCGTTTCGGTATGCACACGCGGTCGACCGCAAGGCTGGCCGGACACCGCGGACCGCGAGCGCCCAGGCGCGGCTTTCCCCCGACCGTAGTTCGGGGCGAGCCTGGACCCCGACTCAAGGTCGGGGTGACGGGAGGGGAGGATGGCGCGATCGGGGACAGGCCGGGCGGTGTGGGTACCCCCGCCACCGTCCCCCTCGTCCTCATCTTCTCCCCTCCCGCTTGCGGGAGGGGCCGGGGGAGGGCGGCAGGCCCTTCCGTCGCTCTCGTCCCGCCGCGTTCCGCTCGGCTCCGGCCGATGTGACGCGAGGGACGGCGGAGCGACGCCTCGCCCGCGGGGGCATGATTTTCCGGATCTGTCAGTTCCTTGTTTCTCATGTTTTATGACCCTATATTACGTTAAGTATTTTGAGGTTCTGCTATGCAGTTCGAGAATTTCGTCGAGGATAGGGCGTTTTCGCCGGCGCTGGTCGCCGACGCGCTGCGCACGACGAAGTCCGAGATCGCGGCGACGCTGGGGCTCGGCAGGGACGCGTTCTCACGGACATCGCGCATCCGCGCCCGCAAAACCCAGACCCGGCTCCGCCAGATGCTCGAAATCCTCAACCGCGTGGAAAGCGCGACCGGATCGCCGCTCGCCGCCTATGCTTGGTTCCGGGCGGAGCCGCTGCCCGGGTTCGGCGGGCTCACGCCGGACCGTCTGGTGCGCGAGGGGAGGGCGGACGAGGTGCACGCCTATCTCGACCGGATCGCGGCGGGCGGCTACGCCTGAGCCGGGCGCCGGCAGGTGCGTTTTCGGGGTACGGTCTACCGTGCGCACAACCCACAATGGTCGTGGACGCCGCTTTCCGGCGAGGGGGCGAGCCGGTATGGCGGGCGCTTCAACCGGCGCGGCGTCGCCGCGTTCTACACCTCGCTCGCCCCGCTCACCGCGATCCGCGAGGCTCAGCCGCTGGGCCGGCCGATGCAGCCGCTGACCCTCTGCGCCTATGAGGTCGACGCCGAACCGGTGTTCGATGCGTTCGACCCCGCGCAACGCCGGGAGGCGGGTGTTGCGGAGGACGACCTAACCTGTCCGACATGGGAGGCGGACATGCTTTCGGGCGGGGTGCCCGCATCGCAGGCGCTTGCCGACAGCCTGATCGCGGCGGGATATATCGGCATGCGGGTCCGCAGCTTCGCCGTCGGCACGGGACCCGATGACCTCAACCTCGTGCTGTGGCGGTGGGGAGACGAGCGTCCCGTCCGCGTCGTCCTGGTTGACGACGAAGGCCGGCTCGCCGGGCACGACGAGGGGTGAACCCCGGACGGCCCGCGACGCTTGCGCCGGCGGCGCGCGCCCGGTACCGATAGGCTCCCGCCGCGACCGCGAGACAGGATGCCGATGGGACGACCGCCCTATCCGCCAACCGCGCCGAGCTGGGGCTACGGGGCGCATGACGGGCCGGCGAGTTGGAGCTCGCTCGACCCCGGCTTCGCGCTCTGCGCGCTGGGGAAGGAGCAATCGCCGATCGACCTCGCCGGCGGCCGGCGCGCCGCGCTCGAGCCGGTCCGCTTCGATTACCGGCGTGCCCGCGTCTCCGTCGAGAACACCGGGCACACCGTCCAGGCGAACCCCGAATCCGGCGGTTCGATCCTGCTCGACGGCGCGCGCTACGAGCTGCGGCAGTTCCACTTCCACCACGGCAGCGAGCATCTGGTCGACGGCGTCCGCCTGCCGCTGGAGCTGCACCTGGTGCACGCGGGCGCCGACGGCGCGCTGGCGGTGGTCGGCGTCCTGTTCGAGGAGGGCGCGGAGAACGAGACGCTGGCGCCGGTCTGGGCGCGTCTTCCGGCCGAACCCGGCCCGCCGAACCCGGTTCCGGGCACGCTCGACCTCGCGTCGCTGGTGCCGCCCGGGCCGGCGATGTGGCGCTACCGGGGCTCGCTCACCACCCCGCCCTGCAGCGAGGGCGTCGCCTGGGCGATCGCGACCGGGAGACTGACGATGTCGGCCGCCCAGATCGCCGCCTTCGCCGCCATCTTCCCCCGCAACTACCGCCCGGTGCAGCCGCTCGGCGAGCGGGTCCTGCAAATCGGCTGAGGAACGCCGCGGGCCGCCTTGTCCCCCGCCGTGTCGACCGAACTCGCCGCGGCCGCCGGGATATTCCGCTCCGCCCCGGTAGGTTTACCGGGGCGGAGCGCGCCGGAATCGCCTACCGTCGGACGACCCGCCACGCCGGTAAGGACCGCCCGGGAGTTACTGTAGAAGCGAGAATGGAGTCATGAGCGAGCGGCCGGCGTTGCACCGGGTATTGGCGTCGCTGCACGAAGCCGCGCTGGACGATGCGCACTTTCCGACATGCTCCGCCCTCATCGATGATGCCTGCGGCACGCACGGCAACATACTGACCTTCGCCCGCGGGCAGTCCCGGGACGCCGTGGAAATCTATCTGGCGCGCCTCTACTACCGGGGCGAACGCCACCACGCGCTGGAGCGCGATTATTTCGACGCCCACTACCCCCGGGACGAACGGGTCCCGCGCCTGATACACTTGCCCGACAGCGAAGTGGTCCACGTCACCGAGCTCTACACGGAAGAGGAGTTGCGGACGTCCGAGACATACAACGAGTTCCTGCCCCGCGCCCGGTATCGGGACAGCCTCAACGTGCGCATGGACGGGCCGAACGGGTCGCGCATCACCTGGTCGGTCGCCGATCCCGTCGACCGGGACGGCTGGTCGTCGGAACGAGTCGGGTTCATCCGGGAGCTGCTTCCCCATCTTCGCCAGTATGTGCGCGTCCGGCACGCGCTCGGCCATGCGAGGGCGCTGGGAGAGTCCCTCACCGGGCTGCTGGACAAGGCCGGGCTCGGCATCGTCCATCTCGACGAGCGCGGGCGGATCCTGGCGACCAACGACCCGGCGGGCGACATCCTTCGCAAGGGCGATGCGCTCTTCGACCGGGGCGGGCTTCTCCGCGCCCGGTCGTCGGCCGACAACACGGCTCTCCAGAAATCGCTGGCGCGCGCCCTGCCCGATCTGGGCCGCCGGGGGGTGAGCGGTTCGCTCACGATCGGCCGGCCGAACCGCCGGCCCGGGCTCACCGTGCATATCAACCCGGTCGGCGACTCCGGGATCGACGTCCGTCCATCGCGCGTCGCGGCGTTCGTGCTGGCGATCGATCACGAAGCGGCGGAAATAGACCCGGCGCTGGTGCAGGACGCGCTGGGTCTCACCCCGGCCGAAAGCCGCGTGGCGGTGCTGCTGGCCGAAGGCATGTCGGTCCACCGAATCGCCGCGGTGACGCGCCGTTCGGAACGCACCGTCCGCTGGCACATAGAGCAGATCTTCGACAAGCGGGGCATATCGCGTCAGCTGGAGCTGGTGCGCCAGGTGCTGTCGCTGGCCGGTCCCGCCCGGCGCCGTGACTGAAATCCCGACGCCTGCCCGTCGCCACGGGCGCCGTCCGCCCCGCTACCCCGCCGCCTCCCCGCGCACATGCGCATCGCGCTCGTCGAACAGCGACTGGTCGGCGTAGCCCATGAACTCGGGGTTGGCCTTGCCTGCCATGACCTGGAGGTAGACCGGCTCCACGGTGTCGTTGGAATAGCCGTGGATCACGCCGGCCGGGCAGGAGACGCAGTCCCACGGCCCCAGCGTCACGTTGAGCCGCCTGCCGTCCTCCTCCTCGAAGAACACCGTCAGGTGCCCCTGGAGCACGAAGAACACCTCCTCGACCTCGTGCGTGTGGGGTGCGTTGCCCTCGCCCGGCGGCACGTACATGACGCTCAGCGTGAACGCGCGCGCCGGGATTACGCCCGAATCCGGCTTGCCCGAGGTGTTGCCGATAAAGCGGTGCTGCGCCCGGCGGTAGCCGTCGATCAGCGCGTCGGCGAAGGCCGCCCAGTCCGGCTTGCGGTCGCCGAACCGGGCGACGTATCGCGCGGCGATCTCCTCCAGCCCGAGGCCCTCGACCTCGGGCGGTCGCGGATGCCGCGCGACCTTCTCCGTCATCGCCGCCCCGCTCACGACTTGGGGACGAACGCGTTGGTGAAGTATGCGTCTATGGGGTGCTCCTTCTTGATCCGCTTGAACTCGATCAGCGTCTTCTGCGCCTTCGCTATGTCGTCGGGCGACGTCCAGCCCGACGGCTTGCCCTTGCTGGCCTCGTTCTCGAACAGGTCGAACGACGCCTCGAGGATGTCGAGCGAGATGTCGGGCTTGAGGTTGGGGGCGACCTTGAGCAACGACTTTATCGCCGCCTCCGGCTCCTTCTGGCCGAGCGCGAGCGCCTCCCGCGCGCTCGCCACCATGCGGCGCACCAGGTCCGGGTTGTCCTTGATGGTGTCGTTGTGGGCGATCAGCGACAGGCCCGGGACCACGATACCGCCCGAGGCGTAGCTGAAATAGGTCGACGGGATGCCGGCCGCGGTCGCCTTGGGCGCCTGCAGGAAGCCGAAGGAATCGATCGCGTCGACCTTCGCCTGCAACAGCGCGGCGAGCTTGGCGGCGGGCTCCATGAACACCAGCTTGACCTTGCCCTCGATCCCGTTCTTCTTCGCGAGAGCCTTGAAATAGGCCGCCGTCGCGCCGCCGGCCGAGAAGCCGATCCGGGACCCGGCGAGGTCCTTCCAGCTCTTCCAGCCGTTCTTCTTGGGGAAGATGATGGCGACCGGGTTGGTGCGGAGATAGGACGCGACGATCTTCACCGGCAGCCCCTTGGAGACCAGCACCATCACCGCCCCGCCATCGGCGGTGCCGAAGGTGACGGTCTTGTTGCCGACGGTCTGGGCGGTGATCACCGAGCCGCGACCGTCGCGGATGTCGACGTCGATGCCGTTTTTCGCGAAGATTCCCTTGTCCTTGGCGTGGTACCAGACCGCGTGGTAGGCGCTCTTGATCCAGTCGGTCCTGAGCGACACCTGGTCGGCCGCCTGGGCCGTCATCGAGACGGCGATCAGCGCGGCCGCGGCCGCGGTCGCGAGTACGGTTCTCATGGTTTCCTCCTCGGTTTCTCGTGCGGTTACGCGGTTCAGCCCGTATGCGCGCGCTGCGACACGTGCCACGGGATCATCAGCCGCTCCAGAACTTCGATGGCGTAGAAGAACGCCATCGCGAGCAGCGAAAGAACGAACAGAATGGCGAACAGGAGCGCGGTGTCGAGCTCGCCCGCCGCGCTCAGCAGCAGGTAGCCGAGCCCGTTATCCGAGCCGATGAACTCGCCGGTGAGCGCGCCGACGACCGCGAGCGCCGAGCCCACCTTGAGGCCGCCGAACATGCTGGGAAGCGCGCCCGGCAGGCGGAGGCGGAGAAAGATCCGCCGAGGCGGCGCGCCCATCGAGCGCGCGAGCTGCACCAGCGCCGGGTCGATGCTGCGCAAGCCGACGATGGTGTCGACCACGATCGGGAAGAAGCAGATCAGGAAGGCCACCGCCACCTTGGGGAACATGCCGAAGCCGAACCAGACGACGAAGAGCGGGGCGAGCGCGATCTTGGGGATGCTCTGGGTCGCCACCATCGGCGGGTAGAGGATGCGCTCCAGCGTCTGCGAGGAGACGACGACGATCGCGAGCGGCACGCCCACGACCACCGCGAGGAGATAGCCGGCCAGCACCGACAGGATCGTCCAGCCGGAATGAGGGATCATCTGGAGCCAGTTGTCGCGCCCCGATCCCAGCACCTCGCCGGGGCCCGGCAGCAGGTAGCTCGGGGTCTCGAACAGCCAGACGACACCCGCCCACAGCCCGATCAGCGCGCCGAACGAGACCACCATCCAGAACGCGTCGCGGGTCCATTTCCGGTTCCAGAGGTTCATGCCTGCCGTTCCTTGAACACTTCTCCGTCATGCCCGGCCTCGTTCCGCGCATCCACGTCGTTCCACCGGTGCGCCTGCCACCCGCTCATGCCGCGATGCCCCCGCTCATCGGCTGATCACGCCCATTTCCTGGAACATCAGCCTGATCTCGTGGACGATCCCGGTAAAGCGGGGCGTGTCGTGGATGTTGAGGTCGCGCGGCCGCTCCAGGTCGACATCGAGGATCGCGCGGATGGCGCCGGGCCGGGGCGTCATCACGATCACCCGGTCGGACAGGAACACCGCCTCCGAGATCGAGTGGGTGACGAACAGCACCGTCTTCTGCGTCCGGTGCCAGACGGTCTGGAGGTCGACCTGCATCTGCTCGCGGGTCAGGGCGTCGAGCGCGCCGAACGGCTCGTCCATCAGCAGCATCGGCGGGTCCAGGAGCAGCGCGCGGCAGAGCGCGACGCGCTGGCGCATGCCGCCCGAGAGCTCGAACGGGCGCTTGTCCTCGAACCCCTCCAGCCCGACCGAGGCTAGCAGCTCCCGCGCCCGGTCGACATGGGCCTTCTCGTCGAGCCCGCGCATCACGCAGGGCAGCAGCACGTTGCCGGTCACGGTGCGCCAGTCGAGCAGCAAATCGCTCTGGAACACGAAGCCGAGATCGGTATAGGGCTCGGCGATCCGGGTGCCGCCGATGCGGATCTCGCCCGCCGTCGCCTCCAGCAGCCCCGCGACCAGGGAAAGCAGCGTCGACTTGCCGCAGCCGCTCGGGCCGACGATGGTGACGAACTCGCCGCGCCGGACGTCGAGGTCGAGGCCCTGGAGCGCGACCACCGGCTCGCCGTCCTGGCCGACGAAGGTCTTGTTGAGCGATTCGATCTCGATGAAGGAGGCCGCGCCGTCCCGCCGGGCTTCGGGGATGGCGACCGCCCCGGCCGATCGCCCGGCCGGCGTCATTGCCGCGCTCGCCGCGCGGCGGAACGGATCCGTCGATGAATGGCCGTCGCTTCGGGCACGCCCCTGACGCCAGAAAGCCGGTCGCTGGAATCGCAACCGGTCCCCCGACTCTCCGGCAGACGCGCCGGCGCGGTCAAGACCCTTCGCGCGGGCCGCCAGCCCGGATTTCTCACCACTGTCAGGGCGCGTCAGCGCCGTATCGAGGGACGCCCCCCGACGCCGCCGACCCGCCGCGCTCAGCCGTCGGCGCGGGTCAGGACGAAGTTCGAGTAGTCGTCCACCGCGAGCCGCCAGCCGGGGGCGACGGCGTAGGAGGTGTCGGGGCCGTCGACCATCGCCGGGCCGCGGATGACGTGGCCGGGCTTGAGGCTGTCGCGGGCGTAGGCCTGGGTCGCGAGGCGGCCGCCGGCGACCCAGCGGACGGTGCGGCGGCCGAGCGGGCGGGGCGCGCGGCCGGCCTTCTGCGACGTCCTGGCGGGGGTCCAGTGCGGCACCTCGCATTCGGCCGAGAGCCGCACCGCCTGGATGCGCCCGCGCTCGCCCTCCAGCGTCGCGGCGATCGTCCCCCGGCGCCCCCGCACCGGCACCGTCCTGAACCGCTTGCCGGTGGTCACCACGACCTCGGCCGCGGTCTTGACCGCCTTCGCCTCGAACCCTTCGCCCCGCATGTCGGCCAGCGCCTGGTCGCGGAACCCGTCCAGCACCGCGTCCGCCCGGTCGACCCGGGTCATCGGGATGCCGAGGGTCCGCGCGTAGGCGTGGCGCACGTTGGTGGTGGACGATCCGAAGGCGCTGAACACCGAGCCGTAGGGGAAGGCGTAGATCCGGGGGATGCCGAGCAGGTCGGCCACCGCGCAGGCATGGAGCGGGCCGGAGCCGCCGAAAGAGAACAGCGCCGTCCGCGCCGGGTCGAAGCCCGCCGCCCTGAGCCGGCGGCGGATCTCGAGCGCCATCTGGCGGTCGATCGCCTCGCGCACCTCGAGCGCCGCGCTCTCCACCCCGATGCCCCGGTCGCGCGCGACGCGGCGCTCCATCGCGCGCTCGGCGAGCGCGGTGTCGAGCGTCATCCGCCCGCCCATGAAGGCTTCGGGGTCGATATAGCCGAGCAGCAGGTTGGCGTCGGTCACCGTCGGCTCCGTCCCGCCCCGCGCGTAGCAGGCCGGGCCGGGCGCGGCGCCGGCGCTTTGCGGGCCCACCCGCAGCCTGCCGTTCGCCACCGAGGCGATGCTGCCGCCGCCCGCGCCGAGCGATTCGACCTCGATCATCGGCGTGGAAAGCGGGATGTCCTCGACGCTGGGCTCGTCCGAGAACGGCGCGGCGGCGCCCTCGATCATCGCGATGTCGAGGCTGGTGCCACCCATGTCGGTGGTCACCACCCGGCCCAGCCTGAGCCGGCGGGCGAGATGGGCGGCGCCCCGGATCGCCACCGCCGGCCCGGAATGGAGCGTGTTCAGCGCGACCGTCTTGGCGACGCGCGCGTTGCCGCCGCTCGAATGGACCACCAGCAGCGGCCGGTCGTAACCCGCCGCGCGCAGCTTGTCCTCGGCGCGGTAGAGGGTGCGCGCCATCTCCGAGTGGATGTAGGCGTTGAGCGCGAGCGAGTTGGTTCGCCCGTGATCGTCGGCGACGTGGATCACCTCGGTGCCGATCTGCAGCGGGACCGAGCGCAGATAGTGGACCGGGTAGCGTTCGCGGATCAGCGCGCGGGCGCGGATCTCGTTGTCGGCGTTGCGCCAGGCGTTGCGGAAGCTGATGCCGATCATCCGCGCGCCGTCCGCGAGCAGCCCGCGCACCGCCTCCAGCAGGGGTTCGGGCTGGACCGGCCGGCGCACCCGTCCGCGGTCGTCGACCTGCTCGTCGACGCCCGCCACCATGCCGGCGGCGACGAAGCGGTCGAGGATCCCGGCCTTTCCCTCTTTGGCGTAAAGGTCCTTCTCGTGCCCGGCGGTGACGATCAGGCCGAGCCTCGGCCCGGCCCGCTGGACCAGCAAATTGGTGCCGACGGTGGTCGAGACGCGGGCGACCCCGGTCGCGCGCAGGAAGTCGCCCAGGTCGAGACCGAACGCGGCGCTTCCCGCCTCGACGCAGCTCATGAAGCTCTCGGTGATGTCGTGCGGGGTGGTGAGCACCTTCCGGGTCTCGACCCGCTCGCCGTCGGAGAAGAACCCGTCGGTGAACGTGCCCCCGATGTCGATATCGATACTGTACAACCCTTCCCCCTCTCAGGCGCAGAGCGCGCGGCGGACCGCGGCGACGGCCTCGACGGGCGTGTCGGCCGGAATTTCCCAGGACGAGACGTAGAGCCGGACGCCGCCCGGCAGCCCCGCGGCCCAGGCGGACGCCGCCGACCCGTCTCCGTCGAACAGGTCGAGCGGGACCGACGCCACCGCCCCGTCCGTGCCGCCCGGCCCGACCGCCCAGCGCGCGCCGGCCGCCCGCGCCGCGTCCAGCACCCCCGCGTCGACGGTCCGCCGCGCGAGATAGAGCGCCGGGACGCGGTAATACGCGGCAAGATTGAACGCCGCGTCGACACCGTCCGGCAGCGCGGGGTCGCGCTCGTCCGCCTCCTCCAGCATGACCAGCGCGGCCGCGCCCGCGCCGCAGAGCCCTTCCACCGCGGCGGCCGTGGCGGACCGCGCGGCGAGCGTGCCGAGCACCGCCGTCCGCTCCCCGATCTCGTCCGCCAGCCGCCGGGTGACCGCGAGCGTCGCTTCCGAAGGCACGCCCGCGGAATCGAACCCGGCGGCGATGGCGTCCGCTTCCAGCACCGCTTGGGCCGAGCGCAGCGTGAAGCTCGCCAGCGCCGGCTCGGCGTCGAACTCGTCGCGCCCCGTCTGCTCGATCCTGAGCGGCAGAGCGAGCCCCAGCGGCGCGAACAGCGGCGACGGCGCGCTCTCCATCCGGCGGTCGAGCGACACCGTCATGGGCGGTCCCTCCGGCTCCTCGTCAGCGTCGGCGAGGAGCTTTCCGTCGGCCACCGCCCGCCATGCCCGGACTTGTTCCGGGCATCCACGTCTTCCGGCATCGCGGCACGAGCCGGCGGATGGACGTGGATGCACGGAACAAGTCCGGGCATGACGACACGGGGCACGCGGGTCCGGTACGACCTACCCACGGCCGACCCCGCCGTTGCGGTAGAGGCCCCAGAACGGCTCGTCGTAGGTCTCGAGCCTCGGTTCGGGCCAGTGGCCGTATTTTTCGAGCGCGCTCGCGGGCGGGCGTTTCTTCTTCCAGTCGCGGGCGAAATCGTCGAACGGCCGGCCTTTCGCGAGGCGCTGCTTGCGGATGCGCTCGCGGCGGCGCCGCGTTCCCGCCTCGTCGGTCCGGGTCCCTGTATCGTCCACGGCGACGCCGTAGATCTTCTCCGCCACGTCCCGGGTGATCAGCCCGTCCGCCAGGTCCGCGAGCACCAGTTCGGGGTCGCGCTCCAGCACGTCGCCGTAGCCGCCGCCGGCGCCGACCGAGTGCACCACGAGATCGTTCTCGCCGAACCCCTCGGCGTCCTTCGACGACGAGGTCACGACGTAATCGCCGCCGAGCGGCTTCTCGGCGAGAAGCGCGTACTGGCCGAGCTCGACATCCTCGCCCGCCCTGACCCGTTCGGCGAGATCGCTGTCCCGGATCACCAGCCTCGGGTTGGGCGGGCCGGCATAGCCGCCGAACAGCCCGTAGTTGAAGCTCAGCTTATCGCAGCTTCCCCACGAGCTCATCGCGCAGTCCGCGTCGCCGCAGCCCATCGCGACTTCCAGCAGCGGGGTCCCGCCCCGGTACTTGCCGAAGCCGTGGAAGTTCTTGTCGAGCCCGCGCGAGAGGATCAGATGCGGCAGGCGCTCGTCCTGCTCCTCGACCTCGCCGGCGTCGGTCCACGGCCCCCAGTAGAAGCCGAGCGCGTGCTCGCCGTCCATGTCGTAGCGCCCGCCGCCCCCGCCCGCGTTGGTGCTGCCGCCGAAATTGACGCCGTAATAGCCCCGCCGGTTCATGCCGCCGAAGATGGGGAGCGAGTAGTTGCGCGACTGCGGCGCCTGGACGGCCTCGCGGTGCTCGCTGCCGAACAGCATCTTGGCGCCCACCATGTACATGTTCTGGGTCGCGAAGGAGCAGGTCTGGTTGGCGAGCCCGTGCGCCAGCTCGTCGGGGGCGTTCATCATCGACGGCCCCTCGACATGGTAGCTCACCGGCTCCAGCAGCCCGGCGTTGGCGGGCAGGAGGCCGCGGAAGAAATAGGAGAAGAGATAGACCGCCGTCGCTGCCCGGGTCAGATGCCAGCTCGAATTGAACGGCCCCTCGTGGTTCTCCGGCGAGACCCCCTGGAGGATGACGGCGAGCCGGTCGTCCTCCTTGACCGCGACGAGCGGCACCCGCGTCAGGCCGAAGAACGTGCCGTGGTCGTCGTTGAAGAGGACGGACCGGAAGATGCCGTCGTCGATCTCGCGCAGCCTCGCGCGGGCGTTCTCCTCGCCGCGCACCAGCACCCTTCGCATCCCGCCCACCACCTGCTCGACGCCGCGGCGCTCGACCTCGCGCAGGAAGCGGCGGCGGATCTGGAACAGGGTGGCGACGCGCGATTTGAGGTCGGCGGCGAAGACCAGGGAGTTGCGCACCGTGCCCGACATGTAGTCGAGCACGTCCTGGCGCAGCCGGAAGTCGCGGCCGATCCGGACCGCCGGCATGTGGAAGCCTTCCTCGTAGCGCGACTTCGCCGTGGGCGCGAACCCGCCCGGCGTGATCGAGCCGGTATCGCCCTGGTGCCCGCCGACCTCGGCCCAGGCGACCAGCTCTCCCTCCCAGAAGATCGGCATGGCGGAGAACATGTCCATGTTGTGGATGCCGCCGGCGAGCTCCTCGTTGAAGAAGAAGATGTCGCCGTCGGCCAGCCCGACCGAGGGGTCGTCCCGGTAATATTTCAGGATGTATTTGAGCTGGGCGTTGTTGAGCAGGGTGTGGAAATAGATGCCGGTGCCCACGACGACGGGGTCGCCCTGCGCGGTGAAGATGCCGCAGTTCATGTCGCCGGTGATGATCCCCTCCGAGATCGAGAGCGCCATGTAGACGTCGCGCGCCTCCTCGACGATCGACGACAGCTTGTGGGTCAGGATGTCGGCGTCGACGTCGTTCAGCAGCGCCATGCCGCGCCGCTCGATGTCGGTGACCGGCTCCAGCCCGCGGCAGATCAGCTCCGGGTCGCAGCCCGGCCGCCTGTCGTAGACGTCGCGGTCGTAGACCAGCCCGTCGAACAGGTGCACGTTGCGGTCGAAGAGGCTAGGCATGGCGGACACCTACCCGTCCCTCGATACGGCGCTTCGCGCCTACTGGGGATGAGGGCGGTGTTCCCGGCGGCTCCCACCTTCCCCTCACCCTGAGTAGCCCCGAAGGGGCGTATCGAAGGGCGCGCGGGAGAACCGGCCGTCCCACCCCGCTCACTCCACGCGCTCGATCCACCCCGTGCCCCAGTCGTCGGTGCGGATCTTCCAGCCGGGGGGAGCGACGATCACCGTGTCGTCGGCCTCGCAGAGTACCGGGCCGGGGAGCGTCACCCGGGCGCCCAGCGTCTCGCGGCGGTAGACCGGGGTGTCGATATGGCCGTGCTCGGGCCCCCAATAGGCCATGCGCGAGCCGACGCGCGAGGCCTCCGGCTTGCGGTCGCGCCTGAGCTTCGAGAATTCGTGCTTCTCGGCCGGGCCCACGGCGTTCAGCCGCATCTCGACCATCTCGATCCCGGCCTCGGGATAGCACGCGCCCTCGCCGTACTTGTCGGCGTAGCGCGCGTTGAAGTCGTCGCAGATCGCCTTGACGTCGTCCACGGACTTCAGCTGGAGGCCGGGCACCGGGACCGGCAGGGTCTGGCGCTGCTGGCCGTAGCACATGTGGACCTCGAGCTCGAGGTCGACCGACGAGAGGTCGAACCCCTCCTCTTCCATGTCGCGCTCGCCGATCCCTATCAGCGCCTCCACCTCCGCGTTGAAGCGCCCGGTATTGTCCGCCGCGTAGGTGCGCTCGCGGTGTGAGTAGAGGTTGAGGTGGAGGGTGCGCTCGTAGGTCTGGAGCACGTCCATGGTGAGCGTCGAGAAGGCGCCGAACACGCTGGACACCGGGAAGGTCGCGACGCGTCCGACATCGGCGCCGTCGGCGTATCCGGTCGCGTGCACCGGCCCCGCGCCGCCGAGCGCGAACAGCACGAAGTCGCGCGGGTCCTGGCCCGAGGTGAGCGCGCAGATGCGGTACATCTCCTGGCCCATATAGCCGTCGATCAGCCGTTTGATGTCCCACGCCGCCTCGGTGACCGAGCGTCCGAGCGGCTCGGCGATGCGGGTTCGGATGGCGGCCTCGGCGCGCGCGGCGTCGATCCGGATGCGCCCGCCCAGGAAATTCTCCGGGTTGATGTAGCCCAGCACCACGTCGGCGTCGGTGACGGTGGGCTCCTCGCCGCCCCGGCCGTAGCAGGCGGGGCCCGGGTTGGAGCCCGCGCTTTCCGGGCCGACCTTGAGCTCGCCGTCGACCGCCCTGGCGATCGACCCGCCGCCGGCGCCGACCGACCAGTGCGCGACATAGGGAATCTGCACCCGGAAGCGGTCGACCACGGGATCGTATTCGTAGACCCGGTCGCGCCCCTCGACCACGAGGCCGACGTCGAAGCTGGTGCCGCCCATGTCGGAGACGATCACGTTGGGCGCGCCCACGATCTCGCCCAGCCGGTCCGAGCCGATCACAGAGGCGGCCGGGCTGGAGCCCAGCAGATGCAGCGCCTGCGAGCGCGAGAGCGAGGAAAGCCCGCCGGTGTTCTTGGCGACGAAGACCGGACGCTTGTAGCCGATCTCGCGCAGATCGTCGGAGAGCCGGAGCACGTGGCCCTCCGTCAGGTCCCGCAGATAGGCGTCGACGATCACCGTCATCGAGCGCCGGTATTCGCCCGCCTTGGGCGAAATCTGGTGCGACAGGAAGACCGGCATGTGGCCGAGATAGCATTCGGGAAACTGCTCCGCGACGATCTCGCCGATGCGCTTCTCGTGGTCCGGGTTGACATAGGCGTTGAGCAGCACGACCACGAATCCGCGCACGCCCCGGTCCACGAGGTACCCGACTTGCCTCCGCACGTCCTCGTCCCGCATCGGGACGATGACGTTGCCGAGATTGTCGATGCGCTCCTGGATGCCGACGATGCGGTCCTGCGGGATAAGCGGCGCCGGGCGCACGGCGCGGCCGCGGTCGTATTTCTTCTCGGTCGGAAGTCCGTCGCCCCAGTTGCGCGCGCGCCCCACATGGACGGTGTGCTCGAACCCCTTGGTGGTGATCAGCCCGAGCCTGGCGCCGCGCCGCTCGATCAGCGCGTTGGTCCCGACGGTGGTCGAGTAGGCGATCGATCCGGCCTCGCGCAGCGCGTCCTCCAGCGTCACCCCGGCGCGTTCCGCCGCTGCCCCGGTCGCGTTCATGAACCCGACCTTCAAGTCGTAATGCGTGGTGTCCGACTTTCCGCGATAGAGCGCCTTGTCCCGGATATAGACCACATCCGTGAAGGTGCCGCCGATATCGATTCCGATACGCGAACCGGTCTGTGGATCAGCCATAATGCCTTGATTTCATTCCACTTATTCAAGCATCGGGCAGCGCGGACGGGGCGCCGGGAGCCGCGCCGCCGGGCGGCGGCTGTCTTGTAGCACGCGCCCGCGGGGCACGTAAGTGGCGCGGCCCGTCCGCCCGCGACAATTTGCCCGTTGACCCGGCCCGGCGGATGGGTAGTTTGCCGCGCGCGGCACGCGGTTTCGTCGTCCAAGGGGGCCGCGTGCGTCTTCCTGTTCTTGGACGTTTCCTCCCAATTTGGTGGCCGCCTCCCGGCGGCCACCCTTTTTTTCGGGAGTAGCCGGGTCCCCCGGCGCTAGGGCGCCGACGCGTCGCCGTCGCCCAGCGGGCGGATCATCAGCACACTGTCCACCCAGCGGTCGAACTTGTAGCCGACGGAGGGGAGGGTCCCCGCGTGGCGGAATCCGTGCCGCCTGTGGAAGCCTATCGAGGTCGCGTTCGCCGTATCGCCGATCACCGCGAGCATCTGCCGGTAGCCGAGCGCGGCGCAGCGTTCGATCAGCGGCTCGATCAGCGCGCTCCCGATCCCCCGCCGCCCGTCGCCCTGGCGCACGTAGATGGAGTGCTCGACGGTAAAGCGGTAGGCGCGGCGCGGGCGGTAGGGGGTCGCGTACGCGAAACCCGCGACGGAGCCGCCGGTCTCGGCGACCAGGTAGGGGAGCCCGTCCGCCAGCACGCCGCGCCAGCGCTCGATCAGCGTGTCCGCGTCGGGCGGCTCGATTTCGAACGAAGCCGTGCCGCGGCGAACGTAGCGGGCGTAGATATCGGCGATCGCGTCGAAGTCGTTCTCCGCGGCGTCGCGCACCGCGATCCCGGACGTCGATAGCCCGACGCCCGTCATTCGGCGGCCAGGTCCACCCTGCCGAGGCGGATCAGCGCCGACACCACGGATGTCATGTGCCCGGCGACATCGGCCAGCGCCGGGAGCCGCCCGATCGCGTCCTCGTCCATGTAGAGCGCGCGGTTGGTCTCGATCTGGAGCGCATGCACGCCTTCTTCCGGGCACCCGTAATGCCGCGTGGTATAGCCGCCGGCGAAGGGCTTGTTGCGGGTGACGCGATAGCCGTGGCTCTCCAGCGCGCGTTCCACGGTATCCGCGACCGCGCCCTCGCAGGCGGTGCCGAATCCGTCGCCCAGGATGAAGTCCGCCCGTCCGCGCCCGGCATCGGGATCCATCGGCGCGCCGACCGACGGCATCGAGTGGCAGTCGATCAGGATGCAATAGCCGAACCGGTCGCGGGTGGCGTCGATCAGCCGCCGGAGCGCCGCGTGGTAGGGCCGGTAGCAGGTCTCGATACGGTCGAGCGCGTCGGCGAACCGGAGCTTGCCGCCATAGATCTCCTTGCCGCTCGCGACCACCCGCGCGAGGGTCCCGAGCCCGGCGGCCACGCGGCTCGAATTGACGTTGACGTACGGTGGGAGATCGTCCTCGAACATCTCCGGGTCGAGCTCGAAGGGCTCGCGGTTGGCATCCACGAAGGCGCGGGGAAACGCGGCGCGGAGGAGTGGCACGCCGAGCGCCGCGGCGCCGAGCCACAACTCGTCCACGAAGCAGTCTTCCGACCGGCGCAGGTCGAGCGGATCGAGCGGCGAGGCGGCGACGAACGCATCCGGATAGGCGGTGCCGCTATGCGGCGAGGCGAGGACGATCGGCGCCGTCTGCTCGCCGGGCCGCAGGATTTCGTGATGGTCGGAGACCTCTGTACGCTGCTTGCTGACACTCTGCATGACGGCACAGGTGTAGCGGATCGCCCCCGCCCTGTCATCCGCGCCCGCACTTGCCAACCGCGCGCCCGAAGCGATAGAACCGTGCCCTCGGCGGCCGGGCGCGTAGCTCAGCGGGAGAGCACTACGTTGACATCGTAGGGGTCGCTGGTTCAATCCCAGCCGCGCCCACCATTTCCCTTTCCATTCGCCACTTCGAGCAGCGCCGTATCGAGGGACGGCTCCCTACGCGCACGCCATCGCGTAGATGCCCGACACCCCGTCGGGGAGCGGGAGGTCGCGCCAGGTGGCGCCGGCGTCCTCGGTGCCGAACACCTGCCCGTTGCGCGCGCCGCAATAGATCCTCCCCGGGTCGAGCGGGCTCTCGGCGACCTTCATCAGGGTCGCGCCGATCGGCAGGTCGGCGTCGAAGCGGCGCCAGCTCCGCGCGCCGTCGTCGGAGCACCAGAGCGCGCCCGCGTCGCTGACCGAGGCGGGGCTGAGCGCGGCGAAGACGCGCTCCGGGTCGTGCGACGACACGTAGACGTCGCGCGCGTAGGTCACCGGCGAGAACCGGCCGATGCCGAGCTCCGTCCAGCTCTCACCCGCGTCCTCGGTCGAGAACAGCCCCATGCGGTTGGCGAGATAGACCCTTCCGGGCCGGTTCCGGCTGACCGAGATGGCATGGATGTCCACCATTCCCTCATGCGGATCGCCGGTGAGCAGCCCGCTTTGCAGATGCTCGTTCGCCGCGGCGAGCGCCAGCAGGTCGCCGCTCACGTCGTCCCAGCTGTCGCCGCCGTCGAGGCTGCGGACCACGCCGAGCACTTCCAGCCCGGCATAGACACGGTCGGGCCGGTTGGGATCGATGGCGATGCGCGTGACGCGGGTCGCGAACGGGCATTCCGGGATGCCGCCGGGCGCGGGTACGTCGAGAAGCTGCCATTCCGCGCCGCCGTCGCGCGTGCGCCAGATCGCGAACCCCTCGACGCCCACGAACACGGTGTCGGCGTCGCGCGGGTCGAAGGCGATCGACCAGACCGTCCGCATCTCTCCCGGCAGGGCGAGCGAGGTCCACGTATCGCCGTCGTCGTCGCTGCGATAGACCCCGTCCTGCGTGCCGGCGAGAACCGTCCCGGGATCGCCGGGATGGAGCTCGATCGCCCGGACTTCCGGGTTCTCCGGCAGGCCGTCGGTCAACGCTTGCCAGCCGTCGTCGCCGCCGCGCCGGCGGAAGAAGCCGTAGGTGCGGACCTTGGGACTGCTCGCCTGCCAGTGTCCGACGCCCGCATAGACCGTTCCCGTCATTTCTTCCTCCCCGGCTCGTACCCGCCCGATGATCCCGCCGCCCGTCCGCCGCGTCCAGCCCAAACGAAAGGAGGCGCCCGAAGGCGCCCCCTGAAATTGGAATCGGACCCCGCCTAGCGGCGGTCGCCGAAGAAGTGCAGCAGCAGCATGAACAGGTTGATGAAGTCGAGATAGAGCCGGAGCGCGCCCATGATGGCGAGCTTCGACGAGGTCTCGGAGTCGTGCCACTCGGCGTATTCGTTCTTGATCTTCTGGGTGTCGTAGGCGGTGAGCCCGACGAAGATGAGCACGCCGATGACCGAGATCGCGAAGTGGAGCGCGCTCGATCCGATGAACATGTTGACGATCGCCGCCAGGATGATGCCGATCAGCCCCATGAACAGGAACGATCCCATCCCGGTCAGGTCGCGCTTGGTGGTGTAGCCCCAGAGGCTCATCGCGGCGAAGGTGCCCGCGGTGATGAAGAACACGCGCGCGATGCTGGCCCCGGTGAAGGCGAGGAAGATGCTCGCCATCGAGAGCCCCATGATCCCGGCGAAGGCCCAGAACAGGGTCTGCGCGGTCGAGGCGCGCATGGTCTGGATCTTGAAGCTCAGGAAGAAGATGAAGCCGAGCGGCGCCAGCATCACCACCCAGATC